>OMIX01000042.1 GCA_900299195.1 Deltaproteobacteria bacterium
GTGTCTCTTTTGGTAGTGTTTTTTGGAGTTGAGGATTTGCTTCTCGATGGATTTTTTTATGCAAAAAGAATGGGGCCCAAGTTTATCTCAAACCAGACAACAAAGGAGATGGAACTAAAAAAGGAAAAGCGGATAGCGATTGTCATCCCTGCTTGGCATGAATCTCAAATTATTCGAAAAATGCTTCTTGGAAATCTGTCACAAATAAAATACCAAAACTTTGAAATTTTCGTGGGGTGTTATCCGAATGATCCTGAAACTATCTCTGAGGTGAATCAAGCCAACCAAAGAGACTCTCGCGTTCATCTGGTGGTGAACTCTGACTTCGGCCCCACGTCCAAAGGGCAAATGCTTAATCAGATAATTGAATGGATTCGAGTCGCTGAAGGAAAAGAGAACTTTGATGCCGTTTTGCTTCAAGATTCCGAGGATATCATTGACCCCTGGGCGTTAAAACTTTTGAACAGCGAGCTTGATGAGTCAGATTTTGTCCAAATTCCAGTGTTTTCGCTTGAAGTAAAGATGAATGAGTGGGTGGCGGGCACTTATGTTGATGAATTTGCTGAATCTCACACCAAAGATCTGCTCATACGAGGAGCCTTGGGTGCAGCTATTCCCTCTGCAGGTGTCGGAACTGCGCTCTCGCTGCCCCTGGTTTCTGCTCTGATCGCGAAATACGGGTTTGTGTTTTACGAGAAAAGTCTAACTGAAGATTACGAGTTGGGTATTCGAGCGCATCTATTGGGGTTTCCCTCAAAGTTTGTGAGTGCCTACTTTGTAGATCCTGAAACCTTCCGCAAACATTTTATTGCAACAAGGGAGTATTTTCCTAAAAAATTCCACCGATCCGTAAGACAAAAAACCCGTTGGATGCTGGGTATTGCTATCCAGGGTTGGAAGAACCTGGGCTGGGAAGGCAGCAAGTGGAATCGATATTTTCTTTATAGAGATAGAAGATGCCTAGTCTCTAATCTGGTTTCTGGCATGACTTATCCAATGACCCTAATCGGTTTGATGCTTGAATTAGATCCTATGACTTCTTTAAAACTGAATGAACTCAATCTGGATATTCGTTGGCTTTTGTTAGCTAATCTTCTTCTGATGTTGAATCGACTCCTTCAGAGGATGTTAGGAGTGGTTCGTGTCTACGGCTATTCAGCGGTTTGGGGTATCCCATTTCGATGGCCCGTGGCTACCGTAATTAATTTTTTTTCTAGTTTAAGTGCGATTGCTAAAGAGGTAAGTAGCCGCTGGACCCATTCCCAACACGTTTGGAGTAAGACTGAACATGAACTCCCATTGAATTTTGGCACTGAACTTTCGGAGGTAGCTTGAGATCGCTTTTGCGAACTGGTTGGATAATTCTGGCTCTAGTATCCTCTCTTTTTGTTCAAAGAAATATTATTTCTTCCGAAGGTAAATGTGTTCAGATTTATTATGATCAAATGCCCAATGAAAATCCTAAGTACGTTCTTGGGAGAATTCATGCGCAACTATTGCAAAATCTCTTAGGTCATTTCCCCCACATCCAACAATATATCGCCCCGATCGAAAGCTATCAAAAGGGAGAAATAGAAAAATGTCAGGCAAGTATCTACCTAGGCACCCATTATAACTCGAAAATCCCGGAATCTTTTTTTAAAGATTATGTCAGTACTCAAAAGAATGTGCTCTGGACTGGTTACCAAGTTTGGAAACTTTCACCTGAGGTTTTAGATAAACTGTGGGGGGTCGAATTTTTAGGGCTTTCTAAACTTGATCAGGAGAATAAAGATCCTCAAGGCCGTCCTGGTTTTTTTAAGTTTTATGAATATCACGGTGAAAGATTCTTTAAATATGGTGAGTTTGATTTGCTGGATAAAAACAAATTCATGGCGTCTTTTGAGATTTCATTATTCTCTGTGAAGGCCTCTCGTTCTCCTAGTCGGGTTCTGAGCTGGGCAACCCATTCTACCCAAACAAACAATCGAACGCCCTATGTTTTGCGTAATGAGAATCATTGGTATTTCGGAGATAGCCCCTTTTATTTCACCACTGAAGACGATCGGTATTTAATTTTAGCTGATTGTCTTTTTGATCTTTTGGAAGAGAAACCCATTCGGTCCGACGAGCAACGGCCTGCGATTTTTCGACTGGAGGATATTCACGCTAAGCTTCAGATGTGGCAGCTCTACAAAATGACAGATCTCCTTCATTCCCATAAAGTCCCTTTTAGCATGACAGTGATTCCGGTCTTTTCAGATCCACTTGGAATCAGCCAAGAAAAGGTAGCAGATAGATTTGTGCCTTTAACGAAGAAAAAAGAGTTTCTTGAGTTTCTGAAGTACGCCGAAAGCAAAGGGGCTAGCTTTATTTTTCATGGGGTGACTCACCAATATGCTAAAAGCCCTAATCCGTTTACAGGTATGTCTGGAGATGATTTTGAATTTTGGGATAGGGTGCACAACAAGCCAGTGGATAGAGATTCTTCTAACTGGGTTTTGGATCGGCTGAGAGAAGGTCGAGAACTGTTACAACAAGCCCAAGTGACCCCTGTAGCCTGGATTTCGCCCCATTATCAGGCTTCTCCTTTAGATTACTCCATTTTTTCTGAGGTGTTTGATTGGAACATGGGACGTATGATCTATTTTCCCTTCATTAGAAAGGGACAACCTTCATTGCCTGATCGCCTTAAATTAAACTCCTTTCAAGGGGATGATGATCAATCCCACCTTGAGCGAAAAAGGTTTTTTAATCATCTAAGAATTGATTATACCAACCATGTGTTGCCAAGTGGGCAATTCTTTCCCTTTGAAATTTATGGGGACTCTCTGGGTCAAAGAATCATTCCTGAAAACGTAGGCAATGTTCAACCCTATCTCAACGAACAGGTCATGAGGACTTTAAGTGTCGATCAGATGGTTCAAACGATGAAAAGAAATAGAAAATTGCGCGATACTTGGGCCTCCTATTTTATACACCCTTTTCTTTTAGAACAAACTAGTAGCGAGGGGTTAGCTAAATTTGCTGGAGATGTGGAAGAAATTGAAAAGCTTATCAATCAAACTCGACAAGCGGGCTATGAGTTTATTGATTTAAAGGCATGGGTTGAAAAGGCTCCGAAACTTAGAACACTGCCTGCTATTGAAAGGTTTTAACCATGAAATACAGAGTGAAACTGTTTTATTTGCGAAACATAAGTATTTTTAGTTTTGCTTTTTTTGTGGGCTTTTGTGGTCCCTTAAGGGGTGAAAAACTGAGTTCAGCTGAAATCATTCGAAGGGCAGGTTTAGGGCGAGTGGAATTTATTAAAGTAGCCTCAGAGCTACAAGGTATCGCACCCCAACTCACTTCAAAAACGGAACTCTATGAATTTATTTTGTTGCTTCCCAAACTCAATCGTATTTCTAAAGATCTAGATTTTGATAGCTGGGGAGGGTCTCCCGTAGGAGAGCTTTCTTTTGCGTTGACCCATAATGCTCTTAAGTGGATTTCGTTTCGAAAAGATTCTACCGATTTATTGAAAATATTCTTGGAGATGTCAGAGCCCCAAACGCGGTACATGGCTGCCCATCAACAGTCTGAGTTTTTAAAGCGAATTGAGAATGTGAATGAACTGATAGAGTGGAATGAAAAAGTCACTTTTGCTTTAAAGGAAGTTGTAGCGCTCAGGAGTGAACCCTATGTATTAAGTGAGTATGAACAGTTACAGGCCGAAACCGTTCAACAGATATTAAAAAGCCAAAGTTCCTTTAGCTCACAAGATTTAGAACGAGTTTTTCAAAATGTAAGTGGTCGGATGGCGGCTGGGGAAGTTCTTGGTTTTATACAGAAGCAAGTGGGAGGCGTCACTTCTTCGCAAAAGCTTTTTCAGTGCATGGTTTGGTTAACTCAATACTCAAAAAGTATTGGAGCTGAAAGTAGCTATTTCCCCGTTTATTTACAGTTGCTCCCGGGAACCATTTTTCTTGAGGCGCTAGGGAAAATGTTAGTGTTGGGTGAGAGCCCTAGTTATGATGCTTGGAAACAGATGAGTTCTTCTTTTTTATCCCAACAATGGGCTGAATCAGCCAACTTGATGCTTCAAATCTTTGGAGAACGTAGTGTTTCAAATCAGCAAATAGAATTTGTTTTTTCTGTTCTAAAAGATATTCGAGCTAAGATGCTTGAATTTGGGGCTTTGGGGGTTTTGCAAAATCTTGAGCCTCTGTCGGCTCGCCTTTTAGTCTCGGCTAAAATAATCAGTTTGGATGCTGAAGGAATTTATGACATCACGACCGAACAGGGAAGCGGAACGCTCATTCTTTCAACACTGGGGAATGGTAAATATATTGTTGCCCTAACCCTACCGACCTTGGCTAGCGAACGATACTTGGTGGATTACGGTTTCTTTCAAGTCAATTACAACTCTGAAACGGATAGTTTCGAAGCTCACCGCTTTGCCCAAGGATCCCCCATTTATCCTCACAGGACTTATCAGACTTGGGATTTGAATTTTAAGATAGCGCTCATGGGGGAAAAGCTTTCGATTGACGGTGAACTCAATAACAATCAGGGCCTGGTTAAAGTTAAGGGAATAGAACGATTCAGATTTTCTCCCCTTTTCCCTTCTAAGGGGGAAATTCCAGTCAAGGTGTCGGGGACCTATCAAGGGCAAGCCTTTGGGCGTCCGTTGAAACTCACGTTAGTAGAAACGGGGGGAGGGGCAGTCGTGGCTGAACTTCATTGGGACTTTATTATCCAATCGTTTAACTATGGGTATATCAATAAAGAGTCAGGGCAATTGGTGTTAACAACGGGAGAAATGGACACCTATAAATGGGCCCAAATTAAGGGGCAGTTTTTAGAAAAAGGGGGGGAGATCCACGGGTTTTATTTCATTTCTGGAGATAAGGAGGTGAAAGAAGTCAAACTTAAAAGAACGAGATAAACGTAACAACTGGTTGATTTGATGTAAAAATACATCTTATCGAGCGTACACAAATCTTTAAAGAGGGCTAATGTTTAATATGTACTAATAAAAAAATAGATTAAGTCAGTGAATAGTAAAAAATAGGCAAGGGAAAATTAGGGGATCGTTAACACTAAGAACGCTAAAACCTTCTTAATCACAAAAGAACAGAACATGGAAAAAAAAGAGCAAGAGTTTATTCTTTTTCAGAAAGTATTGCGCGAACGAATTCGAAAATTGAGAACTGACCGAGGTTGGACTCTCGAAGAGACCGAGGAGCACGGTTGGAAATCATGGCGACATCTTCAGAGAATAGAAGCAGGACAAAATTTTACGATCTACACCCTATGGAAAATTTGTAAGCTCTACGGGATAAAAATGGCTGATATCTTTAAAAAACTATAATCTTACCCGAGTCATTATTTCCATTTGATATTACAACCGATACTAGGAATCTGTTCTATATTTAAACTTTTTTCCTCAACAACCGATCTCACTGCGTTTTTAAGATCCTCTCCTGTGATGGGCTCTTGATTTTTGGGGCGACTCTTGTCGTACTGTCCGCGATATACTAATTTTTTATTCGCATCAAAAAGAAAAAAGTCGGGAGTGCATGCCGCTTGGTAGGCTTTGGCGACTGCTTGAGATTCATCAAAAAGATAGGGAAAAGAGTAGTGGAAAGAGTTTTTATCTAGTTTCATTTTGTCAGGATGATCTTCCGGGTAGTTTGCGACATCGTTAGAATTAATTCCAAAAACAGCAATCCCCTGGTTGATAAATTCCGAAGTAGTTTGAGCCAGATGCTTTTTAAGATGAACTACATAAGGACAGTGGTTACAAATAAACATGACCAAATAACCCTTGGGTTTGGGAAAATGGTTTAAAGTGACAAAATTGCCATCGGTGTCAGGCAGCTTGAAATCGGGAGCTAGAGTTCCTAAGGGCAGCATGTTGGATGGGGTTAAAGCCATGGTTCCTCCAAAGACCTTTGGGTTTAGTAAAGAACATTAAATACTGGGTTTAGCTAAGAAGACAAGAGGAACTTCTCCTTGAATTTCAGAGGCTTCACTCCTAAAGTAAAAGCAGTAAGGTCACTTATTAAACATGGAGCTATTTGGACGTGTTACCGCCTATCAATTTAATGCAGTGGATTGAAGAGAATCGAAGTTTACTTAAACCCCCTGTGGGGAACAAACAGATCTGGGTCAATCGGGAGTTTATGATCACTATCGTTGGGGGGCCCAACAGCAGAAGTGATTATCATATCAATCAGGGGGAGGAGTTTTTCTACCAGCTTGAAGGGGAAATGAACCTAAAAATGCTCGAACAGGGAAAATTTATCGATTTTCCCATTAAGGCAGGGGAAATTTTTTTACTCCCCCCTCGAGTGCCCCATTCTCCCCAACGTCCTGCCCACAGTGTGGGGTTAGTGATTGAGCGGAAGCGGCTGCCCGGAGAAAAGGACGGTTTTGTTTGGTTCTGTGAGGGGTGCCAACATAAACTTTATGAGGAATTTTTATTCGTCACCGATATTGTGACCGATCTTCCTCCCGTTTTTGAAAGATTCTACTCTAATTCTAAAAATACAACCTGTTCGAAGTGCGGTCGGGAGCATCCTAAAAAATGAAAATTGATATCCACACCCATATTCTTCCTCCCGAGATCCCAAGCTTTAAGAAAAAGTTCGGTTATGGGGGATTTATTGAATTAGCAAAATCCACAAGTTGTTCCGCCAAAATGATGTGGGATGACGGGCGTGTCTTTAGAGAGATTCAAAGTAATTGTTGGGATCCGGAGAAACGCATTGAAGAGGCCAATGATAATAATGTGGATGTGCAGGTTCTTTCTACAGTGCCAGTGATGTTCAATTACCACATTGCTGGTAAGGATAACTTAGAAATTGCTCAGTTTCTTAATGATCATATTGCGAGTGTAGTTGAAAAATATCCTAAGCGTTTTGTGGGGCTAGGGACTCTTCCGATGCAAGATCCAGCTCTAGCGGTGGAGGAACTCCATCGTTGTGTGAACGAACTCAAACTTTCAGGGGTTCAGATTGGTTCTCACGTTAACCAATGGAACCTTGAAAATCGGGAGATTTTTCCCGTGTTTCAAGCGGCTGAGAAGTTGGGGGCTGCAATTTTTATTCATCCTTGGGACATGATGGGAACTGAAAGGATGCCCAAATATTGGTTACCTTGGTTAGTGGGAATGCCAGCTGAGGTTTCACTAGCGATTTGTTCGATGATCTTTGGAGGAGTCTTTGAACGTCTCCCCAATCTTCGAGTGGCATTTGCCCACGGGGGAGGAGCTTTCCCTATTACGGTAGGTCGAGTTGAACAGGGTTGGCTGGTTCGCCCTGATCTTTGCGCATTGGACAACCGAATTAATCCAAGAGAGTATTTAGGAAAATTTTGGGTTGATTCTTTAGTTCATGATCCCTTAGCTCTTCTTTATTGTTTACAAGTATTTGGAGAGGACCGAGTGGCCATGGGAAGTGATTATCCTTTTCCTCTGGGAGAGGCTGAACCGGGGGGGCTGATTGAATCTCTAAAAGGATTAAAACCGCAGCTTCGTCAAAATCTTTTAGCAAACAATGCTTTAAATTGGCTCGGATTGACCAAGGATAGGTTTCGCGAGTGAAAACGGTTCATTTTGAAAAAGGGGCTGACTTTGCTTTACAGTGGGATAGCTCCGATCCTCTGAAACGCTATCGAAATGAATTTTACTTTCCCAAAGAGGCTCAAGGAAAGAATGTTTTATATTTTGTAGGGAACTCCTTGGGGCTTCAACCCAAGAAAACTCGCAGTTACGTCGAAGAGGTTTTATCGGATTGGGAAAAACTTGCCGTCGATGGACATCAACAAGGAAAACATCCTTGGTATCCTTACCATGAGTTTTTAACTGAAAGTACGGCCAGGCTTGTAGGAGCAAAACCGATTGAAGTGGTCGTGATGAATACTTTAACGGTGAATCTTCATTTAATGCTGACTTCATTTTATCGCCCAACCCCAAAGAGATTTCAAATTCTTGTTGAGGCGGGGGCTTTCCCCTCGGATCAGTATGCGGTAGCTTCTCACGCTAAACTACATGGGTTAGATCCCAAACAAACGGTTCTCGAATGGAAATCCCGTGAAGGAGAAGAGCTTCTTCGTTTTGAAGATTTGGAATCTTTAGTTCACAAAAATAAGGATTCATTGGCTTTGATCTTACTAGGCCAGGTCAACTATCGATCGGGGCAGGCCTTTGACTTAAAAAAAATCTCAAAACTGGCTGAGCAATATGGGATCGCTTTTGGAGTGGATTTAGCCCATGGAGCAGGCAATTTAAAATTGACGCTCCATGAGGACGGGGTCGATTTTGCCGTATGGTGTTCTTATAAATATCTCAATGGCGGGCCTGGGGCTTTAGGGGGCTGCTTTGTTCATGAGAGACATGCGCGCTCTTTTCATTTGCTAAGATTAGAGGGCTGGTGGGGTCATGATAAAGTAAAACGCTTTCTTATGGAGAAGGAATTTGTCCCAATGGCTGGAGCTGAGGGCTGGCAATTGAGTAATCCACCCATTTTACCCATGGCTACTTTACGGGCTTCGATGGAGCTCTTCGATGAAGTTGGAATGACTGCACTTAGAAAAAAAAGTGAACTTTTAACCGGGTATTTTGAGTTTCTGTTGAATCAGATGGGAACCCACTCATTTAAAGTGATCACGCCTGCCCAGTCTGAAGAGCGGGGTTGTGCCCTTTCTCTTTCCTTTGGAAAAGAGGGGAAGGGTTTAATGGAAAAGTTAAATCAAGAAGGGGTGAAATGCGACTATCGCGAACCCGGAGTTTTGCGGTTTGCTCCTGTGCCTTTGTATAATTCTTTCCAAGATATTTTTGAACTTTGTGAAATTTTAAAAAAACATGTCAAATCAGTCTGAAAATAAGGTTGTGGTGGGCGCTGGACTCGTGGGGTCCTTATTGGGAACGGTATTAGCTAGATTAGGCTACTCAGTGGATATCTATGAAAGACGTGTCGACATGCGAAAAGAGTCGATTAGTGCCGGACGCTCCATCAATTTAGCTATGTCGGTCAGAGGGATTCACGCGTTAGAAAAGTTGGGAATTCAAGAATCCATCATGAAAAAAGCGATTGCCATGCCAGGACGGATCATCCATCCGGTCTCAGGTCCCACCGTTTTTCAGCGCTATGGTAAAGATGATTCTGAGAGCATTTATTCTATTTCTCGCTCTGAGCTCAACAAAATGCTGATGAGTATTGCGGAACAAACGGGAAAAGTAAAAATTCACTTTCAAGAAAAATTGGTTTCGGTCGATTTTGGAAATAAAAAGCTTAATTTTCAAAACGATAAAACAAAAGACTCAAAACACGTTTCTTTTTCGCAAGTGTTTGGCACGGATGGCTCTGCTTCGGTGTTGCGACATACGATGAAGGAAAAATTTCACCATGAGGAGTCTGAATCGCTTTTAAATTACGGCTATAAAGAATTAACGATGACTCCAGGTCCTCAATCGACTTTCAAAATGGAGAAACATGGGCTTCACATTTGGCCGCGTGGCTCTTACATGGTGATTGCTCTGCCCAATTTTGACGGAAGTTTTACCTGCACATTGTTTCTTTCTCATCAGGGAACTTTAAGCTTTGAATCTTTAAATACTCCAGAGAGGGTTCAAAGCTTTTTTTCTGAGCAGTTTCCTGATTTGGTTCCCCTGATTCCCGATTTAAGCCAACAGTTTTTTGATCATCCCACGGGTCACATGGTGACTGTGAAATGTTCCCCTTGGAATTATCAAGGGGATGCAGTTTTGTTAGGGGATGCCGCTCATGCGATTGTTCCCTTTTTTGGGCAGGGAATGAATTGTGGATTTGAAGATGTTACGGTCTTTTGGGAGCTTTATGAGCGAGTCTTTAAGCCTGCTCCCATCTCCAATTGGAAAAGTCTATTTCGAGAGTTTAGTGAAGTGAGAAAAGCCAATGCCGATGCCATTGCTGATTTGGCCGTTGAAAACTTTGTAGAGATGCGCGACAAGGTCGGTGATCGCAAATTTTTATTGGCCAAAGAAGTGGAAAAAATCTTAGAGAAGCAATTTCCGATGGATTACACTTCGCGCTATCGTTTAGTGTCTTTTAGTCGAGTTCCTTACCGCATCGCGCTTGAGGCTGGAATTTTACAGGATAAAATACTCTCTCAATTGTGCGAGGGGATCCAACAAGCTCACGAAGTGGATCTTACTCAAGCCCAACGATTGATTTCGAAGGAGCTAGCACCCCTTTTACGATCAGCGAGGATCTCATGAACCATTCCCCTGGATTTTTAAAAATTTGTAGCGAGGCAAAAAAGAAAATTACAGAGACCACAGTGGAGGAAGTGTTTAAACGTTTGTCGAATGGAGAGAAATTTCATTTTGTCGATGTGAGAGAAGATTCTGAGTGGGAGCAAGGCCGTGCCAAGGGAGCTAAACACATTGGAAAAGGGATTATTGAGAGAGACATTGAGGTCTTAATCCCGGATAAAGACGCTGAGATCGTGCTTTATTGTGGCGGTGGGTATCGCTCAGCTCTTGCTGCCGAAACTTTGCAACGGATGGGATATAAAAAAGTGATTTCTATGGATGGTGGAATCAAAGCGTGGAGAGAAAAGAACTATCCTGAAGAAAAATAAAACCCATGTTTTCCTTCAAATTCTACCCCATTAGGTTTTTATCGACTAGAAAGTAACCCTTCTAAAGCCTCTGCAGCTCGAAGAACTCCGTTTTCCTGAGTTATCTTAGCCCCCAGGGTTCGGCAGTGTTGTTGTAATGAAACGGCCTTTAAGGAAGTTTGGATTTGATGAACCAATGTTTCAACGCTGAGTTCGGTGTCGAGTAAATAGGAACCGGCTCCCATTTGTCGAACTCGAACGGCATTATCGATTTGGTCCATGACACTGGGAGTGATGATCATAGGGATTCCACTTTTTAAAGCTTGAGCCGTGGTGCCTACGCCCCCTTGGTGAATAATCAAAGAGGCTCTTGGAAAAAGTTTTTCGTAAGGAGCGTAGTCGACAAAAAGCAATTTCGAATGACTTAGGGGCCGAAACTTGGGCAAAAAGGTTTTTCCTACGGTGATCACCGCACGATGGTGAGAACGCTTTGCTGCTTCGATGAAAAGCTCAATGTGACCTAAAGCATCTTCCACCATCGTTGAGCCTAAAGTAAAAACCAAAGGAGGTTCTCCTTCTTGAAGAAAGTGTTCAAGCTCTTCGGATAAAGGGAGGTTTTGTTTGGGATCATAAAAAACAAAACCTAGGGCTTTAGCACAGGACGGCCAATCGGGTTGAGGAGAGCCGAAAAGCTGAGACCATAGACATAGAGTCAACGGCTTAGAATGTTGCCCTTCCGTGTAGAGATTGATCCGAGGTAACCCCACTTGCTCCCTCAATAAATGAATAGGTTCTGCTATCGAATCAAAAGATTTAAAAATCGAATTTAAAATAAATCGATTGAGTCGGGGGGTTTTGTGCCAGAGAAATCTTAACCCGCGGATGGGGGGCAAGACTGGGGGTTCATAAGCGGACCATAAAGCCATAGGTGAGAGTAAAGCGTTCACCCATGGAGTTCCAGTCGTCTTAGCCAGCAGTGGCGCCGCATAACCAAGGATACTTGAAACAAAAAGATCACTGTTTTTGACAAGAGGATAAAGATCTTCGTAATACGCCGGCATCGAAGGAAAAATATAATCTTCATGGAGAACTCTGGCCCCTTGAATCGGTTCTAAAACCGAACGCAAAATAATCTTGTTGTGAGGTTCGATATTAGGTCGTACCGGATGAAATTTAAGGCCTGCGGTTTCGACATAATTTCGATAATACTCGCTCACGGCGAGTGTGACATCGTGGCCTCGTCGCTGCATTTCTAACGCGACTCCCATAGGGGGGTGGAGATCCCCTAAACTTCCCAGGGTCGTAAATAAGACTTTAGCCATGCCCGGATCCTGTCATGGAACAGCGCCTAAAACAATAGGGGTTTTATGCCGATAAGATAAAAAAGCCTGGCATATGCAGATCTTACACCTTCAATTCAAAGCGTTTCTTTCGGATCTTAAAGGAACCCACCGATTAGCTAGTGAAAATAACATTGCGATTATTTCGGGGAGTGTGGCTTTTTTTTCACTCTTTTCGCTTTTGCCACTCTTTATTCTGAGTTTTGTAGCAAGCCATTTCCTTATTACCCACACCAGCTCCTTGGATCAATCTCCCGAACAGTTGGGCCATTTTCTTCATCGGTTGATTCCCTCACTGGATGCCAGCGTAACCCAAGGGTTAGTGATTGTGTTAAAGCAAAATAGCGTGGGTGATTTTTTCACTCTATTGGTTTTAATTTGGTCATCCTATGAGTTGTTTGATTCTCTCCAATTTGCTTTTTCAAAAATTTCTACCGTCGGAGGGGATCGAAATCGATTTTGGGCGACTTTCATGTCGTTGTTTTGTTTTCTTATCGTAGTTTTAGGAAGTACTGCCTTTGTTCTTGTTTCTACCACCGATGCGGAGATTTTAGCGATTTTGTTTCCCAAGTATCTAAGCCATTTGGGAAGCCTAACTTTGAACGCGATAACAGCTTTGATAGGGTTATTTAGCGTGATCGGAAGTGTGACAGCCATTTACAAGATTATGCCCACTCAAAAAGTGCGCTGGTACAACGCTTTTAAGGGCAGCTTGCTTTTTGTCTTCTTTTGTATTTTGGGAAGAGCGTGTTACCAGGGGTATGCCTGGTACTTTAAAAGGGCTAATGAAGGCATGTACGGCCCCTTTTTTACGTTTCTATTAGCTTCGGTGTGGATCTATTACCTGTCTAGAATCTTTCTTTTCGCAGCCCAGTACTCTATCTATCTCGAAGAAAAATAGGAATTGAGAGATCACTTTTCTGATTCTTTAGCGAACTTGAGTCTTTAGAAAAACTGAAAACTGTCGAACATAGCTGAGATTTCATTTTTGTAGGTATCAAATTTTTCAGTCCGAGTGGTCGCTGTTAAAAGGTAAGCTTTTCCCTCATGAATAAAAATGACCTGTTTGAATTTAAGACCAAAATCTCTTTGGTTAGCGATAATTTCAACGGCGGTTTCTTTTACTTTAGGAAGAGTGACCGGCTCTACTGACAACATTTGAAATCTTTGGCTTTTTAAAAACTCAACTGAATGCTTCTGGTATTGAACAATTTGAGGGAGTTTGGGGTCGTTAAATTTTTCCAGAGAATCGGTCACCACATGAAATCGGGCGCGATATTTTTCATCCGCTGTTTTTCTTTGAATCGTGACTAAAGTCTGCTGAGCCATGGTTTTATCCACTTGCTGAGCTTCCCCTTTTTCGATCCGCGGGGGAACCATTTCCCAGTTTACATCGTTGTAATCAAATTTAAAGTTGGGAGAGAGTTGAGAGGACTGAAAAGTGTTTCCCCAACTGCTTAAACTAAAAAGAACTAAACTTAAAATGATGCGCATAGTGTTTTCCTCTAAGTTGCCGGAGAGTAAGAAGTTATCGGCCAATTTTCAAGCCTTTTGTGGGGAACTCTTGGAAACTCACGGTTGGGGAGAGACAAATCCAAAGGGATTGGCTTTCCAACCTCTTAATTGAAGCTGTCTTAATTCAAAAACGGTCGTGTTTCGATCGGTGATATTGTCCCTGACTAACTTTCTAGGGTCATTGCTTTGGCTTTCCATGAATTTAGCCAATTTTTTGGAGTGGATAATGCCCAGTATGTAAAAGTCATTGATGACTGGGGTCCATCGATCCGACCACAAAAATTGGTACCGTTGTCCCAAATAGGAAGGGGCTCCTTGAGGAAGAGGTTGTAGCTTGATGGCTTCGAAAGACTCTCGGCGTCCCAGAAAAGGGATAGTGGATTGATCCTGCGTCACTTTTTGATAAACACGCCAAGCCTCTTCCTGTTCTTCGAGGTTGTCAGTAGCTTCGGAGAAAAGATGAGCGGTTTTTGATTTGAATTCCTCAAAAGTTTTCCATCCCCCCTCCGGCGCTTCAAGTTTGGTGATAGAATCCATCGCAGTCATTTCATCTAAGGGGGTACTGTAAAATTCATATCCCTTAAATTCACGAACCAAATTGATCCTATCTACAACCGATCTTATTTTTTTGGGCTTACTCAACACTTTCTCAATTCGATTTTTGAGGTGTTGATTCATTTGCTCAATGGCGAGATTTTTATATTCTTCTTTTAAACTGCGCAGTTCTGCCTGTTCTGCCAATTCAAGAGGTCGATTGAGTCCAGTCGTTTGTAATTCAATCAGGCGTTTGAGTTTGGCTGAGTCTAATCGAGATTCGGCAGAATCCGAAGACTTTTGTCGTTCCCTCTGTAAACTCAGTTTAGACAAAGAGACCGCACAGTCCGCAGAGTCTGAAAAGGTTGGATTGAAAGAAGAGAAAAAAATCACAAGAAGCAATATCGTCTCTAAAGGAAAGACTAAAATACCCACTTTAAATTGATTTTGTCGAAGGACTCTTTTCATTTTTAAACGATCTCTTGATAAAGTTTCAGAGTCGAATCCATAAAAGCATTTTCTGAAAAATGGGCGAGGGTGTGTTTTTTGCCGTACTCTCCCATCCGAGAAAGAAGTTCATTATCCTGCAATAAACATTGAATAGCTTCGGCCAACGCTGAGACATTTTTCGATGGGACCAAAAGGCCGTTTTTCCCATGTTCAATAATCTCATTTAGGGCTGGAGTATCAAAAGCAAGGGCTGGAGTGCCTAAACTGAGCGCCTCTGCCACTGAAAGGCCAAATCCTTCTGGCCCTACGTTGGGCTGTAAAAACAAAGTCGCAGACTGGATAAGCTTAAGGGTTTCTTCTCTAGGCATTTTTCCTAAGAAACGGACTCTTTGTTCTAGTTGAAGATCTTTAGCCAATTTTTCTAACGAATTTCTTAAAGGGCCTTCCCCTAAAATGTGGTACTCCCAATCTAATGACTCCACTTTCTTTAATGCTCTTAGAGCATACTCAAGCCCTTTGAGTGGAACCAAACGACATGCAGAAATCAAAAGAGGTCGTTGAGAGAAAGTAGAGACCGGTCCTTCCCAGGAGCCCCATTGGGGAAGGGGATTGTAAACCAGTTTAACTTGGCTTCTCGAAAAGCCGTTCTCCAAAAGTTTTCTTTCCACATAGCGACTGATGGCAATAATCGCTTTCATTTTTTGAGTCGCTTTTCTTTTCGATTCAAATTCGTAAATCACGTGGGTTCGATGGAGATCCGATTTAAACTGGTTTAAACAATTCACCGTTTTATTTTGTACAAGACATCCCCAGCCACTAGGTTTTTCACAAATGCCAGTTTCATTGGCTAATCGGTGGCTTTCGGGGCAAGTGGGAGCTACTGTGTGGGCCGTCAAAACACAGGGATAATTTTGGGTGGCTAAATCGATGAGGTCTGCATGAGGTTGGTCTAGGAAGTGAACCACATCGGGGTGAGATTCTTTAAGGGCGTTATTCAGAGCTTTTTTGACCCGTTTCAATTGGCCTGGTTTAAGTAGAGCCGGAGTTGAAAAAAGTCCCTCAATCAAAATGGGATTTTCATTTTTGGGTAAAGAATCGAAAGCCTTTTCCCCAATCAAAATCACATGATGGCCTCTTTGCCTAAGCCCATTTACCGAAGTCATCAAAACTTGCTCGAGCCCAAAGGCCGCGCCTAAAGTAGGGCTTATCATAGCGATGCGTAATCGGGGTTTCATGAATGCCTTATTTTAGCATGAAAAACAAAGCCCCTATGGTATAAGCGAGCCTGTAGGTCTATCGCCGTCAAAAGAGAGTTAAGAAGTATGTTTACCGGAATAGTGGATCATACTGGAATAATTAAAGAAACCCGCCGCTCCGATCGAGGGGTAACTTGGGTTATCGAAAGCCAATTTGAAGGGCTTTCGTTGGGGGAAAGTATTGCCATCGATGGCGTCTGTTTGACCGTAACCGAGTTTAACGGGGGAACCTTTTCAGTGGAAATTTCTCCCGAGACGGAACGGCTTACGACATGTCAAAAGGGGTTCAGTGGCCGGCGAATTAATTTAGAGCGAGCCTTAAAAGCGTCAGATCGATTTGGGGGCCATTGGGTGAGCGGACATGTGGAACAAACTGCTCAAGTTAAAACCCTTCAAACCCATGGCGAGTTTAAAGAAATTTGGTTCTCTGGAATCGATCCTTCCCGTCAATCTTTTATGACTCCCAAGGGAAGTGTCACAGTCAATGGGGTGAGTTTAACGATCAATGAAGTTTTACCTCAGAGCTTTTCTGTCATGTTGATCCCTCACACTTTAGAAAGAACCAATCTTTCGCTGTTAAAAGAGTCGGATGAAGTCAACATCGAGTGCGATTGGATGGCCAAAGTGGTCGTCAACGAAGTAAGGCAGTTGTTGAAAAACATGGGGGCGTTATCTACCCCAAATGCGTTAGAAGGAAATTCACTATGAGTGAAATTCAAAAGGTTTCTGCTTTGTCTTTAATTGAAGAGGCTATTGAAGATCTTAAAGCCGGGAAAATGGTGATCTTAGTAGACGATGAAGATAGAGAGAACGAAGGGGACCTTGTGGTGGCCGCAGAAAAGGTCACTTCCGAGCATATCAACTTCATGGCTAAATACGGTCGTGGTTTGATTTGTCTTGCCATGACGGATGAACAATTAAGTCGGCTCCAAATTCCCATGATGGTCAAAGAGAACCAGTCACCTTATGGGACGGCTTTTACGGTTTCGATTGAAGCTGCCAGCGGTGTGACAACGGGAATTTCAGCTGCCGATAGAGCTAGAACCATTGCGGTGGCCTCTCATCCTTTAAGTGGTCCCAAAGATATTGTGATGCCAGGGCACATTTTCCCTTTAAGAGCCAAAGAAGGTGGAGTTTTAGTTCGAGCCGGACAAACTGAAGGGAGTGTTGATTTGGCTCGATTGGCGGGATTACAGCCTGCAGGGGTAATTTGTGAAATCATGAACGACGATGGAAGTATGTCTCGTTTGAAAGACCTGATTCCTTACGCCAAGGAACATCAGTTAAAAATTGTCTCGATCGCCGATCTCATTAAATATCGCATGAAGAAGGAATGCTTAGTGAAAGAAGTAGCTTCTTCAAAAATGCCGATAGCCCCGCACGGAGAATTTACTTTAAAAGTTTTTGAAAGTGTTTTGGATGGCGCCCAGCATGTGGCTCTTATTTCAGGAAATATTCAGTCCGATAGTCCCACTTTAGTCAGAGCCCATTCGGAGTGTTTAACGGGCGATGCTTTTGGTTCGATGAGATGTGATTGTGGAGCTCAGTTACAGGCTTCTTTATCGCAAATTGGTAAAGCGGGTGGCGTTCTTTTGTATATGAGGCAAGAAGGTCGAGGCATTGGACTTGCCAATAAGATTAGAGCCTATGAGCTTCAAGATGAAGGGCTCGATACGGTTGAGGCTAATCACAAACTGGGATTTAAAGAAGATCACCGGGATTACGGCATTGGATCTCAGATTTTAAAATATTTAGGCGTCAGTCAAATGAAACTTCTTACTAATAATCCTCGAAAAATTTATGGTCTCGACGGATTTGGTTTGAAAATCGTAGAGAGAGTTCCCATTGAAATGCCACCCAATCACAAAAACTTAAATTATTTAACGACTAAAAGGGATAAGTTAGGCCACTTGCTTAACTTAAATTGAACTATGGAAATGATTAACTCGCAAAACGTGGATGTGCATTGCCGGTTAGCTTTTGTGGTCAGTCGATTTAACGAGGAAGTGACTACCAAACTTTTAGATGGGGCTTTAGCCAGAGCCAAAGAAAGAGGTTTTGCGAACAGTGATATCACGGTGGTCTGGGTGCCAGGGGCGATAGAGATTCCTATTGCGGCACAAAGGTTGGCTCTTCGCCGATCTCCTTATGGAGCTATTGTGTGTTTAGGGGCTGTGATTCGAGGAGAAACTTCGCACTATGATTATGTTTGTCAGTCGGTCACTCAAGGCTGCTCTCAAGTGGCTTTAAACCAAAATATTCCCGTCGTTTTTGGAGTTTTGACCACCGACACCGAAGAACAGGCCCTGGATCGTTGCGGTGGAAAACACGGTCACAAAGGAAAAGAGGCCGTCGATACCGCTATTGAAATGGTGGCTAGCCTAAGACGGTTGGTCTAAAACCTATTCAGCATTCTACGCTTCGAAGAGACCCCATCAGAGAGAGTGTGATTCCCTCTTCCTAGTACAAATACGCGCTTTTAACTTGAAGACTTAAAGTCTTAAAAACAGTCTTGCTCCGTATGGCCAATGAATTGCAATTTTCTTTAGGATATTTGTTCTAGAAGTGTATCCCAAGTGTATTAAGGGGAAGTGGTTCTGATGAGTGGATTAGGCCATAGAGATTTTATTTTCAGATTTCAATTAGCCCTTTTATTCGGGGGGATGCTGATTTTTATTTCTCCTCTAAGAGCCTTTGAAATCGATGGGGTTCAAGAGAAAATTGTCAGAGAAGAACCTTCAGGCTTAGAGGTTCTTTTTGAATGGGCTCAAGATTTTGAGGCAGTATTTGAGACGACTTTAAAAGAATCTCCTGTTCGAGCGCTCTCTGCAGTTCAAGATCCCTCTTCAGTCGCTAATAAAAAAAACAACGAACCTTTGGCTCGTTTAACCGAGCAAGTTCAAGAAATGGGACAGTACGGAAACTTGCCTTTGCCTTTAGCTCAACTCAGTGAACTTGAGTTTTCCAAAAAAGATTTACAGAACCAAAAAGTGGGTGAAATGGGAGGCTCCCCTTATGGGGCTCTCTCTGGAAAATCGACTTTTGGAAAAAATGGGGCTGATACTTCTTTTCAAAACTTATTGGAAAATAGAGGGTTAAATGGGACCCCCGAAACCGGGGGAGGAAATTTTAATTTTATCGATTCTGAAAACCCCTTAACTCAAGAACAAATGCTAGAGGCTCAAACCCAAATAGCCCAGCTGCAAAACGAAATGGACAAACTGACTCTTAAAGCAGAGCCTTACCAAGAAACGGATTACAAAGCTTACGAAAGTGCTAAAGAGCTCTTTAGAAAAAACGAAAAAATCATTACCCGTTTAAAAGAATTTGAAGAAGGGTTTGTAAGAAATGCTAAAGAGTTATTTGTGAACTTTTCATGGCGAGACATGGATAAAGTAGGTAAACGTCCTTACGAAAATTTTATTGATAAGCAGGAATCTAAAGGGGGATTCCCCTATCCTAAAGGGCAAGAGCCAAAACCAACGATACATCAGGGAGGGAGATCTCATTAGGATATCTCACTAAGACTTCCTCTGAGCCTGAAGTGGTTTGAGGCCGTCTAAATATTTCTTTGTCTAGCCAAATTCTCCAGGGGATCGCTAACCGGACTTGGCTAGTTTTGTTCCCATATTCGGCCCACGGGCCTAAGGAAAATAGCATGTGTTCATAGGGCTGGCCGACGTGTTCGACATCTTCGGGAATTTTTCTTGAGCGGTACGTCCAATGCATCATTGCCCCTAATTGGAATGAGGCGCGGCTGCCTATCAATACTTTTTGTCCAATTTCAAAAGAGGAATTGTAAATCACCCCTTCTTTGATCCCTTCGGTGGAAAGCGATCGAGCCGACTGGGTGGGTTGTCTTAACGGCAGAAGCGCGTGGAAGTTGAGTCTTAAAATCCAAGGGACATCTATCGTATCTAGAATAGCCGTATTAAATCCGATTCGTAGAAGGCGGAAAGTAGAGGGTTCAAACTGAATCCATTCGGCACTGATTCGCCCCAAATGGTTTTCTTGAGTTAAAAATCCTCTTCCGATTTGAAAGGCAAAACTATTCTTAAGACCCAAACTTTCTTGTCGTAGAGATTTTCCCTCTTCGGTCCATGCCGGAAAAAGACGTTCTGAATATTTTCCGCCAAAGTCTAAAAATCTAGAGTCATACAAAACATGGCCTAGCAGAGAAAATGCATCGGAGTAGTTCACTCCCTGCGCCATGGCTTGAAATCCCGCTTTCTCCGCAACGGGAGGAAGCGGGGGTAAAACTATCTGCTCAATGATCCAACTAATGCGGTCGGTATTGGCCCAACTACTGGAGGCTAAGAGGAGTAGTCCAACGAGCCACGGGCCAATTTTTTTGGACGGAGGGATCTTCTTTCCATCTGCGCAATTTTTCATGGAGTGTCGATTTTGCAATGCCTAAGTCCTTTGCTGTTTCTTTTCGATTGCCGTGATGTTTCTTTAACCGCTCTACGATGACCTCTCTTTCAATAGCCTCAAGACTACCTTCAAGTAAAGCGTCTCGATCTGCGGGGGCAGAAATCACTAGCCTTTCTTGGTGCTCCTCAACTAGAAGCTGCTTAAGGAGGGGCTCTTGAACTCGCATTTTTCCCATTACCGTTGCGCGGATTAAAAGGTTTCTTAATTGTCGAACATTTCCAGGCCAATGGAAGGTTTCAAGGCACCTTAAGTCCTCTAAAGAGAATTTCGCCCCCAAGCGTTCTAAAATAGCAGAGGCGATTAAAGTAATATCTTCTTTGCGATCGTTTAATGAAGGCACTTGAATTCTTAAGACTGAGAGTCTTTCAAGAAGATCCTGCCGAAAAAGTCCTGCAGCTACAGCTGTGTGAAGATCGACATGAGTCGCAGCGACCACTCTCACATTGACCTGTTCTATTCGCTGAGAGCCTACCGAGCGAACTTCGCCCGAATCAATCAGGCGTAGAATTTTGGCTTGAAGATTTAAGTCTAACTCGCCCAATTCATCGAGAAAAAGGGTCCCTCCGTGGGCCATGCGAACTAGCCCTTTCGAGGGGGTTACAGCTCCTGAAAAGGCTCCTCTCTCATAGCCAAAGAGTTCACTTTCAAAGAGGCCCGAGGGGATAGCACTACAATTAATAGGAACAAAGGGCATGGCATGCCGATGGGAAAGTTGGTGAATCTTTTTAGCGATAAGCTCTTTGCCCACCCCGGTCTCACCCAGGATAAGGGCCGGCCAAGGATGGGGGGCATAAAGCTCTACTTTGGCGACTACCTTGTTAAAAGCTTCAGAGTTTCCATAAATCAGTTCATTCATTGAGATTCTCCTTTTTAGACTTTGAGGGTCTGATTTTTGAGCTAGCTCAATGCAAGGCGGGCCAAGAGCAAAGAAAAAGGGCGGTAGCCTTGAAGACTACCGCCCTAATCTAAAATTTAAGAGCGTAAATCCTACTTTTGAGATTTCAAAAGAGAGGACTAAGCGGTTTGCACTGGGCGCTTAACAGCTACAGGCTTATTGATAAAGCCTGAACGTAAGCAACGGGTGCAAGCGTAAACTCTTTGAGTCACTCCATCGATAACTGCCCGAACTTTTTGAAGATTGGGGAAGTGACGGATCTTGGTTTTGATATTGGAATGGCTGATTTTATTTCCGGTTACTGGTACTTTTTCACAAATTGCGCATCTTCTAGCCACGGCTTTCTACTCCTGTTTAGCTCTAGTTAGCTCAAAATAGAGCTCAAGTCATAGTTAAAAAATGGGCTGATTTCAAGGGGATTGTTGTAAAAATGCATATTTACCCTAAGATAGCTGATTAAGATGTCTTTAATTAAAAAAGTTGCTTTTGCCATCTTAGCGCTCGTGACCCTCTTTGTGGGGGCGAGATTCTTTCTCTATTGGCAAGATTACCGCTACTACGCTGCGATGGCTTTGGAAGAAGAGGCCAAAGTCAAAGCCGCTTTTCTTTCGGGGGAAGGGGGGGGAGCCTTTGCCCCTCATTTAGAGGAAGGGATGGTGGTTCTGACCGGAGACCGCTATCGGATTCGATTAGCGATCGATCTTCTGATTCAACGAGGCAGTCAGTTTTTAGTGATTTCGGGAATTGGGAAAGGAACCACCTTAACCGATCTCATTAACGCCCAAACGGATGCTACGATCGATCTCAAATCGATTTGGGAAAAAATTATTTTAGAAGCTCAGTCCACTTCAACGATCGAAAACGCCATTGAATGCGCAAAAATTTTAAGAACCAAAAAAGTAACGCGCGTTTTGTTGGTGACTTCCGATTATCATATGTCGCGCTCGGCTGCGTTGTTCAAAAAATTTTCTCCAGAGATTCAATATGTGCTTCATCCGACTCCCAGTGATTTCACCGAAGCGCTTCAAGGAAAAAGGGATCACGCGGTTGAGGGGTTTTATAAATTTGCGGTTGAGTTTTTAAAAGACAGTCTCTTCACTTTTTATCTACTGCGCGTTTAACATGGATCTAAAAAAAAGATTTTACTCTTTGCTTTAAAGGGTTTAGCATTTTCTATGCATGGTAATTATATCTTCGCAACGCAGCAGATTTTACGACGCAGTCAGTAGTTCGAAAAGTTTGCTAATGCGAAAACGTGAGGTATATTACTATGAGTTACCATACACTAACTTTTAACGACGAAACGTTTTCTTGTAGTACGTAGTTAAAAAGTATTTTTAATTAAGCAGTAAAAACACAGGAGGGGATAATGAGTAAGCACTTGAAGTTAGCAGCATTAGGTTCTCTGAGTCTCGTGTTGGCTGTTCAAGCACAGGGCGCTGAGGAAAAGAAAGGTCTAATGATCGGTGGATCATTTGAGGGCGGTTACGCTCATTCGTGGGGA
>OMIX01000043.1 GCA_900299195.1 Deltaproteobacteria bacterium
ATTTCAGCACCGGTGATCTGTTTTTGGGCGATAGCATCAGCGATTGCGCAGAAATTACTGCCGCGTCCTGAAGCTAAGACCACAATTCGTCGACTTATCGCCATACGACTTGAGGTTCAGATGCAGGTTCTTTAGCACTGGAACTTTCCACCGTTCCTATTCGTTGCGCTCGTAAACCCGATTGTTCTAAATGGGCTAGCAGTGAGTCTGTATTTTCTGGGCGACAAGCAGCGATCATTCCCACCCCACAGTTGAAGGTGTCCAACATTTGATTTTGTGACAATCCGGTCTTGTTCTTTATCCAGTTGAACAAGGGACTCAAGACGAGTTTTTCAAATGAGACATGGGCTTCAGTAGCCACAGGGAGAATTCTAGGAAGGTTCCCGTTAATCCCTCCTCCGGTAATGTGCGCTAAACCTGTGAGAGAATTTAAAATAGGTTTTAGCGCTTTAACGTAAATCGTAGTCGGTTTAAGCAATGCCTCTTTCCAAGTTTGTGAGGAGAACGGCGTGTTTTCATTGGGGTTAAGTTTTTCTTGCTCGATCAATTTTCGAACTAAAGAATAGCCATTGGAGTGAAGTCCGTTCGATTCCAGAGCTACTAAACAATCTCCGGGTCGAACCTTGGTTTCACCTAAAATATTTTTTCTATCGACTAAGCCCACACTAAATCCCGCTAAATCAAAGTCTTGGTCAACATAGAGTCCGGGCATTTCGGCCGTTTCTCCGCCTGCTAAAGAACACTCAGCCATTTCACAAGCGAGTTGAATACTTTTTAGGAGAGGTAGCAGTTGGTTTGAGTCAAGTTTTCCGCACGCATAGTAGTCTAAAAATACGAGAGGGGTTGCTCCAACGCAAAGCAGGTCGTTGACATTCATTGCCACCAAATCTTCGCCAAGTCGGTCGATAGCTCCCCAATCTAAAGCTAGTTTCGATTTGGTTCCCACTCCGTCACAACAGGACACCAGGAGAGGATCTTCAAAACGGGACAAAGTTTCTTTTAACGAAAAACAGGAAGCATAGGGTCCGATGCCTGAAAGGAGTCTCGGATCTCGGGGTCTGGTTTTTAAAAAGCCACTAAAATGTTCGATGATCTGATCGGCCTTGTTGGGATCTACCCCGCTTTTTTCGTAGGTTAAACGGTTCATAGAGGTTTTCTCTGTAGCTCTTTGGGAGTCACACAGGTTCCGGTAGCTTTAACCACCACAATGGGGGCTTTGAGCACTTTGGCAGCACTGGGCGCCACTGAAGGTTCAGGTTCAATCACTTTGCGGGCAGTAAAAGCCATTTTTCGGGAGGTGTTCCCAATTTGAGTGATTTCCCCTTCAATTTCTAAGTAGTCCCCTCCAAAAACCGGGGCAAGGAACTCAACGTTGTCGTAAGCTCTAAAAAGCCCTTCATCGCCATCTAATCGAATGAGAAGCTCAGTAGCTACATCTCCAAAAAACTCCAAAACTTTACTGCCTGAGACCAGGTTACCGCCATAGTGGGCCTCGCTGTTGGGGACTCTTAAACGTAAAACGGCTTTTAAGTTCTCCGATTTTTGTGGGCTCTTGCTCGAAGTAGTTGATTTCTTTGTTTTTTGCGGCACTTTTGAGACCTCCCTTAAAAGGTTGTTCTTGGGAGCCCGCATACTAACTGGGGGATAAAAGGGTGTCAAAGGGGAGGGATAAAAAGGTGCCCGACGGCAAGTGATTAGAATTTAAGGGGTTTATGGCTCCTCTCAACTGAGATTTTTCTTGACTAAGTGTGGCCACTTTTTTAGATTGCCCGCTTTGGAGAACTTACTATGCAGAACCCGATTTTGGATAATATCAATAAAGCGCAAGAGAAAAAGCGTCCTAACTTTAGAGTGGGAGACCGAGTTAATGTTTCCGTAAAACTTAAAGAAGGTGAAAAGGAGCGCGTTCAAGCTTTTCGCGGGCTAGTCATCTCCAAAACACCCAAGTCCGGAAAAGGTCCTGGGGCCAACTTTACGGTTCGAAAAATTTCTGAAGGCGTGGGTGTTGAGAGAATTTTCCCAATCCACTCTCCTTTCATTGAAAAAATTGAAGTCGAATCTTCTAGCGAAGTGCGTCGTTCACGTTTGTATTTCTTGCGTGAATTAAAAGGTAAGAAAGCTCGATTGAAAGAAGCCACTCGTTTTGGTGAAGAGATGGTCACTGAAGACAATGCACCTGTAGTGACTCCTGAAGTGGCAGCTGCGCCAGAAGCAGCTCCTAAAGCAGATAAATAATCTCTCTCTTAAGAATCATTGGATCCTAAATGGACATACGAAGCGGATTGCATCGTAAAAGGTTATCGGTGTGTCGCTGGTGTTGATGAAGTAGGAATGGGATGCTTGGCGGGTCCTGTTTTGGCAGCGGCTGTGGTCCTTAATCCCAAAGATCTCCCTCAGGGGATTGATGATTCTAAAAAACTTTCTCCCAAAAAGCGTGAGGCACTGAGCCTAGAAATAAAAAAACGTGCGTTGGCTTATTCGATTGCTGAAGCTTCGGTGGAGGAAATCGATGCTATTAACATTTATCACGCAGCTAAGTTGGCTATGAAGAGAGCCATCGAAGGTTTGAACCTGAAAGCCGATTTTGTTTTGATGGATGGGAGAGGAAGTCTTAATATCTCGATTCCTCATCTAGCGATTGTCAAAGGAGATTCTCTTTCTCTTTCCATCGGAGCTGCTTCTATTATTGCCAAAGTCACTCGAGACCAATTCATGGAGAATTGTGACGAAAAGTTTCCAGGTTATGGATTTTCAAAACATAAAGGCTATGGAAGTGTTCTTCACCGTAAGTCTTTAACCGAAAAAGGGCCTACCGAAATCCATCGCAAGAGTTTTTCCTGGAGTCCCGTGGTTTAGATTTTCTTCGGGGAGCGTTGAGAAATAAAAGGAATCTAGCTTGCAAACCCATGCGGGATGAAAAACACTGATTCCCTTCCCTTAAACCCAAAAAACAAAATCCCATTAGGAGCTTTATATGAAAAGTGTGCGGTGGCTTATTGCCGAAGAAAAAAACTGAAAATCATTTCAAGAAATCTCAGACTCAATCGCGGGGAAATCGATTGCTTGGCTTGGGATAAGAAAAATTCAAAGCTGATTGTAATTGAAGTTCGGGGAAGAGCGAAAAAACAGTTTCTTCCTTCCCGATTTATCTCGAAACAGAAAATGGACAAATTAAAAAGTGGGGCTTTGATTTTGGCTCACAAGTATCGGTGTCCAGTAAGAATCATTCTGCTTGAAGTGGTAGGCTCTCTCCCCAAAGAATCCCTTGTTTGGGGGTTGGAGTGGTTTCCAGAACGCTTGGGACTTTCCTTACAAGATTTTGAGATTTATTGAGAGTGACAATATTGGGCAACTTGGAAAAAAGTTTCACGGCTGTCAAAGCAGAATCAAGATTGAATAAAAACTTTTCGTGCCTACAAAAGTTGTGCACACCTTTTGCTAACTGCAGGCTTGGGTTGGAAAGGGAGTGGACGATGAGAGTCCGAAAATGGGTTGCAATACTTTTGTTGGCAGTGGTCACACAAACTGGGTTTGGGTGGAGTTCTTCATCAAATCAAGATGATATTTCAGATGTCTTGAATTATTTGTTTGGTCATGGAGGAAAGCCTAAAGGGTTACCTGCAGACCCTAGAACGGTCATAAAGCTAGAACAAAAGGAATCGTCTCCTATCAAATTTACTGTGGGAATGCAGACAGACATATTGGGCGTTGTGCAAGCGGACCTTAAAACTGAGGTCGAGTACGAAAGAGATTATCAAGTTACGACCTGGATTTTTGTGGAAGGAGAAAATGCGGATGTCATTTCTCGTAAGCCTGAGGGAACTTACTATTTTGACCCGGGAAATCGTAGGGCCGTTCGGTTGTGTGCAGTTAGCGCGTCGTTGACTCTGGCCCAGAGCTTTATAGGAAAAGTTTTTGTCGCAGCTGGAGGAGTTGAAAAGACCAAGAAGTATTCAGGAATGGAGGAGGTTTTACAAACTTCAGAATTAGTTGAGATAAAGCCTGGAGAAAGTCCTGAGTTTCATAAAAGAGCCTGTGATGAGTTCGCACAAAAAAAATATGCTCAAGTCATGAAAACTTTAGAGGCATTAGCAACCTCTAGAATTTATTGGGATGACTTAAGTCAATGCAATCCTAAAGAGGAAATCAATCGAGATTCTGTGTGCGGAACTTGGCACCGAACTTTATTTCCTTCGGTTCAAGCTTGGACAGTGCCCGTCTGTGAGCGTCGTGCCGGAGAAAAGAACTACTTTTGTAATTTGCATTCCATTAAAGGCGGAGCGTGTCCTTACCGAGATCCGGAAACCAAACAACGGCTAACCTCGGGAATGTTTGAGTACAGTTGCGCCAAAGGACTTTATTGTGCCCTGACTAAAGAGGGTGGATTTTTTAGTTATGCTAAGGCACAGTGCAAGGAAGTGGTGGGGATGAATAAGAGTTCACGAAACACACCCCCTACCTCCAAGACGCATTAAACAGGTCGGAAAACGTTAGCTGAGGATGGGGTTTTATTAGCCCAATTCAACTTCAGGGTTAGACTTTTTCTTTTTGAGTTTTTTGGGTTCAGGCTCATCGAAAGCTTTTAGGGCTAGCTCGATATTTTCATAAACAGAAAAAGGATATTTTTGGGTTCTGTAAGCATTAAATATTTTGTCGAACTCAGCTGAAACGTGGATCATTCTAGGGGTGGGCTTTAGAGATAAGATCTGTTTTAAGGTAGTGATGAAGTGATTGATTCCACTGGAACCTACAAATTTCAGTTTTTCAAAGTTGAAAATAAGTTGAGCCTCTGGCTGTTGGCTTAAAATGGTTTCACATGTCTTTTGGAACTTGAGAGTCGTCTCAAATTCGAGATAGCCTTCAAGTTCAAAAACAACTACTTTACCGTCTTGTTTAGCTCGCATTATCATGGTGGTTCCTTAGGAAGAGGGAGAAATTAAGATGACTTCTAAATTATACATCATCGCTACCCCTTTAGGGAATCTGGGGGATATAACGCTAAGAGCAATTGAAGTATTTAAAACGGTGGATACCTTTTTTGCAGAGGACAGTCGTGAATTTCAGAAACTGTTGATGGCTCTGAACATTCCCACTGAAGGTAAAAAAATACTTTCTTATGCTTCGCACAATCTCAAAGAAGCGACTGAACAGGCGATTCAATGGCTCACGAGCGGCAGAACTTTAGGGCTTGTGACCGATCGTGGAACTCCGGCGGTGTCAGATCCCGGAGCTCAGTTAGTCAAACGAGCTCATGAAGAAAAAATTTCGGTCATTCCTATTCCAGGCGTCTCGAGCGTGACTACTCTAATTTCGGTGAGTGGAATCGAATCGACTGGCTTTGAGTTTGTCGGTTTTCTTCCTCATACTGACAAGCAGAGAAGCCAATTGTGGGAGCGAGTCGCAAAGCACGAAATTCCGGTGGTATTTTTTGAATCTCCCAAGAGAATTCAGGCCTCAGTTTTAGAACTTCAAAAAGAATTTCCTGAAGGAGAGATTTTTATCGGACGGGAAATGACTAAAAAATTTGAGGAGTATCGTTGGTTAAAATTAAAAGAGGTGAACCCTTCAGCTTTGCCTGAAATAGGGGAGTATGCTGCGATTTTGGTCCCGGGAAAGAAGTGGGTGATGGAAGATTGGCAAAAAGAACTAGAGTTGAGGCTTTCCCCCGATAAAGAATGGGCTAAAGAGATCGGGAAACGCTACGGAATCGCTTCATCAGAAGTGTATAATGCTCTGCAGAAAATTAAAAATAAATAGACTGTGAAGAAATCTTCATAATTTGTCGAAAAGTAGAGTGTGAAATATTTCATCTACTTTTTGTGTGGCTTCAATTTCATGGTATCGCAGGCAAACGCCACTGCGATGGGAACCATCATCCAGGTCGCTCGAAGGCTAAGAATGAGTTATTCCGAGCCTGTTCCTCCGAAAGACTACTTTATCGATCTAGGAGAAAGAGATGGTCTTAAAGTGGGCGATAGGGTTGAGGTGTATCGATATGTGCCTGTGCCCAATAGAATGGCTTCGGGAGATTGGCATGTGATGAAAGTGACTTTGGGCGAGTTAAGGATCAAACAGGTGGGGGAATCGACTAGTGTGGCGCGCTATGAGCGAGAACGTGAAATTAATTCTTTACCTGCTATGGAATATCAAAGTTTAATGTTAGGGGATCAAGTTATATTGAAAACAGGTTTGCCTTTTAAGTAAGGCATTTTAGAATAAAAGTATCTCATGCATCACACTTTGCTTTTAAATGCCGGCTTCGAGCCGTTACGTGTGGTTTCCTGGCAGCGGGCTTTTATTTTAATTTTTCAGAATAAAGTGGAAATTCTGGAAGAGTACTCCTCTGCTGTAAATACGGTGAATCGAAGTTTCAAAATTCCTGCCGTGATTCGCTTGCGTCGTTGGGTCAATTTAAAAAAACAAGGTCCAGTGATTAGATTTTCTCGAGCGAATCTGTATGCTCGAGATGAGTATCGATGCCAGTATTGTTATAAAAAATTTGCTGACAAAGAGTTGACGATGGACCATGTGAAACCTGCGGTGAAAGGTGGAAAAAAAACGTGGGATAATATCGTGACTGCTTGTGTGAAGTGCAATCAAAAAAAGAGCGATAAGAGTCCTGAAGAAGTAGGAATGCGACTTTTACAAAAGCCTAAAACGCCCACTTGGTTGCCTGGGTTTTATAATACGCTACAAACTCGAACGGCCCATAGCCTTTGGGAACCTTACTTGAATTTGGTTGAGCAGGTTCTTACTTAATTCCGCACAGAAGGGTCCATTCCCTCAAAGACAACATTAGAAAGTAATTTGGTTTGCGTGGCAAACTCACTCACTAATGCTTTGGATCGAACTTCATTTAGTTTTGGGTACAGAATATTTAACAGGGTTCTGAAGTACCAGCCGACATCTCTGCCGGGAACAGGATAACGTTTCCAAACATCTTTTCCTAAACTTTTAAGATCGAGATTTAGTGTAGTAAGTTCATGAAGCTCTTCGCACGCGATGACCAGGAGTGAACGTTCAGAAAGAGATTCTACTTTTTTTAGGTAGGCTTTTTTAGCCTCCGACCATTCCCACTTTCCTACCGAGACTTCGGGGGGATCTTCGAAAGCTCTCACCAAATCGGCCGTTTCTTCTCCGAATTGTTTTGCTATTTCATCGCAAGAGACTCCCTCGCCGATGAGGTCGTGCAAGAGGGCTGCTTGAGCTTGTTGAAAATCTCCTCCGTAGAAAAGAACCAAAGCGGCTACCGCAAGAGGGTGATGCAGGAAGGGCAGTGAGGTATTCTTCCATTTTTGTGTGGAATGAACCTTTTCCGCCCATTCTAAAGCGGCTGCCAAGGAATGATTTTTCATGTCGCTCGATTAGCCTTGAGCGACCTTAGAAAGCATCATCTTGATTTTTTCTTTAGGTTGATTGCCCACCAGCTCATTCACTTTTTTTCCGTCCTGGAAAAGAATGAGGGTCGGAATTCCGCGAATCCCGAATTGACTTGGAACTGTTTTGCAATCGTCGACGTTGACTTTAGCAAAACGAACTTTGCCTTGAAATTCATTGGCCAATTCGTCAATGACCGGAGCCAAAGCACGACAGGGCATGCACCATTCGGCCCAGAAATCAACCAAGATAGGAGTGGAATTCTTTTCCACAGCATCAGAAAAGTTGTTGTCATCTAAATTTACGATATTTGCGTTTGCCATTGATATTCCTCCTATCAAGCTTTAAGCCCCACATTATTCAGCGAGTTGTCTCTAAATTCAAGGGGATTATAAGGGGTAATCTTTCAGTTTCTAGAGAGCTTGTCCTCATCCACGGGCACAACCCCAGGGGCGATTATTTCTAGAACGAAGGGATTACCGTTTTCGTACTCTTTTAACGGGCGCGGGTCATCCACTCTACCAAGTCGATTTTAGTTACAATTTTCTGGGGCCTCTTTTTTGAATCCACCACCACCGCACATGGGGTTCTCATTAAAGTGTCATGTAGAGCATCTAAAGGGGTGGCCTCCTCGACGCAAGCTACCGAGCGGTCGGTGACCATGTAAACATAGCTGTCTCCTGTCACTTGCTTGCTAGATAACACTTGGAGAATGTAATCTTCAGTTAAAATGCCTAAAAGCCATCCATCTTGGGTCACGGGAATCTGAGAGATTCCTTTGTCTTTCATGAGAGAAACGGCTTTAGAAATTTTTTCTGTGTGCTCCAAAGTGATTAAACTTCCCCTGTCTTGGGCTCGGATAAGTTCCGAAACCGTTCCGTGCAACGAAGAGATGCTAGAAAATTTATTTTCTTTCATCCACTGATTATCAATAAACTTAGTCATGTAGTTTCTCACTCCGTCGGGGAGAATGACCACACAATTTTGTCCTTTTTTCAGGGAACTTGCCGCTTCTAAAGCTCCAAACATAGCGGCTCCACAGGAACCACCACACAGAAGTCCTTCTTCACGAATCATTCGTCGGGCTAAGATAAAAGATTCTCGGTCCGTGGTTTTTACCCAACGGGAGACTAAAGACCGGTCTAGAACATCAGGAATAAAATCGTATCCGATTCCTTCTACTTTATATGGGGCAATTAAGGTTCCCCCTCCGAGGATAGAACCTACTGGATCCACCCCAATGATTTGAATATTAGGGTTGTGTTCTCGCAAACGTCGAGCGACTCCGGAGAGGGTTCCGCCAGTCCCAGCTGTCATAACGACCATATCAACTTTTCCATCGAGATCTTTGATGATTTCCTCAGCCGTAGTTTCATAATGAGCTTGAGGATTTGATGGGTTGGCGTACTGATCTAAAATGTGGGCATTAGGTAATTCTTTTTGAAGTTTTCTCGCGACCCCGATGTGGCTTTCAGGAGAATCCCAAGCGGCCGCTGTGGGAGTTCGAATAATTTCAGCTCCTAGCGCTTCTAAAACCACCTGTTTTTCTCGGCTCATTTTTTCTGGCATCGTGATAATCACTCTATAGCCCTTAACGGCACCGGCCAGAGCAATTCCAATTCCCGTGTTTCCACTTGTGGGCTCAATCAGAGTGTCGCCAGGTTTGATTCTCCCCGATTTTTCAGCATCCTCAACCATTCTCCAGCCAATACGGTCTTTAACCGAACCTCCGGGATTCATAAATTCACATTTTGCATAGAGGTTACATTCGAGGTGAGAGGCCAATCGGTTAATTTTTACCAAAGGGGTGTTTCCGATAGCTCCAAGAATATTGTTGTGTCGCATATGGGCTCCTAATTAAGGGGCCAGACTACCAAAAATAACTCAGGTAGGCAAAGCTCTTGGGCAAAGAATCGGGAACTTTATTATTTGTCGGAAACTAAATTTTTGGGGAAATCTCTGACGTCTCGCAATAAGCCACCTTCTCGAGGGTCTTTTCGAAGAGATTGAATTAAATCTGCAGTGATGGGTTGCTCTTTAAAGTCTCTTCTCCAGCGGTAAACTCGTACTAAGCCTTCATCCAACGTTCTGTCGTGGTCGTTTTCATAGTAGACCACAAACAGGCCCCTTCCGATATAGACAATGTTGGCTCCTTCTAATCCATTTTCGGCTGCAGACTCGTCGTCTGGGTTTTTTATCCATCCCCAGTCTCCGGGAACCCAATGATCTGCAGGAACTTTAAAATGTCTATCGACTAAAGTGCCTTCTTTCACCATGTCTTTTTTGGATTGGCCGTTGACCCACATTTCCATAGTATCTAATGGGGTGGGGCTGGTGATTTCATCTAAATGCTCGGCCATTTTGAGGTCTTTTTTGACGTGCTTATAATAATCCAAAATCCCTTGAGCCAAAATGAGTTGGCAGGCTTTGGTACAGCCCATTTCATAATCTAACTTACCGATAAAAGCGTCCTCAATCGCTTCGCTGCTTTTTACTCCGGGTTGGAGTTTCCAGTCGGAAGCCCAAAGTTTAGTGTTGGTCTTTGAACCGTCTTCGGGAAATTTCCACAACGCTCGAATTCCCCAACGGATGATATTCTGTCGAATTTTGATGTGCTCTAAAAATTTTTCAAAAGAACAAAAACTTTTTTCAAACTCAAACAGACGACCTCTTTGAAGCATAGAGGCTACAATTTCTTTTTCGTCAGCTATTTTATAGTCGTGCTTTTTACCACTTCGATCGACAAAACGGTCTATGTCTGGATTTATTTTGAATTCTGCTCGATTGTGCAGGGTTAAAGTGTCGGTATCGGTGAGCGGCGTATTTAAGTGGATATTAAGTTGAGTTCCCTCCGTAGAAGTTTTTAAGGAAGCCAAGGAGGGATCCCCTAGCCATCCATAACTGCTAAAAAGCTGATTAAATTCTTTTTCCAATTTTTGGATCTGATCTTTGGAACAGTTAAATTGAACCCCAAATGAACTGAACGAAGATTCCGCGATGGGGCGTGGGGCTTTTTGACTGGGTTGCGATGAATTTGCCGATGGCGAATGATAGGCTTCGGCAAAAACAACGGTGCTAATCGCTAAATTTATTATGACAAGATGTTTTAATATGAGTTGAACCATCATTATCCTCGTACTGTGTACAGTAGCCACTCGGCTGTCGACTTTGGAATGCAAATACAGATCCAAGGGTGCTTGCCCCTGAGATAGTGGGAATCCATTTTTTGAGTGACCGATGTGGGCATCAGAGTGTCTAGACTCTAGCGGAATACGCATCGCGAAGCCTAAGCTTGTAGACCTGTTTTTTTTATTTCCTGAGTCTTAAATAATGGGAAAGGAAGGAAGTTCGTCGACGATTTTAGGGAGCTTTTGCATCATGGCTAATCGATTTTGTAAGAGATAAATATCGTTTCCAACAGCTTTGATAATTTCGCTTTTCTCTAATTCCATTAGGCAGAACCGAAATTCTTCTTTAGACATCTGAATGTAAAACTTAAAAAGGCTTGAGGGTAGGTAAATTTCTAATCCTCTTTCCGTTTTTTTACCGAAAGTATCAAAGAGATAAACCATCAGGTGCATCAAACGATCTTCTTTTTTTTCATATTTAAAGCAATGAATCAGTTGATTGGCCCTAATTAACCTTTGGTAACTTGTTTTTCCACAAAGTTTCAGCAGTTCCGCATAAAGCGGAGAATCCGAAGTTTTAAGCTTTTCGATTTCATCGGCTGTCATTCGAATGCATTGAACCTCGGTGTTAGCTTTTGCAGCGTAAACCCGTTTCATGTTCTTAATTCCAAAGAAAAGATGTTCCCCTAAAACCTCTCCGGGACCTACATAGTTCACAAAGGTTTCATTTTCCCATTCTCCGTTACACAGCACGACAAACCCAGAGATGATAAAAAAGACGGAGTCGGCATCGGCATCTTGAGCGAAAAGATAGGAACCTGGAAGAAGGTTCAGTTTAAACTTTTTTAGAGAATCTGAATTTAGATTGATCATAAAATTTCCAAAAAAATAAAAGGGACTATGAATACTGGGGATCGACCCCTTGAGAAAATTCCATACTTTATGATAAACTAAAGCAATCTAATTTCTCCCCTTTTTTTCTTACAATCAGGAAACAAAATGAAAACCGAAAGCGCTGCTTATCATATACATCCATCTCAACATTTACATCCATCTCAACATTCAACTTTGGGTTCCAATGGGCCGGAATTCATGTCTCCCGAAGAGATCAAGTTATTTAAACCCCACCCATGGGTGCAGTCCCAAGACATGGCGTTTGCCGTCGATCGGGCTAAAACCCGAATGGAAGTTGCCGGAGTTTGGACACCGAATCAAATTCTGGGCCGTCGTTATTCAATTGGTTGTGTGGCCTTAGAAATCACTCAGCGTTGCAATTTAGATTGCACTCTGTGTTACCTCTCAGAGCATTCCGAATCTGTGAAAGACATTCCTATGGAGGAGATCTTTCGGCGGATTGACCAAATTAAACTCCAGTTTGGTCCTTCTAATGACATTCAAATCACCGGAGGAGATCCGACGCTAAGAAAACGCTCCGAATTAATGGAGATTGTTCGATACATTCGAAAAATTGGAATGCGTCCGACACTCATGACCAATGGAATCGCTGCTACGCGAGATATGTGTCAGGAGCTGGTAGCCAACGGACTGAATGATATCGCCTTTCACGTAGACTTAACCCAAGAGCGAAAAGGCTATAAAACTGAAATGGAGCTAAACAAGTTTAGGAAAGATTATATTGAGCGGGTGCGTGGCCTACCCATCGCTGTCATTTTTAATACGACCGTCTTTAAAGACAACTTCCATGAGATTCCTGATCTTATACGGTTTTTCAGAGCCAATACCGACGTGGTTGGAATGGCCTCTTTTCAACTTCAAGCCGAAACAGGAAGAGGAGTTTTAAGAAAACGTGATGTAGTCATCTCATTAGATTCCGTGTCTGAAAAAATTCAAGAGGGGGCAGGGATTCCCATCTCTTTTGATACCGCAAGAATTGGACATCCACGGTGTCATAAATATGGGTTAACTTTAGAATCCAATGGAAAGCTTTTTGATTTTTTTGATGATCCCAAGCTTTTTAATTTAATGATTGAAAAGACAAGAACCCTTGAGCTAGACCGAACTCATAAACTGAAACTGACAAAAAATATCCTCACTTGGCTTTTTCAAAACCCCGATTTTGTTATTCCCGCCGTAAAATTCGCCTTCAGGAAACTTTGGGAAATGAAATGGGACATCCTTAAATCACGTCGTGTAGGAAAGTTATCTTTTTTTATTCAGAATTTTATGGATGCAAGTTCGTTGGAATTGGATAGAATCCATGCCTGTTCATTCATGGTGATGACACCTCAGGGGCCCATTTCAATGTGTATGCATAACGCAAAACGGGACGATTACATTCTTCAACCTATCAAATTAAAAACTGAACAAATTTGGCAGCCCCTGACCGGCAAAACCGAAGCCTGTTGTTCTGAAGAGAAAAAGGCAGAGTGATTCCAATGAAAACTTATTTAAAAAAAACGGTTCGTTCGCTGCCAGTTTTAGGGCTCTTTTTAGTTTCAAGCTGTTCCACTTTAGTGCGAATGCCAGAGGGACGCCCTACTTTAACGCCCGATGAGGCACAGAAAGCCTGGGGCCGAGTTCTTAAAGAATTTGTGAATGAGAAGGGGCAAGTGGGTTTCTCTAAACTAGCGCAGAAAAGGGGAGACCTGGATAGTTATGTAGCTTACATTGCTAAAGTAGGACCTAAGTCCAATCCTACCCAGTTTTCTAATCCCGAAGTTCTTCTAGCTCATTACCTTAATTCGTACAATGCCTTGTCCATGTACAATATTTTAGATTCAGAAATTCCTGAGTCTCTGGGTGGTTTAAAAAAAGTAAAGTTTTTTTACTTCAAAAAGTTTGTGATCGACGGTCAGGAAATGTCTCTCTACGCTTATGAAAACGAAGTGATTCGAAAAGTTGGAGAAGAAAGAGTTCACTTTGCTCTGAATTGCATGTCCAAGGGATGTCCTAGGCTTCCCCGAGTTCCCTTTACTGGAAAAAGGTTAAATCAGGAACTCGATGAACAGGCCAAGTTTTTCTTTAGTGAAGAACGCAACGTTAAAGTCAATGAAACCGATAAAAAAGTAGAGCTTTCAGAAATTCTTGATTTCTTTCCTGGAGATTTTTTAAAGAAGGCACCTAATTTAATTGCTTATGCTAACCGTTTTCGGCCCAAAGGGAAAACATTACCTGAGAACTACTCGGTTAGTTTTATTCCCTATGATTGGAAAGTGAACAGCTATTAGTTCTTTTTAGAGAGGATATAAAATGAATAATAATAAATTTTCAACTTTAGAATCTGTCAAAAATTATTATGGAAAAGTTCTTAAAAACACCGCTGATCTGCAAACTTCGGCCTGTTGTTCGGCAGAGGCTCTGCCCCGATTTGCAAGAGAGATAGTCAAAGAAATTCATCCCGAAGTTGTTGAAAAGTTTTATGGCTGTGGCAGCCCTTTTCCACCGGCACTTGAAGGGAGAACTGTTTTAGATTTGGGCTGTGGAGCGGGTCGGGACGTTTATTTGCTCTCCAAATTGGTAGGAGAAAAAGGAAAAGTGATTGGCGTTGATATGACTGAAGAGCAATTAGAGGTTGCGAAGCGCCATATCGACTATCATCGAGCTAAGTTTAAATATCGTGAGCCCAACGTTCAGTTTTTCAAAGGCTATATTGAGGATCTCGAATCGGCAGGAATCAAGTCCAATTCAATCGATCTTGTAGTTTCAAATTGTGTGACCAACCTTTCTCCTAACAAAGATCGAGTTTTTTCTGAGATTTTTCGAGTTTTAAAGCCTGGAGGGGAGCTTTATTTTAGTGATGTTTTTTCAAATCGAAGAATTCCCGAACCTCTTACCGAGGATCCTGTATTGCTGGGGGAGTGTTTAGGGGGCGCAATGTACAAAGAAGATTTTCGTCGACTTCTCGCTCGCCTTGGATGCCAGGATTTTCGTGTGGTGTCCTCATCGCCGATCACTCTAAATAACCCTGAAATTGAAAAGAAGATAGGAATGGTGGGTTTTCAGTCTATTACCTTCAGAGCTTTTAAATTGGATTTAGAAGATCGGTGTGAAGATTATGGACAAATCGCCTTTTATCAAGGAACCATTGAAGATCATCCTCATTCTTTCATGTTGGATGACCATCATCTCTTTAAAACAGGACAACCGATGTTGGTGTGTGGAAATACTGCCGACATGATTTCTAAAACTTGGTATAAAAATCACTTTAAGGTTGTTGGAGAAAAGAACACTCATCTAGGCTTGTTTGATTGTGGCCCCACGCCTATAAGTTCGGCTTCAGCGGATTGCTCAACTGGAGCTTGCTGCTAGGGGGAAAAGTGGAAAAGAAGAAAATAATTTCTGAGTTTTTGGGCTCTTTAGCACTTCTGTTAATCGTTGTAGGCTCTGGCATTATGGGGGAGAAACTTGCTGCAGGAAATATCGCGATAGCTTTACTCGCCAATTCCTTAGCTACGGGGGCAGGGCTGTACGTTTTGATTACGACGTTAGGACCTGTTTCGGGGGCCCATTTTAATCCGGCGGTGAGTTCCTATAAAAAGTGGCGAAAAGAGATCTCGACTTCAACTTGGTTGGGTTACATGGTGGCCCAATTAGTGGGTGGGATTTTAGGTGTTTTTTTGGCTCATTATATTTTTGAGCTCCCCTTGTTTCAGGTTTCTCAACATACTCGAGATGGATTGCCTCAAATTGTTTCAGAAATGGTGGCTACTTTTGGGTTACTCTTTACCATTTCGGGATTTGGTCGATTTCAGCCTGCTAAGACAGCCATGGGTGTGGCTTTATACATAGTGGGAGCCTATTGGTTTACTTCTTCTACTTCCTTTGCCAATCCCGCAGTTTCTATCGCACGTAGTTTTACGGATACATTTGCTGGGATTGCTCCACACAGTTTGTGGGGTTACATCGCAGGTCAGTTGGGGGCAGTGGTTTTGTTTGTGGCGGTGGAGCCTATGTTGTTTGCAAAAGAAATAAACAACTAGGGAGGTTACTCAACATGAAAAGCTTTAAAAGTTTGGGGGTAATGCTAATGGCAGGACAACTTTTGGGAACTCAACCCGCCAGCGAACAGTTGTTTACAAAGTTAAAAAACCATTTGTCGGGTTTGAGTAAGGAACTTTCAAAAAAGCCGATCACCCATTTGGATCAAGCCAAAAAAATCGCAGAGGCGATTTCAAAGTTGCATCAGCCCGGGAAAGAGCTCCCGATTGTGGTGGTGTGCACTGGAAATTCAAGAAGAAGCATGATGGGGGCTGCCATGGGAAATGCTTCGGCAGCTCTTTTTGAACTAGGCGAGTTAAGGTTTTACTCTGGAGGAACGGCCCCAAGCGCTTTTAATTCAAGAACTATAGCTTCTTTGAAAGAGGCAGGATTTGAAGTGGAACCTACGGGTAAACAAGCCACCAAGGGGAGTAAAGGGGAAGAAAACCCAATTTATTGGGTAAAATGGGGCAAGGGGCAACAGTTTCAAATGGAAGAATACTCGAAACAATATGGGGATCCCCAAAATCCGCAGAAGGATTTTATCGCTCTCATGGTGTGTGATGAGGCGAGTAAAAACTGTCCAGTCGTTAAAGGGGCGAAGTACCGTTTTGCGATCCCATTTGAAGATCCCAAAGCTTTTGATGGGACCGCTCAAGAAAAAGCTATGTACAGTGCCAAAAGAGATGATTTGGGAAGATTTATGTTAAAGACCTTAGAGTTGGTTAAGGACTTTGAAGGAAATCAACCCAATTCGATGAATCATTAATTCAATGAAGTAAAAAGGGATCATCATCATGAAGTTGCAACGCTTACACGCCATATTTCTAATCGGTTTAATTTTGAATCTCTTCCAAATTTCCGTAGCCGAAGGGGATTCTAAAATTGAGAACTGGATTCAAATCAATCAAACGTTGAAATTGAATGATTCCTTTTCCTTGTTTACTGAAATACAACCTCGAATTTCCTATTCTGAAGGAGAACTTGCTAGCATGATTGCAAGGCTAGCTCCGGTCTTTAACATCAATTCTCACCATCAGGTTGGAGCGGGTTTTCTGTGGCAAGGCAACTTTTCCCCCAGTGCTTCTAATGAAACCCGTTTATTCCTGCAGTATGTTGCGAACTACGCACCTTTTGAAAAAAGTAATTTCATTCACCGGTTTCGGTTTGAACACAGAGCTTTAAGTACCACTTTGGATAAAGCTTATCGACTTCGTTATCAATTAAGAACTTTGCATTCTTGGTTTAGTGACAGTAATTTAAGATTTCTATTGTCTGATGAAGTTTTTTTTAATTTGAACACTACCGCTGTTGCGGGACCCGTTTCGGGCTTTGACCAAAATCGATTGGTAGTAGGAATTAACTATATTTGGGCTAAGAACCTAAATAGTGATATCGGGTATATGTACAACCACATTAAAAAACCCAGGTCTGTTGAGAATCGAGATAATCACATCTTTTATTATTGTTTGAATGCCAACTTTTAAATAGGTGGATTTAAAACGGGCCAGATATCGATCCCACTGGCTCACATGGGTTAGTCACTAGATAAATTTAAGAAAATTAAAAAAACTAGGTCTACCGGCTTAGGCTTCGCCATGCGCCGTACGACCTGGTTTTTTATTTTTAGGAAAAAAGTTTTTGAAGTGAGATGAGAACCTTTCTCGCCGTAGATAAGCCATAGCTTATCTGATGAAAGTAAAAGGTACGTCTTAGTTGTTTTTTGTTCGCTGTTCGATCCTTAGTCGGCGCATACCTCATGTAAACACAATCTCTGAGCTTGTTTTATTAAGGCACAGTGTTTGCTCCTTACTCAGACAACTTAACCAAGGAAATTAAGAATATGTTTTCTAAAGCAGTCGTTGTCTCTTTTATGGTAACGCATTGTTTTTTTGCCGGTTGGGCAGATCCCTCTCACGACACCTCTTCTGAAAAATCTAAGGGCACAGTCAGGGTGGTGGAAGCTAAAAAGGAGGGAGAACAAGAGACATGGACGGCTCGGATGGGAGAGACCCATTCCAGTTCGCTTTATCGGCAGCTTTTTATCTATTCAAAACAGAAACTTTCCAATGTTGAGTTCTTAATAGGCGATTCCGAGAATTGGGAAAAAATGAAAGTATTTAAAAGCCCAAATCAGTTTGCTTATGGAACCGAGATGTTTTTACCCTCGGCTCCCGGTCAAAAGTTTACTGTGAGAGGAACTAACTCAGAGGGTAAACGAATTACCGCACTTGTAACTGTAGAGTCTTCAGATGGTTTAAAGCTTTCAGTGAAGCCTATTAAAGAAGAGTCGATAGAAAACACGCCTGTCTCCACTGAAAATAGAACGAGTCGAGTGCTCCAGTTGGCACAAGCTAATATCGGACGGACGGTAGGTAGTGGTGACTGTTCGGCTCTTAAAGGAGGGGCGCGCTTGGGGAGCCTAGGTGGAGGAGGAGCGGGTATCGATAAGTTGGCACCGGGAATGGTGCTTCGGTTATCTCCGGGTTCTAGCTTTAGTGGCAGCATGGGAAGGTTTAATGTGAGCTCGAGTGGGCATTATATTGTTTTGGAAGCGATTCGTCCCGACGGAACCTTTACTTTCCTCGACCAAAATTGGATGGGAGGTAGCAGCGCCGGAAGAAAAGTTCGCAGAGCTACTGGAAATTTTAGAACACTCAATGGTTCAGCTACTATTTACAGTGGCGACTAAGCACTGCTTTTTTAGGGCAGCGGTTTAACTTGTGTTTTTAGATGTAACTGAGTTTTGAGATCTCCAGTGGGGATTCCATTGGCCAACAGTAAATGTCCATAGTCTTCGTCAGTGTCCAATTCCAAATTCCAAACATCTTCTGGGGCTTGGTAATTGAGTTTTTTGACACTTTTGACTTTTTTACTTTGGCGATCTCCAATCAAAACTGTCCCGGCTTTCAGGGTCTGGGTTTGTACCCAACCGGATGCAGTGAGAAAGGGATGATCTTCTGTTACCACCACATCTTGGTTTCCATAATTTACCCGCCATAACGATTTTTTCTCAGGCCCTTTGACGACTTTTTTCACTCGAACCGGAACGTTATAAAGCGGATTAAGAACCCATTCGTCCGAACTAATCTCAGAAACTTTTCTTTCTGAGCCATCTGCCATTTTTATCGTGGTAGAACCCGCAAAGCATCCGCCTTGGCGATACATGCTTCGTTTGGTGTTAATCACAGAACACTGGCTATCCCGTTTGACTGCGTTGATGTCGGATGCGATTTTTCTAAGGTAATTGTCTCCATAAGGCATCGAAAGGCCCACTTCAATCCAGTAAAACTGAATATTGGAGTAGGTGTTGGATTCATTAAATTCATCCCTTCCATCCAGTTTTACCCCAAAATGGCCCCCCGCTGATGAGGTTCTTTTTACCACCATGCAATAGTGTCCTGGAGTGCAAAGTTCATTGTGGTCTTTAATGAGAAAGGCTCCGGTGCCCGCGTACTCATTGGTAAAATCTGCAGAAAAACCCACTAACGATGCAGGTCCGGAAGTGAGAGTGGCGGTGTAAGGGGAACCCCCAGCCACGTTCGTTCTAGTGTAGGTTTTGTATCCCATCGTGTAAATAAGATCGTCTGGGGCCACACCCACCCGTCCATCTTCGTCTCCTACTTCTTTAAAAACTGAATTGTTAGCAAAGAGCTTGGCCTCATAGTTGGTATCATTGAAGGGGCAACCTTGAGAATTTAAAACGACCGAATAGGGGTATTCTCTACCCGTGATCGATTTGACCGTTACTGTGAGTGTTTGAACTCCAGTTCCTTGTTTTACGAAGGGTTTTGAAAAAGTACGGTTATTAGCGTTGTCGGGTTGATCGGCACTATTGTTAAATTTTTTTGTTCTTACTTTAAACTTTTTGCCCTCAATAGTTTTCTCCTCTTCAACTTCGGTGTACTTTCCTCGTCTAAACCCCGAGTTTTGACCGGGGTGTGAATTCACAACTATTGATAGGTCAGCCACGGGTCCACCGAGAGGGCTATTACAGTCGGCAATGATATCGATCGTTTCGCCAGGCACGGGATTGGGCTGAGAAGCGTAAACATTACAAATAGGCTCTAGCGGATAATCCACTTTCAAAGACATATTACAGTCGGTCGTCGCTCCATCTAAACCCGCAACTCGTGCAATGATATTCCAATTTTGTATTCTGGGATTGGTGGGGTCGTAAGTTACTCCGAGTTGTCCCGTCATAGATTCACCCTTACTTTTAGGGATGCGGAAGGTAAATCCCGATGGTTTTAGAGGCTTCATTTCGCCATAACCACTCATCGCGTAACGATCGAAGCTGTTGTAATTGGCTTCAGTCCCATCGGGTAAAATGATTTTTGCGTTGGAGGTAACGCTGTCGGTTTGGATTTGAAAAACTGTATCGTAATCTCCTTGGGTAAAAAGAGGGATAGGCTGAGCCGAAATAGCTGAGAGCTGACAAGACGGGGTTGCGGGGGGATTGATAGGGAAAAGAGCTAAAGTAGATTTTGCCCCCGATTGGATTGAAAAAAGGACTTTGGCAAGCTTGTTAGGATTGCTGCTGTCTGCGATTAGCTTTTTAAATACGACTCCCGAGTCACTTAACAATTTATTGAGAGGAGCTCGTGCACCGGGAGTAAAAAGATCGAGCCGTTCAGTCAGCGATAAATTGTTGAAGTTAGGAAAGGAGATAAGTCCAGAGGGAACTTGAGAGAGGTCGGTTCCAGAGGGCTGTGCCGCAGATAGAACACTTCCTAAGCCCGAGCCATCGGCTAGGTAATTAACTACGTTGCAATCGTCAGGTGACAAGGCTTTTTTGGGGAACGGAGAGATGGCTTGGCAAGTTCCGCTGTCATCTTTGTGTCCTTGAACCCAGTAGAGCGCCACAAAGGTGTCCGAGGCAATTGCCGAGGGGCTCAGTGCCTTAAGCGTAGGCGAGGGCGCACTGCTCGTCATTTCGCTTGCCACTGGATAAAATTGAGTGGACCAATCTGGTTTTAATTTTCCGTTAAGTTGAATTTTTTTATAGACCAAATCGGCTACTAAAGAGCTTTGACCCGAAGCCTGGGCTTGATTTTGAGCCGTAGCCACCGTTTTAGAAAACTGGCCGATTTGTGAAAGCATGACGGTAAGAGAAGCCAGACCCAACCCTCCCAAAATTACAACTAGGATCAACGCGTTTCCTTTGCGACTGGTGAGTGTATTCATTTTCGGGTCCCTTCCTATAGATTATTATCTTCTTAACTATAACAAAGCCTGTGTTCGAGAGACTATGTAGCAATTGGGGATTTTCCTTCACAATTTCATGAGTCGCTAAAAAACTCAATAATTCAAAGGGTTAAATAGAGTAACTCAAAGTATATCGCTTCAGAATAGCCCCTTTTCGTTGGGGGGCTCAATTGGAAAATCCAACCAACGTGTGACATAATAAGGTTACAGCCATTCAAACTTAATTGAGAGCTCTTCATGAAAATCAACGTAAAGGTTATTCTTGTTTTAGTGGGAGTTGTATTCATAGGTGCGTTAGTTCTAAGAAAGAAACGGTCAAGTTTAGAAACTTTCAAACCGGAAAACAAAGTTGCCGAGAGTGCTCCAGCGGCACCTAGTCCCGAGATCTTAACTCCTGAGCAGGTTCAGGCTCTGCCCCGATCCCAAGGTAACATTCAAACTATCGTTCAAAGAGATAAAATGGAGAAGGCCGTCGGTTTTAAGCAAATGCCGCTGACTGTGGAAGGCGGAGAGGCAAAGCTTAAAGTGGTTCTTTCAGTCAAACCCGTCTGTCATCCCGGAGATGCGGATGCTTTTATTCAAGACCTTAAGGCTGAGCCTTCTCATAAAATTTTGGCCTCTTTAGAGGAACTCACCGGAAAAGAACGAAAAATCTCCTGGGAAATTCCTAAAACTATTTTTAAAGATGGCAAAGCTGAGAAGGTGTTTCAGATTCCAGTGGGACCGGATCCTGTCCAATACGGTTTTTTTATTTGCACTGCAAAAAGTCGCGATACTTTTTGTGGGGACAAACCTTTGAAGGATGTGAATGAAATTTTTACAGAACACATGAACAAACAACCCAATGCGGGCAAAGAGCCCCGAAATATCTTTTTCCAGTATTTTCTGGTCGATGACAGGGGAATATCGGGTCTAACTCACATCCCCAAAGGCCCGGGTAATCCTATTTTTGATAATCTAAAAAAGTATGTTCAAGATTCTAAAATCGAAAGCAAGCCTAACCATGAAGAAATTGAACTGGTGAAAAAGGGGCTTAAGGCCAATAGTTCTTTGCCGGCGGTCTTTGATAACGGAACTTTAACCTTAGTTCTTCCTAAATTTAAGGAGTCTGCATGCTTACCCGGCCCAAATTAAGAAAAGTTTTAAACAATCGAGGGAACAGCATTTTGAATGGGATCGTGGCGACCGCCTTGATTGGGGTCTCTGCTGTTTTAATTTCAAGGGGATATTTCAGCGGTCTTAAATTTAAACAACTGGTGCAACAAAAGGCCGGTCTGACGTCAGTAGAAGACGCTTTTGTTTCTGCTTTAACTCAAGCAGCATTTTACTTGCCCCAGCCTTTCACCACAACGAACCCTCAATTGACTTCGGCTCAATTTATGAATCGCATGTTGGGAGGATCGGGATTAGATATTTTCGGAACCGGCACTGCTGTCATGTTTGATAATACATTGGCCTCGAAGCTAGATAAATCTAATAACGCTAAAGCTGTCCGCGAGAAGTGTAACAGTTCCTCTTTTGCCCCTAAAGTCCCCAACGCCGCTTCCCCTGCAGAGTTTATTTTTTGCCTCTCTTTTAACAACTCGAATAACAGTGGTAAAAATACTTTTATGGGCTCAGATGCCGCATTTGCATTGGTCAAAGTGACTCTCAAGGGGAGGAATGGGACGCAACGAGAGTTATTGACGGTGGTTCCTACATGGCAGAGTTTTGTGAGTGACCCACAAAGGACAGGCAATTATCAGGCTCATGTGATGTACTCTATTTACTGGGGGAGTGAGACTGGTGAACCCAATGTGTTCGAGAAGGCCGGGTTTGCGATTAAGGATTTGCGGTGATTTATGCCAAGGGAAAAGAGGAGTCATTCAAAAGGATTCTCACTGATAGAACTTTTAATTGGGGGAGTGATCACTGGAATTTTAGTTGTGGGGGCAATACAATTTTTAGAGTCTTTAAGAACCTCTCAACAAGAGGCTTCTCTTAAGGCCCAAGCGGGGGGTGACATTGCTCTATTTAATGCCAATAGAAGAAAAACTTTAACCAAATTTGACCCATCTAATGCGATCATTGCGACTCCTTTAAGTCTCACCATCCCCAAAACCATTGTAAACAGTGTTACTTTGGTCGCTAATATTGTTAATGAAGTTATCACCGTGAATTGTGCGGCAGTTCCTGCCAACATGGTTGCCTCTCTCCCTGCCGGATATGATTGCGGTGGGGTTTGTGGGGCTGGAAGAGTGCCGGTTTCCTTCACGGTTAATGGAGGGGAAGCTTATCCTCCACGGGCTCCTATGGTTTTTCCCGATGGAACGAATGACAAATTAGCTGCTTCGCTATGTATCAACTATAATCCAGGGGCAGGAACCTTAAGTTTAAGAACGACTTACATTATCAGAACCGATCCACGATGGAGGGGTACCCTGGATCCACGAAAGGACCGATTGGAATATGTTACGGAGACTGCAGTTTTGGCAGTGCCTAGACCTCTTCCCCCTGGTCAAACTCGACCTCAAATTTTAGGGGAGTTCTAAAGAGGGGTCCCAAGAGATATTCTAATTAGGAGATAGGTTTTTCCACCGATCAGGAGTTTCCTTTAAAGCATCCAAATTGACAGAGGGTTGGTTCATTCTCTCGTCCACACCCAAAGTATCTTGTGACTGACTTTCTGTTTTTAAATGAAAGCTACCCACATAAGCAACCCAAGTGGTTTGAGGATTCTTGTTTAAATATTCCTTGATAGTTTTAATCCAGTGCTCTTCACGTTTCTCTTTAGACCCATTTTTCTTTGGGAGATCAATCGCGATGGGTCTAATACCTTTAGCAGATAAACTTTTCATTAGCTCAAGTTCTCCTAACTTCAATTGAGCGTATCCTTGATTACGGCGAGTCACGGTGGTGATGAGTTTGTTAAGATTAACGGTCGTAGGATCTTTAAAAAAAGAATCCAGCAAAGGTTGTTCAGAGGTACGAAAGTGTTCTAAGAAAAAAACGGAAACACCCTTTTTCTTAAGTTCCTCAAGATGATGAATCAAAATAAAATCAGGCCAATCCAATGCATGACCGGGATCTCCATAAAAAAAACCATTTTCAGAGTAGGGGAGTGGAAAGTTTAGATTGTTATGAGCCTTATCTTCATGGATCAGTCGACGAAAAAAATAGCTTCCTTGGGTTTTGATAAACTTTCCATCAATTTCCATGTGGGGATGAACGAAAAAATTAATCGGTCCATCCTGTGGAGTGGGAGTGAAAGTTAACTGTCGACCTCGAGTCAATTCGAAACGGTTAGCGGGGTGATGTCCAAAGTAGTAGTCTTTGGCTTCGGGGTGTTTCCAGGCCTCTGAAATATCAACCGGAACCCATTTCCCTTGGGCTAGAAATTCGGCCCAGCAATGATAACCCTCGATTTCCCCCTCTGTTTTATCTGGGGGAATGGTAAAGCCTACCATGAAACGACTCGGGATTTTAGCAGCTCGGGAGATCGCGATAAAGAGAGCATGAAAATCGCTACAATTTCCCTTTTTGACATCGCAAGCATAGATGGCATCTCCGCGGCCCCAGCCCACGCCACTTTTGTCGTATTTCATGACGGAGAGAACATATTCATAAATAGCGCGCCCTTTTTCTAGGTCGGTGCCTTGGCTTTTGGTGATCTCTTGTGCCAGTTTTTTAAATCTCGGATCTAGGGGAATAAGAGGTTCGGCTTTTAAATACAGGTTAATATTTTTCTCCGTGTTTCGGTATTCCGATTTTTCAAAACGACGGACTTTGTAGTTAAAAGAAATTTTTTTTCCAGAATCATTGTGATCAAACCTAAAAAACACAGCTTGGTTTTGGAAAACCGGGTCTTTTGATTCTTTTCCTAACAGAGAACTGAATTGTTTTTGTGTCTCTACTCGTTGAAATACATCGGAATGAGCGGTTGGAATCCAAATTTCCCCTTTTTGTCCCGGGTTTAATGGGGGCAATGAAATAGAGTAGGTGAATTCAAAGAAATCTTTACCTGGAATGTAAAAAGGCGTTCCGAGAAGTAGGCGGGTGAGAAAAAATCCAATCAGAAAAAAAAATTTGTGATTCATCGTTGAAAGGTAACTCATCGATTTTCAATTTTGGAGAAAAAAAATACCGTTGATTGAAATTTTTGTTTAAATTGGAATCAGGGTAAGGTTCCAAGAAGAACTCGTCTTCATAATTCGCCTACTGTATAGAACTTCTGCAAGTGAGTTTAGGCTCCAAAATAAAAAAAGCTTCCAAAAAATGCTAAAGATTTCATATTTCCATCATATTTCCATCATATTTCCATCATATTTCTTTGATAATCTAGTGGCAGATCCATTCTAGCGAGGGAAATATGATTAAAATCAAAACTATTATTAGAACATTGATTTTTGGGGCTATTTGGATCCAAGGGTGTGGAGGAACCCCTTGCCCCAGCAACAAAGTGGAGGATCTTAGCACTAACCGCTTGGCGGAACTAAAAAGCAGGGTTGCTGAAATGTCTGGCGACACTCTCAAAAGCTTAGCGGGACAGTATAGTTTCTCGCTTAAACTAAAGCCTCAACAAGTCATTATAAAATTCGCTAATGGAACTTCCCAATCCAAAATTTCAAGTGTTTTGAACAGTTTGGAAGCTAAAATTAAATATTCATTTGTTTCAAACGGGGCTTTATTAGTTGATGTGCCTTCAGCAGTTACTGACCGTGACGTCGTGGGCACGGTTATGGCGCTCTCTGAGTTGAAGTCGGTTGAGTATGTGACTCCTAATGCACTGGTACAGGCTATCGATATCCCCAACGACCCCCTTTTTGATGAGCAAGACGATCTGAACCCCAACAGTTCACGATCCCCAGCCATTAATATTCACGTTCGAGAGGCGTGGAATAAAACACGGGGGTCGCGAAGTGTTTTGGTTGGAGTTATTGACACCGGTATCGATTATAATCACCCGGACCTTCGAAACAATATTTGGACCAACCCGGGTGAGACGGGTGCATGGAGCCCCGCGGACCCCGCGTCGACACCATGTCGCGATAAAAGTTGTAACGGCATCGATGACGACGGGAACGGATACATAGACGACGTTCATGGATATAATTTTGTCAGTGAAACCAACCATGATCCGATGGATGACCACTTTCACGGAACCCATGTGGCAGGAACCATTGGAGCTGTGTCGAATAATGCTCAAGGCGTTGCTGGTATTAACTGGAATGTCAGCTTAGTGGCCCTCAAGTTTTTAAATGAGAATGGTTCCGGAGCCATTGCCGATGCGGTTCGTGCAGTTGAATACGCGACCAAAATGAAAATTCCTATCACTAACAACAGTTGGGGGGGCGGAGGAGCTGACCCCACTCTTAAAGCTGCCATCGACGAAGCTCGCAAAGCGGGCAGTGTATTCGTAGCTGCTGCGGGAAATTCAAGCGGAGATACTGATGTTAACCCGGAATACCCGGCATCTTACAAAGTGGACAATGTGATCTCAGTCGCCGCTGTGGATTCCCAGGGAAACCTTGCCAACTTTTCAAATTACGGTGCAAATTCAGTTCACTTAGCTGCTCCGGGAGTGGCTATTTTGTCTACCGTCCCACTGCGTGTGGATCCATCCGGATATAAAAGACTGAGCGGAACTTCCATGGCAGCACCCCACGTGGCTGGAGCTATTGCACTTATTAAAGCTCTTTACCCAGATGCGGGACCTCTCAAAATGAAATCGAGAGTAGTCTATGCAGCATCAAAATCATTAGCTCTCGAGGGCAAAGTTTTAACATCGGGAATTCTAGATATCGATGCGGCCCTAGTGGAAGATTCGGTTCTTCCTAGCCCAGTGACGGATTTGAAAGTGAATATGTCGGGTATCACTTCGATGAAACTTAAGTGGTCTCCTAGTGGCGATGACGGCGGCAGTGGCAAAGCCTCTTTCTATATAGCTAGAATTTCAAGCCAGCCCTTAAAAACCACAGAGGATTGGGCTGCGGCTACACCGACACCGATGGTGGTGACTTCTTCAAGCGATGGTTCTCAAGTTGTAGGCTCAATCAAGGGGCTTGCCCTGGGCTTGGGAGGGTTCATCACACTTAGAGCTGTAGACAATGTTGGAAATGTCAGTGATATCACGTCCTCTTCCACTTTTCAGCTAGCCGCCCCCGAAGTGCTTTATGAAAACTCGACCAGCGACCTGAGTACTGTCAGTTTTGACCGCCCGAAAGTGTGGGGTGTAGAGACTGTCGATAAAATAGGTCGAGTTTTTTCTGATAGTCCTAATAAGCTCTATGAAAATAATGTTAATGCATCGTTAATTCTCCCACCCGTCCAAGTGGTCTATCCTGATGCTTTATTGCAATTTAGAACAAAACTTAGCTGCGACGCCGGTTTTGATTGGGCTTATGTTGAATATCAAATAGGAGCCGAAGTAGACCCCACAACCAAGAAACCTATTTGGAGAAAACTTGCTGAATATTCTGCTATGGGTTGCGATTGGGCGAATATCAGTTTGCAGTTTGGAGATAAAGTTGCGATGAACGATATCGTCACTTTGAGATTCAGGTTTGAATCTAATGGTTCGGGTAGGGAAGACGGATGGCTCATTCAGGGGATTAAAACTCTCGGGGTAGCCACACCTAAGACTCCTGCAAACTTCACGCTTTCAGTTTTTAATAGTAACGAGTCCATTCTAAACTGGGTTAGAACTTCTCGAGATTTAACTCGCTCCGAAATAGGGATTTTCGGCAATGAAAAACAAGGAGAAGTAACTTTTAGCAGCTTGTTTGAAACTGACAGAGACACTTCCTACATGGAAAACACGATTCCACTCACTGATCCCAAGCTTTCCAAGTTGCGTATTAGAGCTTGCAATGGAGTACTTTGCTCCCCTAGCAGTCCCTTCGTGGTCAGACGTGAAATGATGAAGACTTCCATTTTCAGGTACTACAATAAGGTCACCAACGACTATCAATACTCTAGGTCTCCTAATAAAAAAGATGCTCAGTACGTGGCTGAAGGGCTAGCCTTTAGTGCTTATGTTAAAAATGAGTCAAGTCGGTCTAACTTGTTGAGTTGTAAAGAAACCAAGGGAGCTAAGAAATATTACTTAAAACTTGGAGCCCCATGTAACTTTGGGGACGCTCTCATTGAACCTTTAGGGTTTGTAGATAGCTCTATTCAACCCGATCGATTCAGCCAGGACAACTCGGTGGGCCTGCTTCAATGTTTGTCCTCTAATCTATACACCAAAGCCTCCGAGCCGCTGTGTGAAAAGAGAAACTTGAAAATAAAACCAGGAGCCATCGGGTTTATTCCGAAATGATTTTTCCCCCCCTGAAGGTACGGCTTTACTTTTGGTTTTCCAAAAGAATAAAATTAAGCCCTCAGGGAGAATCACATGAAACGGGTCCTTTTGCTTTTGGTGTTGCTTCAACTTTTTACCGGTTGTGCCAGCATGAATTATGAGGCTCAACATGAATCCATGAAATCGGATCCGAATTCCTCAGGCGCACCTCGGGTCTTTGAGGGTGATATTCCTTTTGAGTCAGCTCGAAAAGTCGCTCTCTTCACAGAAAAAAGACTTCCTCGGGGTATCAGTTTGAACGAGGAACAAGAAATTCGGGTATCTCCCGGTAGCGAATATGAAGTGGTTGAGAAAGTGTATTTAAAAATTCCTTTTATAAACAACCCCTACATCTCTAACGGAACTTTATGGTTTTATTCTTATCGGCCTGAGGAGGGATGGAGAAAACCGTTTTGCCACTGGCAAGTTCCTCTGCATTGGGTAACTTTGGGGCTGTGGAGTATCGTTCCCCTTTCTTGGCCCTGCCGAGTTTCGATTTTTAATATTTATTTTTCCGATTCCTCAGACACAAAAAAAGACCGATTCTACTTACTTCAACAAGGGCTGAAAGCAGAGGCATTGAGGAAAAAAGGGGATGCGGTCATCAGTGTCTTTCTAACTCCCGAGTCTCAGAGCGCAAGTGGATATGTTCTGCGGAAGCGGAGGAGGTAGGAGGTTTAAGGAAGAGAGAAATCCATTGAGGGCTTTCACACTAAAATGATCACTTCATACGATGTTGTTATTCGGACATTTAATTCGGCTAGGACTTTAAAAAGGGCTTTGGAATCCCTTCATACGCAAACTGTCCCTCCGGCTAATATTATCGTGATAGACTCTGGTTCTACTGATGAGACTGTTACTATTGCAAAGTCCCATGGTGCTGATGTCTGGCCTTACGGTAATTTACCGTTCAACTTTTCTCGGGCGTTAAATTTGGGGGTCGAGCGAGTAAAAGCACCGGCGTGTCTGGTTATTTCTTCCCATGTGATTATTCTTGAATCAGACGTAACTGCTTCGCTTCTAGATCTTATTTCGAAGGCCGAGGTTCCTGCAGCCTATGTGAATTGGAACAAGACGTCTGGGACTGTTACTTTTGTGGATACCGATACTTTCGATGGTAATAACGGACTCTGGAACACTTGTGCGATGTATCGTACTGATGTTCTCCGCAATTTTTCTTTTGATGAGGATGTTCCAAGTGCTGAGGATCAGCATTTAGCCTCTAGATTATTTATTGCTGGTTTTAAAACGGGTGTGCTTGGGGGGCCATTACTTTCCTATGAGAATCCCTATTCGAATTCTCGTAAGTGGCGTAATGTCTATGTGTCAGTTGCTTACTTTTCTTATAGAAAGAATATGTCATGGAGGAATGTTGGGTTTTTGTTGTTGTCTGTACTGAGATTTTTGTGTCGGCTCAGGCCTAGGGCGGCTTATAATCACTTTGTTGTCGCTATACGCATAGTTTTTGCCAGATACAAAAAGCCACAATTTCCTTCGAGATATTTTAAGGTGTCAAACTAAAATAGCCAGTAAAATGCAAACCAAGGGGCCAATACTTATAACAGCCTCCTGATAGGGAACGAAAACCAGTTGATTGCCTTTGCTTCTCATCTCAGTTAAACATGAAGCATCATTACACTATGAATGATATTTTGCTCGAGAGGTCCAATGAAGTTTTTAATACTGCTAATGAGTCTTTTATTTACCAATCCCATGTTCGCAACTACAGACACCACCGTGAAGGCTTACTCTAGTGGCGGATTATTTTTTTTGCAGATTCCCGCCCCCAACCCCGATCTGAAAGATGTCTCTTCTTGGCTCGTTGTCGACGAACAGGGGCAATGTCGTTTAGTTAACAGCAATTTGCCACGCTCAGCTGAATCCAGTTACGGGCACACCGTTTATGATTCTACAAAAGATGTTATTTACTACCTGGCGGTAGATCGGCTCTTTGGCCGCGATCTTGGAGCTGATCAGTGGACTGATTTAGGTGCAGGATCTTTTTTATCTGACAAGCAATGGGTGCAAAGTGCAACCGCTACAAATGGCGATGTGGCAGAAATTTATGGGGCTTGGTTAAGTGATCAAATCCGATTTCTAAACGATCCTCGGCCTTCCCACAAACAATATTGGTTTCAAGTCGGTCCGCATAAGTCTTGCTACCGATTTTCTGAAAAATCACGTGTTTTAGATTCGAAAAGGATGCAAACCGTTCGGTTGGACAGCGGTTCGGTGGGTGTGCCCGCTTGGACTTTGACTACTGGCTTTGCATCTTTAGGTCTTTTAGATGTGGTCGGTAATTGGTTTAATCCGTAATGAAAAAGTTAATAACTGGGGTTCGTATTTATGAGACTGATGATTTTAATTGTATCCATGGTTGGGTGTGTGGTCAGCTCGGCTACAAGCGAAGCAAAAGCCTTTATTTTAGAGAATAGGATCTATTTTCAGCTGCCTAATAATCCTACACACTGGGTTTCTGTTGATGACCTCACTAAACAGTGCACGGTGATGAAGCAAATAGAAGGTTCAAAGGGTGTGTACCACCTTCGTTCCATCAAAGATGAAACTCAAGAGGTTATGTTTTCAGACTGGAATGTTTTGTATCAACGAAATGGCACTCAGGATTGGCAAGCTGCTGCTATGGGGCATTGGTTAGGGGCAATTCTGCCAGGTGTTGCTTGGACGAGAAATGTTTATCGTAATGCTGAGGAAGATCTTATGCCGACGACTCATCGCATGTTTTGGGCGGGCGGCTCTATGAGTTTGGCCAATGATTTGCGGTTTGGTGACAACAATTATCATCCAGAAGAGCGCTATAAAAAATCTTGGTACTTGATCAATGAGCAGGATAATTGTGTTGTTTTAATCGAAGCCAATCGATCTTATGGGCAGTTGGGAATCCAAACCATTCAGTTTCAGCCGCTCACAGAAGATGGCGGTTATTTTTGGACGTTTGCCACAGGTCGCGCGATTGGACCAAGCGGATCTATTACGCTTGGCAATTGGCAAGACTAAGGGTTCACGCCCACGGAAAATTTGACCGTACGAATTCACGGAGCTATCGATATTCAGTCAACGGGAGTTTCCTTTTATAGCAGGATTTTAATCATCTTTATGAGGTTTCCCGTCAAAAACGCATCTGACAAAGCCCCTATCGTTATCATCAATTTCATAACCTTCATCTCCTGAAGCAAAAGATCTCACGTTGCGAAACCTTTGTTCTACAGGTTTTCTAGGCCGAAATATCTTAGCATCTAGGGGAAGACCCAAATCTTTTTCGAGACTCAGAAACTTATCGAAATCCAGATTTCTAAAGGGAAATGGATGCTCACCAAAGGAACCTACACACCCTATCAGTTCATTCCAATCCGCTCGGCTCGGAAGGCGAGTCCCTTTCTTTGCACAAAATTTGATAGCCTCTTCCGAATTAAGAACCACGGGGCTACCATCGGCGTTGACTTCAAAATCTCCCCACACAATTCCTCTTGGAGAACGCCAGGCCTCTCCTAGTGCGGGGTTAAAAGTATCCCTCACAAATTTGCATCCATTTACTGAAGTCACCGTGTTATTCTCTGTCTCTTCCGCTAGATTTTTATCAGCGTACGCCTGAATCGTCACACTCTTAGCTTTTAAAACGGGGTCAGATTCTCCCACAATTTCCCCTTTCACTGTGCAAATATCTCCCTTCTCACATTGCGCTATCTGTTCTTGGCAACGGGGGCTTGTCGTCTCAAGCCGATATTCTTGGTTATTACTTTTTAAGTAGGGCCATTCCAGATTCTTTCCAAAAGGCTTTAGCACAATGACTCCCGTGAATCGCTGAGTCTCATCGACGGCTCTTTCTTTCTCTTTGCTAGGTCGCGAAAGATCTAAAGCCTGTCCGTGACTTTCGTCTTGGGCTTTGACCGGCTGAGCCCACAACAGTGCCAAGCCAATCAAACATGCGGCTCGAGTGATTTTTTTCATAACGACTCCTCTATCTTAAATCTTTGGAGGGGCGATACCTCTCCAAAAGCTCTTTTAAAACTAAAAAATTGGCATTAAAAACTTCTCTATCGACGATATTTTCTTTTCCCATTCCCAATCGTTGTTTGATATCTAAGTGCGTTTTTAAATATTCTTCTACCACTGCAGGATCATAGTCCAATTCGGCGGCGACAGATTTCAAGTCGATAGGGGCTTCAAACTGAGTTGAGGTTGCAAAAACAGGATCGGCCACTTCAACTGAATTCTCTGTTTTTTGAACCGCCAAACTGTAAGCCTCTTCATCTTTTTTATAAGCCTTATTCAGCTCTTCGTTACCTTTGAATAATCTCTTCACATCACGAATGGCCTTTCGAAGATTGAAATCAACCCCTAAGTTGATTCCGCCGCCTCTATCATTGCCGGGAGCAAAAGGGACCGGAGTACTTCGTGGCGAGTCTTTTAATGTCTCTTCGATACCTTTAAAATGGGCTAGCACATCATCGTCTTGCCTTTTAATTCCCCTCTGATGGCAATTCATGCAAGAGACTCCGTTTAACACCACAGCGTCTTTTTGAATGCGATTAGGGTCCACCACTACCTCGGTAGGGGCTCCGTCAAGTCTATCACCTGCGGCATTGGTAATAAGGTAACCGTGCAGACCATTCGGAAGACTAAAAATAAATTCCCCTCCGTCTTTTAAATAATCGGTTGGGTGATCAAAAATATTTTGTCGTCCTACCCGGGTTTTAAAATCGTCACTTTTCCAATAACTGCCGAAAGGTGTTTCGTGCCTTTCAATCGTGCGATTGCTTTTGGTGACATTGGATTGTCGAAAACCGGCTTTGACAAGATTGCCCTCTCGCTCATTTTTAAGAACATCCACAGAGAGTAATGTGTCTAATGCTCGGTCAGCTTTCGCCGTACCCACTTTGGGTGAAATCCGGGGCAGATCGTAGAGTAGTTTGTGATACAAAGGCGGCCTTGACGCTTTAAAGACGAGCCAGTCGGCCCTCACATGAGGCGTCTTGGTTCTAGTGAGTGAAGTGAGACTTCCGAGAGCTGGCCTTTCCTCCCTTTCGGGGTAGGGATTATTACGCGAAATCTCTTCCCACATTTCTTGAGTCCAACGATAGTCTCTTAGATCTATTCTTAGAAGAGTCTGCGTGCCGTCGACCACAACTGGGTTTTTAATATTTTTAGTCCAAGACAAGCTATTCAATAATTTATTCATTGCAAGGCGAGTCCGCTCAAGTTCACCTCGGCGATCACTGTTATAGAGATTTCCTAAAGTCACATACCGATAAAAGTGCCTGTCCTCAGGTTCTTGCGCTTTTAGATCTTTCACCATGCAGGCTTCGAGATCGTCATTTGAAATAAAACCCACTTCGGGAACGGAGGCGTTTTTGGGAAGAAAACTTGTTGCGCCTTCTTGAATCCAATCTTTGAGAATTTTCTTTTCGTCTGGAGTTAACTCGGGTTTGCCCATCGGCATCGAGCCGTCTTCAACTCTTTCAATGAGGGTGGATTTGTCAGCACTTCCGGGAATCAAAATCCCTTTAGTGATAAGTTCTTTAGCATTCAAGATATCGGAAAAACTATTGGCCCCGGCAGTGCTTGTAGGGTTATGACAGGAGGCACATTTGGAACGTAAGAGATCATAAGCGCTTTGGGTCTTGCTATCGAGAGTATGACTAGTTTTCTCATTGGGTTTTGATGCTTTGGTTTTTGGAGATTGGCCACAAAGCTCTAAGTATTTTTCGTTTCTGGATTGTGAATCCACAGGGCGCGAACGACTGCGTTCGGCGTTGTGGTAGGCTTCTCCCAGTTCTCCTTCTTGCCCAAAAGCCATACCGAGACTAATTAAAGTCAGGAGGGCTAAAGGAATGACATCTCTGCGCGAATTATATCGTCTTCTACGGTTCACTAGTTCCTCAATATTAGCTGCCCACTCAGGGCTGCAAATTCTATGCGCAAACACACCGTGCGAAAGTAGGGTTGTGAACTTAAAGTCTGCGTGGAAGGGGATTCGGTGGGTGTCTAAAAAGTTGACAGTCTCTAAAGCTCTCCTTCGAAGCACTCTTGCCGTTTTTTTCCCAATTGACCGAACAGACAGTGTGTTAATGGGTCCTCAAGGGGCTAGCTTCGTTGTTGCAAGCTCTATCCGATGTCTCGTTCCATTTCAGCTCGCCTGAGCTTATGCTCGAGCTGACGAATCTCCTCATTTCTTGGCTGCAACTTTCCTCACCCTAGAGGAAGGTCAGTTGTCAGAGAAGACTGCCCAAGCAATCTTCTCTGACAGGTTTTTATGCTTAGAACAAATAAGGCAGAATCACTTTACTCATCCTTTACGAAATCAGGTGTGGGGGTTAACCCTAAATCCCCAGTTTCCCCGAGCGACATTATACAGGCTGCCCAGATAATATGACACTCACTGCGGTTTAAAGCACTTTCATTACCGCAAAAATCCTGGTTCCTCCGTAAGTCCATGCAATCCTGGTAAGCTTCGTCTGCGGCAGACAAGCAAGAGAAATAATCATCACCACATTCGTACACTACAAGTGGAAGATAAACTTTGCTCACACAGCGACCCATAAACTTTATCCAACCACCTGCTTGGGCATGAGCAGGTGATGAGTAGCTTGAAACACTCAATGCTACGAATAAGGCTAGGGGAATCAGTGATGTTCGGCTTCTTACAGACTTCGGGACAGTTTTCCTAGGTTTTATAGAGTGAAGATTCATAAGAGACTCCTTGTTTAAACATTTTGCGTTCTAACCAACAAATAAGTGTATGCATTACGGAAGACTACCAATTTCTTACCCCCTTACACCCCAAAGCGGTTGCTGCGAGTTTAGCCTCTGTACAAATTGTAGGCTCAATAGGACTCTTCCTCGGGCCTACACAAAGTCCATAAAGAGCAAGACAGGCCAATCTTTTCAACGTTTTGATTGGGGGTTTGGCCGCCGCAACTGGCTCGGACACCTCATATTCACTTTCATTTTCGGAGTAGTCGTTTGGGTCGTATTGTTCCTCAAAGTTGTTTGAATATTCCTGGGACGTGATTTGATTGGCATACGGCTGCAAGCTTTCAGGCTCGAGTGCTAAAGATTTAACTGAAACAGTCCCACCTAAAAGCACTGTGCTTAATGTTAAAATCACCGACCCTTTTTTAATTGTTTGTAACATTTTCATAAGTTCTCCATGGCCTTCAAGTTTTCTTGGATACATTTTCGACTCCTTTTTTTTTAATGCGTAACGATGAAACACACTCATCGTCACCTGATGAATCCATTGTGCCCAAAAGGCCAAATTATCTAAATCCATAAAAGTGGCGCGAACTGGGAATTTACCTGGTGCAAAAGGCAGATGTGACTATTTATGGTCCCAGGAGGGGCTATCTCAGCCGCTATATACGGAGCCCGCAAAAGTAAAGCCGTACCTAAAAAGTGAACTTAAAGTCTGCATTGAAATTCATTCGTATATTTTTTTGTGAAGCTAAGCTACTTCAATCCTAGCCCGAAGGATTGCTGACGTTCACTGCTTCTTATGGGAATGGTGCCTAATTCATTCTCTCCGGCGGTTCGCTTAGGCGTTTTTGGCCGTCACATCCTAAGGGAGCGTTGATATACTTGTTAAGCGTTGGCCCCGCTGTTCGTCGGCTCTCGTCATCAGACTAATGACTGCTTTTCTTTTACGATCCGGATTGGCAATTTCTTACCAAATCGGGCATAAATCGCAATTCATTCGTTGATTCTGAGCTCTTTCGGCTACCCGCTGGGGTACGAATAAAGTGTCAATATTGCCAGCAGTAACTTAGTACCCAAGTATCCAGCATAGCGGAGAAGCCAGTGGGTTCCATGAGCCGGCCTGTTTGCAGTAGTTCTGCATTGCAGGTGCTTGGTTAGCATTGACTTTATTGAATTCATCCTTGGCGGATCTCTGGAAATTGTCCATTTTTGCCTTGCAAATCGCTTCGGCCTCACTGGTGGAAAGCCCGTTATTGTCTATATAGTAATCAACGCAATCGTTAATAAGCGAATTCACTGCCATTTGAACATATTGTCTTCCACTTTGATATTCCTGATATTTATAAATCGCACCAGCAATTCCAGCTGGGACCCCTACGATCAGAACAGGAATCCCAATCAAAGTACCTACGCCGGTTGCGGCTGCTCCTGTGCCTACTTCAGCGACCGCTGTAGCTCCGCCAGCTGTGGCGGCTCCTCCAGCTTCTGCGGCACCAGTTGCAATGCCGACATTGGCTCCAGTGGGAATAAAATATCTGATTCCCTGGTAAACCGCAGTCGACCCGCCCGGAACCGCTCTTAGCGTTGACCTAAGAAGTTCGGAAAATGGAACAACCAAGGGGGTGGAACCATCGGCTAAAATTCGGTGGGTCGGCGCAAAACTGAGTAGAACCATGACAAAGGAGCAAACTGATAATGAGAGTCTTTTTAGCATCATGACATATCTCCTTAATAATTATTTTGTCGAGGATCGGTACTGCCCTTACGGCTACGTTCCACTGCATCCCCTCACTATGAATAACAAGTAAATGTGAAGGAAAGATGTCGCCGAGCAAAAAAAATAAAAATCAGTGGAATTTTCACTGCTTAAGAGCTGTTTTTTTGGGGGGCTGTTTGAGTCAGAAATAGAAAATTTAACTTAAACTCAAGTTGGATTAAAATTTTCAATAGATAGCTCAACTCTTTTTCCGTATACTGACCACTCCCGGCTCCTCTTTCTGGTTTGAAACCACACAACACAGCTTGTTAGACAGTTTTATTCGCTATAATTTTAGTTACGAAGATTATAGCCCATCAAAAAATGGGCCTTTGTGCCGCTTATCCATTTCAAACCTCTAGCAATCAAGCCGCTGTTTTCCAGCTGAACGACGGTTTCTTGCCCGACATCACGCAGTCTTTCAAATAAAGATTTATCAGTAGCTGGTAGGCTATTCCCGTCTCTTGGGCTAGCTTTTTAAAGTAGTTAATAACATCTTTCTCCAAACGGATAGTCACTTGCTGTTTAAGCTCTTTTGCAAATGGATTTTTCTTTGATTTGGAAAAGTCGTATGATTTTTTCATAATAAGAACTCCTTATATATTTCTTTTTCTTTCTTATCTGCCCTTCTTGCTGAAATAATCCGAATCACCTTATTTCCACGCCTGTAGCAGTAACAAACGGTAAGAATCCTCAGCCGCTGACTCACTCCCATGATAACAAAACGTTCTTCTTGTTCAGAGTGCGCAGGATCTTCGATAACTCGAGCATTGGGGTCGAAAAAGACTGTTTGAGCCTCCTCGAACGAGATTCCGTGCTTCTTTTTGTTAGTTACCGATTTATTGGGATCCCATTCAAACTTAAGCATTATGTTATAATTATACTATAATTACACTAAAGCTCAAGAAGCTAACTCCCCTGCCCGAAAGGCTTTCCTAACCTTGAGCTAACTTGGTGCCCACCAGTGCCCACAATTCCCGAAAACAATCCAAAACGAACTAAAAAGCTTCAAAGCAGTTCAAACACAACCAAAAGAAAACCAGCAGATTTTGCAGTCGATTTAATGAGTTATAGATTTGTGATTCCAGCAACTTGAATAGATTCTAACTTCAAATATTTCTTAGTTTACCTTGACATGGTAGAGGTCTCCGGTTCGAGCCCGGACAGACCCACCATTTGTCAAACTATTCGAACCAAAAACCCCTTTCCCCACAAAATAATGAAGTCTAAGCCCGGCTGGAAGAAGTTCCATTTTGGCGATTAAGAGCTTAATGATTTTAGATTTTAAAAGAACTGAATTTGTGAAGAAGTAAAATTAGCAGAGAATTTTTTTGAGACTAGTTCTCCTCAACTTTTCTACAGGAAATCCCAGTTTCTTGATAAGGCCCACAGTCGGATTTATCTTGAGCCTCTTGCTCGGTAGCACCGGTAGCACTCACGGGTTGAAAGAGATTGGTGGGAAGATCCCCGACTAAAAAACAATACCCTTCGCAGATCCATGTGGAGTCATTGGAACAATCACTTTCTTCGGGACCAGAGAAACCAAATAGGATTGATGACAGTGTTAAATAAAGTAAGCCTACGAATTTTATTTTTTTCATAGGGCCGAGAATAGACCGACTGAGGTAAAAAACCACGCCAGCAGCTTAGTGGGTCTTATTGGACGAGTTTAGAACCGCCTGCGCAGGGGTAGTTTGACATTTTTAATATTAAAGACAAGCATATTAACATGGGTAAATCTTTAATGTTATTAGCAATTTTATATTTAATAGTCTTGAGTTCGAAGGCCAAGGCTCAAAGTTTAGATGTAAAGACTCTGGAAATATCTGATACAAAAAATGCTGAGCTATTATCAAAAATCGAGCATTTTAAAAGTTTAGAAAAGCTATCCATCGTATGCTTGGAAGACCTCAAGGAACTTCCAGAAAGCATAGGTGAACTGAAAAAATTAAAAGAATTGAATATGGACAATGGAAATGGCTGCTCGATGAATGCTAAACTGCCCGAGTCCATTGGAAATCTTAGCGAATTACAAATATTAAATCTAGCGGGCGCTCAATATACCGGAATCATAGGTAAGAAGACTAAATTACCTCGCCACCCATTGCCTCAGTCGCTAAGCAATCTTAAAAAACTTGAAACATTAAATTTAAGCAAAAACGGATTTTCAGAAATTCCTACGATAGTTTCCAAAATTCCCAATCTCAAACACCTAGCACTTAATTTCAATTATTTCGAAAATTTGCCCGATTGGTTAATAAAATCGAGCATTGTGGAAATATCTTTGGGAGATAATTGCAAAATAACAGGCAATAACCAGAAGCAGAACGAGTTATCAAAGCGATTTCCTAAAATCCGTTTCGATTTCTCCAACCAATACGACTGCGAATAGTTTCACCGAGATTTATCTCGTATATAGCCTGCAGCGGCGGAGCTAGACCCTCCTGGGACCATAAATGCGGCGTTTATTAGTTATAACTTTAATTACGGCCATTATAGCCCAACAAGAAAGGGGCCGTTGTACCGCTTATCCGTAAATGCTAAAGTATGCCATGAAAGTTTTTTTAAAGAAGCTACTGCCTGTCTCGTTTATATACAGTTATCGAAAAATCCGATTCGTTGTAAAATCATGGTTGTTTTTACCTCAATTTGTAAAAATAGTTGCAAACGGTAAGCAGGCGAGACTCAGCACAAGGGGATTTCCAACGGCCAATATTGCTTTATGGTTAGGGACCCAAGATGTTTTAGACTACGAACCTGATGAACGCGCGCTTCTTGAACCATTTTTTAAAAGCGCCCGCTGTTTTTGGGATATCGGAGCGCAGGTTGGATTTTACTCGATTGTAGCTGCGCTTCACGGGGTGCCTGAAATACTTGCAGTGGATATCGATGAGAGGTATTGCGAGGAGATTAAAAGGCATGCAAAAGCAAATAATTTGAATATTCATGTTCACAAGGCAGCTACTGGCCTAAGCGGAACAGAAGTCACCTTTGAAAATTTCGGTGCAACATCCACCCAGATGGCAGTTTCCTTAGACGATCTTGTAAAGCTAACCTGCCAAAAACCGGATCTGATAAAGATCGATATCGATGGGGGAGAAATAGCAACTTTAACTGGGGCGCCTCAGCTTTTTCAGTCTGCTGATGGGCCAATTCTCTTAATCGAGTTTTTAGCTCAACACAACAATACCTCTGAGCTAAAAACCATTCTCGAACGATACGGCTATCGAATGGTTAAAAAGGCAGGCAACAACACTCTTTGGTTGAAGTAAATAAGAGCTCAGCTTCTACACCGCTGGGCTATGTATGAACAGATCGATGCGTTTTTGAAGGAAGGTAATTTTGCGACCTTGCTGGATAAGTTAAGAAAACTTCGAGACCAAACCTTATTGATGGTCCCAGAAGGGTCTAACTCCGCAGCTGCAAGCTATATACGGAGCATCGTCCTATTCGCATTTTTTAGGAGCTTGTTTAGAACTGTTAATTGAAGTTGAGATAAATCGTCTAGTTTTTCCGAGATTCTTCCTCATCAGAATATTTTATACAAATAGGCTAGACTTTAGAACTATCAAATTATTTTGAATTTAACCTTCTAGCTGGCTCATTTCCTTTGTTCTCAACCCAAAGTGTTGTTGGAGTCATTTACAGTTCTTAAGAAGAATTTCTGGATGTGTTTGGCGGAGGCCAGTCTGGTCTGCCGCACAGCTGCACCCCTGAAAAGGTGTAATTCAAGCCAAACTGCAGGGTGGTTGACCTACCTTAATCGTGGATCAGTGTCAGATATAGGTAGATACCTTCTGCGGCTCGTTATTCCAGAAACAAAGATGGTATCTCAAGCACCTTTAAATATTGAAAGTGAATTGACCCCTTTTTCCCCCTTGTGGTAAGACCCGGGTCCAATTCAATCCTCGGGATAATACGAGGAGAAGGGGTAGAGTATATGCCAATTCGTGGGTTTTTAAATTTTGGGGTGATACTTCAAGTCATTGCTAGTTTGTCCACCATTGCTTATTCCCAAGGCGCCCCCAAACCCATCAAATCCATGCAGGAAAATCGGGCCGATTTTTCGTTGGTAGCCGCCTCTGATGGTTTGATCTACGCTATTGGCGGAGAATCCGAAACTCCCTCAATGGAAGCTCTGGATCTAGAGACGATGACTTGGAGTAAAAAGCCAGCCCCCTTTTCTCTCCGTTACGGGGCAGGGGCAGTGGAGGTCGATGGAGAAATCGTGGTGATCGGAGGGACCACCGATTTTGATCACAGCGATAATCATGCCGGGGGGGACAATTACGTAAGCGATATTTGGAGTTATCATCTCGGCGAGAAGTCTTGGTCTGTGCCTCGAAAAGTAGATTTTCCAAGGACCAATCTTGCAGTAGCGAAGGTCGGTGGTACGGTTTACGCAGTTGGAGGATCTGGGAGAGAGAGAGGCGCAGGTGAAACGGTCTTAGCGTCAGATCCTAAACTATTATCTGCTCATTTCACAGATGCGCATGGTATCCGTCTTGCTAACTCCTTTGAGCTTGTCACAGGATTGTCATCCTTGTTCTCACCGATGCGTTTTCGAAGGACTCAACATGCTTTTGTGAGTGGTCTCAATCACCAGCTTTACGCTTTGGGAGGAAATTTGCAGGGAGACATGTATGGTTATCCATTACATTCCGTGGAGTTTGGAAAGTGGTATTTGAACGGTATCATTGAAAGCTATGACCCTAATACCCAAAAGTGGACATCCGTGGCACGAATGAGAACCCCGAGAGTGGGGCTTGCGGCAGTCACTGCGATGAATGGAAAAATCTACGTGATCGGTGGAGCGACTCGAGCGAGTGGAGGAAGTGGAATCACTAACTTAGTTGAAACTTTTGATCCCGTGACCCGAAAATGGGAAGTCAAATCTCCGATGCCCACTCCTCGTTGGCGACATGCGGCTACACTAGGAAAAGATGGGCGAATTTACGTAGCGGGTGGGGTTTCTACAAAGCAGTCCATTAGTAGTGTGGTAGAGGTTTACGATCCTGCCACCGATAAATGGGAAACCAGTGCACTACCCACGTTTGAAGATGGCCTCGATTTTAATACTTTGAACAAACTTTTTTACTCGTCTGAGGTGACTCCCCCTGGGGCATTGAATGAGTTGGTAGGATGGCGGACTGGAAGGTGCTTTCGCTATGATGAACCGGAAATTCCCTACGCTGCATTACTGATTGGGTACGAATCAAGTACCCACATTAAGGTCTATGACGCTCATTATGAAGGTCGAAGTGCTCAGTATTTTGATGTGATCTCGGAGAAGAAGCGTTCCGAAATTGTTTATGAGATAGAAAAAAATAATCAGTATTTAAACCCTGCTCGATTGATCCCTGGAAAATATGTCAGTGCTATTTTGGATTACGATTCTAAACAAAAAAGACGAGTGTTCGAGCAGCAGATCAAGCAAACTCAAGATTACTTCATTGTGCAGACTAAAATCATCACCGACACCGCCCTCGAGAGAGTCATAGATTTTTGCTATCATAAAAAAACATCCATCCGTGATTGAACTTAAAAAGAGGCGCTCGAATTTTCCCAATCTCAGTCACATCGGCTATTTGGCGGGTGCCCACCTAAACAGAAGCCTGTTCCAATGCTCTGATATCTTTGGCCCCCCCTAAAACAAGTCTCTGAAAAGTTATTTTTTATAAACGAGAGGGTTCTTGGCTAATGATATTTATCTGTTTTTTCTTTTGAAAATCATTCATAAGACCGCATCAAAAAAAGCGGTTTTTACGGCTCACCTTGATGTTAGGGGTGTAGGGATCCGTTGGAGGGTTTTTCAATGCTTCGTTATGTAGGATTGTACTAGCCAGTTCTTGGAAGTTTCCGGAAGAAAGCAGTCATCTGTCCCAGGAACGGAATTGTGGGGTAAAAAATTCCGGGTAGTGGTGAGAAAGATCTTGAGATCTGATTTGGGTTTTTCCCTTCGGAAAATCCTGGACATAAAAAATTAATGATCATGAGCTCCGGGCTTCATGGTTTGGAGGGTTTTACTGGTAGCGCTGTTCAACGATTGTTCCTTGAGGAAATACTCCCACAAGCTTAATCGACAAAATACGGATAAGCGGCACAAATGCCCATTTTTTGTTGGGCTATAATGGCCGTAATTAAAGTTATAACGAATAAACACCGCATTTATGGTCCCAGGAGGGGCTAGCTCCGCCGCTGCAAGCTATATACGGTTGGTAGAGCATCAGCTTCCCAAGCTGAGGGTCGCGGGTTCGAGCCTCGTCACCCGCTCCAAATCCTAATAGCTTTGACTTCAAAATCCTGTTCCCGATATAATTCAGAGAATGTTTTTGCCCCTTACCATCATTTTTAATGGAGTTTTGAGTGAAACTTTTAAAAGCATTAACCTGTAAAGCCACCTGGATACCACTTGGTTTTGTCGTGCTCCTATCCTGTTTTCAATCGCAAGGTGCCAATGAAAATCGTTATGTCGTGAGTTTGTATACAGGGATTCAGAATTTGGTAACTTTAGGTGAAAATCGCAATAACTTACTCAAGAAAAAGGAAATAAAATATTCCGAAATCAAAATTCCAGAAACTGAGGAATTCAAAGAGTCCGGAATTTCTTCAGGATTAAATTTTTTGAACCTAGGAGTAAAAATTTTCTTCATAGAAAATGATGCTTCTCTTTTGATTCTTGAGAATCCGTTTTCAGGAACTATTCAAGGCAAAGATCTCAATATCTTTGATGGCAAAAAGCCTACTGAGGAAAAGTGGCCGGAGTTTATTATTCGGAGATTCGGAAAACCCGACTTGATTCGCTCTAGCAACAGTGCCCTATTGGGTGATGTCTTCTTTTACAACTGGGGCGAGATTCATCTTTCTAACTACGGGATCAGAAAATTTTTTATTTATCGAAATACTAAAATCAAAAAATTTAGAGAAACTTCTGATTTGCTGCCCGAGGTGTTTACAAACTAACCTATCATAAAAAGTGAATTTACCTGGTGCAAAAGGCAGATGTAAGCCTGGCACTGTTGGAAAGCTTATCTAATTTTGAACCAGGTTCGGGATGATTAGATTATTTTGGGTTGGTATGCTAGAAGCTTTTTTGAAAAGCGGACCGTGAAATATCGCAGCCATTGA
>OMIX01000044.1 GCA_900299195.1 Deltaproteobacteria bacterium
GATATCCCCACCATGCGTATATCGCTTCGAGCAATCAACCACTTGCACAAAAAAGTTAGAGAACGCAGCCACTGTCAAAAACCTAGACATCTTAAAAAAAACTAAGCATGTCTGAATGAATTCAACAGAAATCGCCCGTTAAGAAGAAACAGGACTCACAAAACAAAGTGGCTAATTACTTTAACCTCTTAGCCTATTTGTATTCTTCGAGAGAACCCAATTCTTGGTCTTGGTTCTGCATACTTTAGCCAGCATAAGGGGAATTGGGGGCGAATGTGAAACTTTTCATCCTGTCTATTTTTATCGGTAGTTTTTCCACAGTTACGTTTGCAAAGTGTGCGAATGGAATTTGTGGGTTGCCTGGTTTGCAACCTTCACAGTCTTCTTTTTTCTCTGACTCAGGTTTACAAGGCTCTTTTCAAGGCAGTTCGGGTTTAGGGGGTGGAGTGGGCTCTGCATCTTCTAACCTGGGTCCCACATTTTCAGGCCTCACTTTCGATTCGAGAGGGGCTCGACTGGAAGCACGAAATAAGTTTCTTTTTATTGGGGGAAATCCGGTATTCATTGGAGACAATGGAGAAATTCTGGTGAAAGATCCCAGAACCGGAGAGTTTCTTCCAGCTGACGCTAACACCGTTTCTCAAGTGATGGAGCACTATAGAAATTGGGAGAGACAAATTCAAAATGGAGAGACTCGGGCTGATGGTCGATTTGCACTAGCCCAAAGGGCACTTAGAGCCAACGAAGGGTTCCTAGGAAACCCTAATTTAGGAAGTTTTGCGGGTAGCCCAGGATTTAGCCAGGGAAACACTCCGCCAGTCCGACCGGATTTAGGGTTCGTTTCTCCTCCAGGAGGACAGCCCACTCATGACCCGAGTACCCCCGGAGGGCACGCGGGCAACGGCACACCGGGAGCCCCACCCAATGCTTCGAATAGACCGGTTGATACGAGCCCTCAAGATGAAGCCACTAAGCTCCTTCAACTACTCAAAGAAAAAGGCAAAGATCCCGTTGCGTATCTTACCGCATTGGGACCCCCTCCAGAATGGAAGGATCTTAACGAGTTTGAGGGGCAAGAAAAAGATAGCTTTAGAAAAGTGAATGTAAAATGCTTGGTTCAAGGGAAAGCGGGAAAAGAGGTAATCAGAAATCTCTATTTCCAGATTCCCACAGCGCCAGGTTCCACAGAGCTCGCTGTTTGGTTGGCCAATTCATCTTTCCGTTCCCCTTCTCTTCTGGTGAACCATGCCCCAGTCGATGGCGTAGGTCCCCCCATACTCATGAATCAAAGCGCTACCGCATCAGAAACTTTGCTCCGCTCCATTTCGGTAAACAACTATACGTTAGGCTTAGTCCCTATCGCCTCTGGAACCCCACCAGTTGAAAAAGACCAGCTTGTGTTTCACTTTCAAGAGGGTGAAGAAAATCTAGTCTGTACTACCAAAGAAAAACTTTAAAGATTGTTGAAACATTATGGAGGTCTTTCCACTCACCTAAGAAAACAAAGCTCCGATAAGAACTAGGGTGCGTGAGGCCACTCTCACTCTCCCATCTAAATCAAGGAGCAATCATGAAAATTAAAACATACAAAAATGGCAAAAATGGATACACCGCTTATTTAAAAGACCTCGGAACCGGTTGGGAAGCCGGGTTCACCAATGGTGGAAACAAACCCATTTTTGTAGGCAATTTCATTCATGCTGCCGAAGCCTCAGAGTGGTATCAAATCATGAATGCCGAAATCGCCAAATTTAATAAACGCTTCACGGTAGGAACCCATTGCCCCACTGAATGGTACACCTCTTTCATGGGAGGACACCTCTATAAACATTATTATATGTTTGTGAATCGCGTCTTAACTCAACACTGCCGACGCTACGAACAAATGGTCGAAAGAGAGACTAAAAAGTACCGCCAAATGAGCAAGAACTGGTATCCTGGCGAAAAATCCCCTTTTCTGAAAGCTTCTTAAAAATCGATTAGCCTTCAAGGCCCCGGGGACCTCTCCGGGGCTTTTTTTTGACTCGTAGCCCCCAATCTTTAAAAACAATTTGAAACACCCCCGCAGGGAGGGTAAAAATAAGGTCGGGAGACTCACTGTGAACGAACCATCGCAAACAGAACAGCCAACAAAATCTAAGGCAACTTCCGATGCTCTTCTAAATTATCTTGAAAAATTTGGAACCCAATTAGATGTCGTTCGCTTTTGGTTCACCCGGGCCTGGAGAATTGGACTTTTGATGGCTAAGGGAGGATATCTTCTCTCTGAAAGAAAAAAACTTTTTAAAAGATTGGGCGAGCAAACCTATTATCAAATTCAAAAAGGGGATCTCACTCTCTCAGAATTAATCCCTTTAACGGAAGAGATTAAGGAATTCACCAAAAAAATCGAAATTGAGGAACTGCTGATTCGTCGATTACGATTTGGCTCCTCTAATCGGCGCCGAAGCCAAACTCCGGAATCAACACAGACAAACGACACCACACCCGTGAATTGAGGTACCTATGTTTTCATTCACCGAAGAACAAAAACTTCTCATCTCCTCTGTAAACGCACTAGCTAAGGAACATTTGGCTCCTAAAGCCGAAGAGATTGATGAGACCGAAGGCTTTAATCACATAGCCTTCCAAAAAATGGCGGAACTTGGATTGCTGGGAATCACTGCCGACGAAAAATATGGGGGCGCCCAGTTAGGAGCTTTAGAGTCAACTTTGGTGATGGAGAAACTCGCCGAGGCTTGTGCATCAACTACACTTTCCTATCTGGCCCACACTATTTTGTGCGTCAACAACATCCACGCCAACGCTTCAGAGCCCCAAAAACAAAAGTACTTACCCAAACTCATTTCCGGAGAATGGTTGGGTGCCATGGCAATGACCGAACCTGAAGCCGGGAGCGATGCCCTAGGGCTCACTACACGAGCCGTTAAAAAGGGAAATAAATATATTCTCAATGGAGCCAAAACCTATATCACCAACGGCCCCGGCGGAAATATTTTTGTGGTCTACGCGAAAACTGGCCCCACAAGAAAAGACATTAGCACCTTTATCGTGGAAAACACCTTTCCGGGATTCAAGGTGAGTAAAAAACTAAAGAAAATGGGGATGCGAGGATCTCCCACTGCAGAATTGGCTTTCATTGATTGTGAAGTTCCAGTCGAAAATTTGATTGGAAAAGAAAGCGATAGTATCTCCCACATGATGAAAAATCTAAATCTGGAAAGAATCACCATCTCGGGCATTTCTTTAGGAATCGCTGCGGCCTGTTTGAACTATTCAAGTCGCTTCGTTCAAGAGCGAACCCAGTTTGGAAAACCTCTAGCCCACTTCCAAATGATTCAAGAACGAATTGCGGAAATGGCCACTGAACTCGATGCGGGTCGGGCTTTATGTTATGCAGCCGCCCAAAAATTTGATTCTGGAGATTCCGATCCGACTCTAGGAGCTAAATGCAAACTTTTTACCGCACAAATGGGAACTCGCGCTGGTTTAGAAGCCATCCAACTTTTAGGTGGAGCGGGTTACATGAAAGAGTATCCGGTAGAACGTTACATGCGCGATGCTAAGCTTCTTGAAATCGGAGCTGGAACCAATGAAGTCATGAGAATCATTATTGCTAAATCACTTTTGAACTTGAAGGAGAAATAAATTCCGTGTCCCTCACTTTTTATCCCCCTCAAAAACCTGATGAGTTAAACGCTCGTCAAAAAGCTAAATCGCTTTATGAAACATGGATTCTTCCTACAGCCCTAGAAGACGATCGCAATGCACTTTACCGAACCGATGTTTTTAAAACTTTTGCCCAAGCCGGTCTTGTTGCGCTAGGGGTGCCCAAAGAATTCGGTGGAGGAGGCCAATCCTATCGATGCCACTATGGAGTGATCGAGGAGTTGGCTAAGGGTCCTATCGCATTTTCGGTGAGTATCGCGGTCACCAACTTAGTCATGGGCGGAATATTAGCTTTTGGTAACGAGACTCAGAAAAAAACGCTCCTTCCTAAACTCACCTCGGGAGAGTGGTTAGGGGCCTTTTCTCTTTCTGAACCTCAATCGGGAAGTGATGCGGCTGGCTTAAGATTAAAAGCTGAAAAAGTAAATGGGGGTTATTCTCTCACGGGAACCAAATGCTGGTGCAGTAGTGGGGGTGATGCCGACATTTATTTAGTGATGGGGCGAACTGGTGAACATAAAACTAAAGGAATCACTTCATTTCTAGTTCAAAAAAACACTTCAGGATTTAAAATTGGGAAAAAAGAAAACAAGATGGGTTTAAAAGCTTCCGCTTTAACAGAACTTGTTTTTGAAAATTGTTTCGTTCCCGAATCCCAGCGCTTAGGAAAAGAGGGAGACGGGTATTTAGTAGCTCTTTCTCAGCTTGATGCTGGCCGAATTGGAATTGGGGCTTGTGGAACAGGTCTTGCCACTGCGGCCATCGAAAGAATGCAACGGGAACTTAAGGGTGACTTTGGCAACCACTGTGCTTTTAAAGAAGCTATTGCCGAAAAATTCAGTGAGCATTATGCCAAACTTCAAGCGGTAAAAAGTCTCATCACCCTAGCCTCTGAACTTAAAGACCAAAATCAGGATATTAAAATTCTCGCTTCTCACATCAAATTGTTGGGTTCCGATCTAGCGATGGAAGTTAGCCATGATATTGTCCATTTCTTAGGGGAACGAGGGGCTCAAGAAGAAGAACAAGTAGAAAGATTTTTTAGAGATGCTAAGGCTCTTCAAATTGTCGAAGGAACTAACCAAATTCAAAAATGGGTTATCGCAAGAGAAATGGAGAAAATGGTTTGAAAAACTATTCACTGCCGGGATTTAACATCGACTTAACCCCCCTATTTCACTTTGCCCCCAATCTACAAAATTGGGATCCTCAAAGCCTTTTTGAAAAGGCCCATGCGCAACTAAAATCCAAATTTGAAAATGGGAGTATTGGTTTCTTTGATTGGCCAGCGACTTTGACTTCCGATGAATTAAAAAAAATTGAACAGATCTCCCAAGAGTTAAAGTCACAGTATGAAGGAGTTTTGATTTGTGGTATTGGGGGTTCGCATCTTGGCGCAGCGGCGGTTATCGAGGCTTTAAGATCCGAAGAAGATGAAAAACAGTTCCCCATCTTTTGGCTCAATAATGTGGATCGATGGGCTATTGACAGAGCCAAATCTTTTGTTTCCAAAAAAAAAGTAGCCACTCTCCTCATCTCAAAATCAGGCAACACAACAGAAACTTTATCCGGTTTTTTTCACTTAAGTTCTCTTTTAGATCCTAAAGGGATTGTGATCATCACCGATCCCGAGTCCGGAGAACTTCGACGTTGGGTAAACTCACACGGATACACCCATTTGCCTGTTCCTCCTAACATCGGTGGAAGATTCAGTGTTTTGACTTCGGTGGGACTACTTCCTTTGGCCTTGGGCGGAGTGAACATCCATGAAATGATCGAAGGCGCAAAGGAGTTCAGAAGTTACATAGCCGCCCAGCCACTCCAAGAAAACCCTGCTTATGGGTATGCTTTGACTTCCTTTTGGTGGGATACCCAAGAAAAACACTCCATTCAATACCTCATGCCTTACCTTTCCGAACTTAAGCTTTTAACAGATTGGTATGTTCAACTTTGGGCCGAAAGTCTTGGCAAAAAAAACATTCACGGGAAGTCGGTAGGCCCCACCTTTGTGGGGGCTCTGGGAACTCGCGATCAACATTCCCTCCTCCAGCTTTTTAAAGAAGGGCCCAAGGATAAAGTGATTGGCTTTATCGATTGCAAACCTCGAACCCAGGGACTCACCGTGGGCTCCCCACAATTAAGTTCTCCTCAATTTGAATACCTGTTCCAACATACGTTTGAAGAAATTAACTCAAAAGCCCTCTCAGCCACCGAACAAAGTTTGAATGCTGAAAGGGTGCCCACCTATCGGGTACTGTTTGAAGATTTGACAGCTCGCACCTTAGGCTCATTCCTTTTATTTCAGGAATTAGCTTGCGCCATCGCAGGCGAGTTCTATGAAGTTAACGCATTCAATCAACCGGGTGTTGAAGAGGCAAAGCAGTTACTTAGAAAATCTTTGTGATATAATTTGAAACATGTCGCAGCCAAAAAAGAACCCCAATTTGAAACCGGTACCCAGTGCCGCTGACACCGGTCTGCCCCCTGAAAAATCGGAACCCACCAAGACTCGTGCTGTAGATGGAAAAACGATCGCAGATGTGATTGAGGAGGCTAAGACTAATCCTCCAGCTATTGTGGTGATCACAGGAAAGCCGTTGGGAAAATATTTTCTCATTACCAAAGAAACGGTGACTCTAGGAAGAGAAATCGGAACTGAAATTTGTGTTCCTGAAACTTCCATTTCAAGAAAACACACCGAATTCAAATTAACCGAAAATGGAGTTACTGCAAAAGATCTCGGAAGCACTAACGGCACTTTCGTGAATGATGAAAAATTGGCCCCCAATGTTCCTAGAATTCTCAATGAAGGAGATCATATCCGCTGTGGTAATACGCTCTTTAAGTTTGTTCGAGAGGGGCAAGTAGAAACTCGTGCGGGACTTAGAAACTACGATTATTCCACCGACAGTCTGACCGGAATTTTTAATCGAAAAGCTATCCTTGAAACGATTCACGAGGAATTTAACCGTGCCAAACTGCGCAACTCACCCTTGAGTTTCATTTTGTTTGATATCGACCATTTCAAAAAAATTAACGACACCTATGGCCACCCCGCAGGCGATTATGTTTTAAAAGAGACTTGTGACCTCATCAAAAATAAAATGATCCGTCCTACGGATGCTTTAGGACGTTATGGGGGGGAAGAGTTTGCTTTACTCTTACCCGGAACCCAATCGCAAATTGCTATCGATGTGGCTGAACGGATTCGAAGTAAAATCGAACAACACTCTTTTGTGTTTGAACAAAAACAAATTTTAGTCACCATCAGTTTAGGAGTTGTAGCTCTAGACTCCACTAGTAAAACCCCTGATGAGCTTATCGCTCTAGCCGATAAAGCTCTTTACGATGCCAAAAACCAAGGAAGAAATCGCGTCTGTGTTCGCTAAACGCGACAGGCATTGACCCATTCCGATGGCCCCCGTTTCTGTCAAAAAGATCGACACTTCAAATCCCGTTCCCTTTTGTGTTCAAGAACTGGGCAAAAAGTCCTAGCCCGGTGTGCCTGAATTTTTGGCACTGAGATTGAAGATCAAGAGAATACTGCTTAATGGGGGGATTTCTTAGTGAGACCATTTTTTAAATCGATCTTTTGGGTTCTTTGTCTTTTGTCTTTAGCTAACTGCCGTAAAGGCGGCGGTGGCCCTATGGGTGATGGACCCATGGGTGGAGGGCCTATGGGGCAAGCGGGACCGTGTAGCCGATGCAATCAAAATCAGCAAGACCCCCTCGCTCGAGAAAGATTACAGCCAGTTCCAGCTCCAGGTGCAATCGCTGATGGAGCTGAATCTGGGGCCCCATTCGGATTATTCGATCCTAACACACCCGTGGTCCCGGAAAATATCAATGGTGCTCCAGTCCCCAACGGCCTAAACGGCCCCTTAGGTGGAGGCACCCAAATATCTGATTCGGGCGAACCCATAGAAGTTCCTGAATCCCAGGAAAAAACCGTTCCCCATCGCGAATTGTCTTCAGAAGATTTTTTGAATACACCGATTGGAGAAGCCCCTGGGGAAACACCAGGACATCCGGGGACACACTCACCATAACGCGCACAGACATTTCATAAAAACCTCTTTCTCGCTTTCCCAGTTTGGGATTGCAAGTTAAGGTGTGAGGCCATGGAAAACCTCATCCCTCAGACTTCACTTCGTCCGGCCAGAATCGGCCGGCTTTCGAGCGATCTCATCAATCAGATTGCAACTGGAGAAGTGGTTGAGCGCCCTTCCAGCCTAATTAAAGAGCTCGTAGAGAATAGCCTGGATGCTCAAGCCACTCGCATTGAAGTTCACCTCTGTGAAGGGGGATTAAAAGAAATCACCCTCATCGATAACGGATTGGGGATTTGTGAAGAGGATCTTCCTTTAGCAGTCGAAAGGCACACCACAAGTAAATTAAAACAGGTGACCGATCTCGAAAGTATCTCCACTTTTGGTTTTCGTGGAGAGGCCCTTTCCAGCATCGCTTCGGTCTCAGATTTCTCGATTCGAAGCCGCCCCTTCAATCAAGACCGGGGAATGAGTCTTCAAGTAAAGTTTGGTGAAAAACAGGAGATAAAACCCACGGGAACCCCTCCGGGCACCCAAATCTCCGTCAAAGATCTCTTTGCCCGATTGCCGGCTCGCTTTAAATTCTTACGGGCCCAAGCCACTGAGCTTTCCCACTGTGTGAAAGTATTTAAAGAACTGGCGTTGGGAAATCCGCAAACCGCTTTTTTTCTTCATCACAATGGGAGACTTCTTTCACAGTACACAGCCACTCAACGCCAAGACAGATTTTTAGAAGTTCTCAAACCCGAATGGGAACCTCAGCATTTCCAAGACTCCAACGAAGAGATGAAATTTGAGGCCTTTTTATCCCCTTTAAATTGGACCCAAGAGAGGGGAGATATTTTACTTTTGATCAATCAAAGACCCGTCAAAAACCGACTCTTACTCTCTTGCATCAAAAATAGTTTTTTAGAAATGGCCGGGCCTCACCATGAACCTTCAGGCGTATTTTATTTGGATATTCGGGGTGACTGGGTAGACGTGAATGTTCACCCCCAAAAACTTGAAGTACGATTTTTTAGGCAAGAACGTATCTATAGTTGGTTATTAACTTCCTTAAAAAAACAGCTGCTGCAACTTAAACGACTTCACCCGGAACACTTTAAGACTTATCCCTCCACTTTTTCCCCCTCCCCCAACAACAATTTGAACGCTCCGATTTCGCAAAGCCCATCTAACCCCCTCCGGTTCTTTGGCACTACCCGGTCGGGCCACTGGATTTTTGAAAGCCTGGAGGGATTGTTCTTAGTGGATCCTAAAGCTTTAAAGCGCCGTGAGATTTCCCTTCAGTGGGCTCAAAAGAACGCTAAGATAGAGGGGAAATCTTTACTCCTACCGGTTGTGTTATCAATGTCTCAAACCCTCTATGCATTTATACAAAAAAACCTGGAGTTGTTTCCTCAGTTAGGTTTTGACCTCGAACTATACGGAGATAAAGACATTGCAATTAAAAGCGTTCCCGAAGCTCTCTACCCCTCTCCTCTGGAAGAACCCTTCATGCTTTGGCTTAATAAGCTAGCCCTGAATCGGCCCCCCTCTCAAGAATCACTCCAAGATTTCGCTATCAAAACCCTCATTTCCGTTTTTCCGCTGGAAGTTCAGGTAGAACCTCTGGGGAACGATACTTTGACTCAACTACTTTCTCAAATGGATGAAAGCTGGACTTGCCCTCTGGGTAAGCCTGTTTTATTAAAATTATCTTGGACTCAACTGGAGCAACACTTCAAATCGATATGAAAAGAGAACTCGCAATAGCTATTTTAGGCCCGACAGCCTCGGGTAAAACGAAACTGGCCGTTCAACTCGCGAACCGATTGAATGGCGAAATTGTGTGCATGGATTCGACCACGGTGTACCGAGGGCTTGATATTGGCTCAAGTAAACCCAGTAGCGAGGAACTCTCCCAAGCCCCTCATCATTTGGTGGATATTGCAAACCCCAATGAACCCTTCTCGGCTTTTCATTTTGTTCAACTTGCCGACAAAACCGTTTCCGAAATTATTTCTAGAGGGAAGCTGCCTATCATCGTAGGGGGAACTTACTTTTATTTAAGGGCCCTTCAATTTGGAATGTTTGAACTGCCCACCATAGCTAACGAAGCGGTCGAAGCGCTTGAAAAAGAATTTTGTGAAGACGACAAAGTGAACACGGCCAAAATGCATGAAGAGCTAAAGAAAAAAGATCCAAAAGCGGCTGAGACCATTCATCCCAATGATAAATACCGTCTCTTAAGAGCCCTAGCTATTTTGCGAACCACTAAAGAACTTCCTAGTCAGCTCAAACCAGTCCCTTTTTCTGAAGAACAAAAAAATCGGCTCTGGATGAAATATGCGGTCACTCTTTCACGTCATGCTTTAAATCAAGCCATCGTCAACCGAACCGAAAAAATGTTAACTGCAGGGTTAGTGAAAGAAACCCAAGCACTTCTTGATAAATATCCTGATGCTCGATGTTTAAACAGCATCGGCTACAGCGAAGCTAAAGCTTTCTTAAAAAAACAAATCACCGAAAAACAGCTTCGCAATGAAATCATCGAAAAAACGCGCCAATTAGCTAAGCGCCAAGTCACTTGGCTTCGAAGCGACCCTGAAGTTCGATTCATCGATTTTAGAGATCACGATCGAGTTTGTTTGGAAGTCGACAATTTAAAATTTGTTTTGAATGGGTAGAAACATATGCAATCAATGACAGGATTTGGTAAGGGAGACACTTCAATCGGAAACTCATCGTTTTCTATTGAAATTAAATCGGTGAATCATAGATTTCTCGACACCCGTTTTAGACTCCCCTCTACTTTGAGTTTTCTTGAACTTTCCCTGATTGATATTCTCAAAAGCCACTTCGAAAGAGGTTCTTTTGAGATCAATGTTCGACAAAAAACTTTAGGAAATGCCGAAAACAGCTCGAACATTAAATACACTTTAGACGAAGAGGTCGCCCGCTCGATCATTGAAGGGTGTGAAAAACTTCACTTAAAATTTGGAACCGCTAAAATCCCTTCACTCGAAATGCTTTTCGGTTCGGGTCGAGTTTTTATTCCTACAGAAAACGTCGAAGATATGGCTCGCTGGGTAGAAGGACTGAAAACAGCATTTCAAGCGGTGCTAAAAGATGTGAAAACCATGCGAGAAAATGAAGGGACAAAACTTAAGACCATCTTAACTCAGGGCGTCCTAGAGATGAGCAAAGGAATCGACCAACTCGCAAGACTCGCCCCCAAACAACCCGAAAAAATCAAAGAACGACTCGAAAGTCGTTTAGCACAATGGAAATTAACTCACCCAGTCGATGCTCAAAGATTGGAATGGGAAATAGCGATATCGGCCGAAAAAGCAGATATTACAGAGGAAATCGACCGCTTAAAAACTCACTGCGATTCCTTCTTAACTATTTTGAACGAAAAAGGTTCGGTAGGACGAAAGCTTGATTTTTTAACCCAAGAACTACATCGTGAGGTCAACACCACGGCAGCTAAATCCGCAGACATCGAAATAACGCAACTAGCCGTCAACTTAAAAACCCAGATCGAAAAACTAAGGGAACAGGTGCAAAATGTCGAATAACTATAGAGGGATATCAAGCTCAGAGACATCTTCAGAACGCATGCTCAATATTGGGCATGGAAGTTTTGTAAAAATAGATCGGGTCATAGGAATTTTTGAGGCGGGCTCACTTCCAATGCGGCGTTGGCGAGATAAGGCTTTGGAAGAGAATCGCTTAGTGGATGCGACTAAAGGCCGTAAATTAAAATCTCTTATCCTGACCGATTCTAATCATGTCATTCTCTCGAGCGTGGTTCCCCAAACACTTAACGAGCGCTTGTGTGAGAGACGTTCTCCCGCGGGGGCTTCGCTAAGACCGCAGGAGGAAAGGTTGTTTGTCTCCTAAAAGAACGCAACATACCCCATTGCCAAGACTTGTGGTGATCTCTGCTCCGAGTGGAGCAGGAAAAACTACTTTGTCCTCGATGTTGCTAAAAGAATTTCCCCAACTGCAGCGTTCCGTTTCTACCACGACACGCCCTCGACGAGAAAATGAGGTCGAAGGGGTTCACTACCACTTCGTGAGCGATTCGACTTTCCAAGAGAAGATTCAAAAAAATCAGTTTGCCGAATGGGCTTTAGTCCACGGTAAACGGTATGGGACCACTCGAGCGACTATCGAGAGAATTCTCAACCAAGGGGGCCACCCCGTTTTTGACATTGATGTTCAAGGAGCCATGAATTTGCAGGCCCTCTATGGCGATCGGGTCCTTTTAGTTTTTATCCACCCGCCTTCCATGGAAGCTCTAAAAGAGCGTTTGGTACAACGAAAAGGTGACTCAGCCGAATCCATTGAAAATCGCATCAAGAATGCCTATAGTGAGATCCAATGGAGTCAGAAGTACGATTATCAGATCGTGAACGACAATCTAGAGACCGCCTTTCAAACTTTGAAAAGCATCATTCAGAAAGAGTGCTTGCAGAAAGTCCTATGAGCACTCCCCCTACCCTCCCTATTGCTGGAAACAAGCCGAAAGAACTTTCGGACCTGATTGCGTGTATCAAAATTTATCATCCCAACGCCGACACCGCTTTGATAGAAAAAGCCTACCGATTTTCTGAAACTGTCCATCAAGGACAAAAACGAAGCAGTGGCGAGAGCTATTTTCATCATCCGATTGAAGTGGCTTTTATTATTGCTGAACTTCAGCTCGACACCACCACAGTCGCTACCGCTCTTCTCCACGATACCGTGGAAGATACCGTTGCTACTTTAGAACAGATCGAGGCTGAGTTTGGGCCCGAAATTGCGGCCCTAGTGGATGGGGTCACTAAAATCAGTCAAATTTCTTTTCAAACGAGCGAAGAAAAACAGGCCGAAAATTTTCGTAAAATGGTTTTTGCGATGGCCAAAGACCTCAGAGTTATTTTAGTGAAGCTCGCAGATCGCACTCACAACATGCGAACGCTCCAACACTTAAGGCCCGACAAACAGGCCCGCATCGCCCAAGAAACGCTAGACATTTATGCCCCTCTAGCCAACCGCCTCGGTTTATCGGCGATGAAACGGGAGCTTGAGGATCTTTCTCTCAGATACACCAAGCCTGAAATTTATTACAAGCTAGTGGCCCAAGTGAATAAAAAGCTAAACGAACGGGACCAATACACCCAAGACGTTTTAGCCATGATTGAAGGGGCCTTACACGAACACGGATACCACAACGCTAGAGTCAGCGGCCGCCCCAAACACTTTTATAGCATCCATAAAAAAATGGAAAAAAGGGATCTGACTTATGATCAGGTTTATGATCTCACAGGATTTCGAATTATTTTGGAAACCGTAGAACAGTGCTATGGCGTTCTTGGGCTCATCCACTCGCTCTGGACCCCCGTCCCAGGAAGATTTAAAGACTACATTGCAATTCCCAAAGCCAATTTTTATCAATCGCTTCACACTACCGTGGTAGGACCCGGAGGTGAAAAAATTGAAATACAAATCCGCACTCAAGAAATGCATGACACTGCCGAACGTGGGATTGCGGCCCACTGGGCCTACAAAGAAGGCAAAAACCTGAACCAAGAGGCCTCCAAATTCAGTTGGCTAAATCGGTTGGTCGAGTGGAATAAAGATCTTAAAGACCCCAACGAATTTTTAGAAACGGTAAAACTCGATCTGTTCTCGGAAGACGTTTATATTTTTACCCCCAAGGGAAAAGTCATAGAGTTTCCTCAAGGAGCGACCCCTTTAGATTTTGCTTATACCATCCATACGGATCTGGGCCATCATTGCATTGGCGCCAAAGTCAACGGCAGGATGGTTCCCTTAAAATACAAGCTCAAAAGCGGGGATACGGTCGAGGTTCTAACTTCTCCCAATCAAACCCCAAACAAAGACTGGCTCAAACTGGTAAAAACATCTCGAGCCAAAAGCAAAATCCGACAATTCATCAAAGTTCAAGAACATGAAAGCTCAAAAGTGATGGGCGAGATGATTCTTGAAAAAGAATTAAAAAAAGAGGACCTAAAATTTAAAACCCTAATGAAAGAAGGGTTACTGGATACAGCCGCAGAGGCTTTTTCTTTGAAGTCTGTCGATGATTTATTAAGCGCCATCGGCTATGGAAAACTTTCGGCCAAAAAAGTCATCACCAAAATCCCGCTACCTGAAAAAGAAGCAGAAGAGACCTCTAAGGAAACCAAAGACCTTAAAGAGCAAAAACGCCCTCTTCAGAAAATCGTTGAAGAAGCTTCTAAAAAAAGCACCTCTCGCCAAGTGGTTAAAGTTAAAGGGATTGAAGATCTCCTCGTACATTTTGCTCGTTGTTGTAATCCGGTTCCTGGGGATTCCGTGGTAGGGTTTATCACCCGAGGACGAGGGATTAGTGTCCACACCCGAAAGTGCCCCAAAATTTTTGATTCTGATCCTCACCGTTTGATCGATATCGAATGGGACATGAACTCGGTCGCAGAAAGAGCTGTAAAAATCCGAGTCATTTGCGAGGACCGACCGGGACTTTTAGCGGACATGTCGGCTGTGATCAAAGACCAACACGCCAATATCACCCGGGCTCAAATTGGAACGACTAAAGACAAAAAAGCGGTCTGTCTTTTCTCTATTTCCATTAAAAACTTGAACCACCTCTCCAAAATCATCTCAGCATTGGAAGGGATTTCGGGCGTATTAAAAGCAGAAAGAGTTCAAAAGAAAGAGTCTTAATCTCTAAATTTCTTTTTTGATTTTAGGACAGGAACTAAAGCAATCGCAGGAGCTGGACTTGCTAATTTCTTCTTCGTATCGACTTCATTTTTTACTGCTTGAGCTAAACTTCCAGGAATCGAGAGCAACCCGGAACTCACCCACTCGTGATTTTCGTTCGAAGGTAACGGTTTAGCACCCGCAAGAATCCATTCTTTCACTTCTTTATAATCAAAAGGTCGCTTCCCTTTGGCTTGGCTCGCTAATAGAGCCGCTGCTCCGGTCACAAAAGCGGTCGCTTGGGAAGTTCCTGACATCGTTCCAAACTTTCCACCGGGAACCGTGCTTAATATGCCTAATCCCGGAGCGGCTATATGAACTGGCTTGCCGAAATTGCTCGACGATAAAAGTTGATTTTTCTGATTTACCGAAGCCACACCAATGATATTATCAAGCGGATAGCTCGCCGGATAATAAGGTTGAGCGCTGTTATCGTGTCCATCATTTCCAGCTGCCGCTACAAACAAAACTCCCTTTCGGTTAGCTTCTTCCACTGCAGCTCTTTCAGCGGCAGCGGGTTCTGCGCCCCCACCACTGTAGTTAATAATGTGGGCTCCCATGCGAATGGCATACTGAAAAGCCTTCACGGTGTTTTGTAAATTGTTCATTCCGTTGCTGCCAGAGTCGTAGTATTTCAAAGGCATAATTGAAACCTGAGGGCAAACTCCTGAAATTCCAATTCCGTTAGAGCTTTCTGAGGCGATGATTCCAGCGATATGCGTTCCGTGCCCGTGAGTATCAAAGGGTAATGGCTGGTTATTCACAAAATCCCAACCTGCAACATCATCGATCAAACCATTATTATCGTCGTCTAGGCCGTTACAACTTTTATCTCGACAAGGAGTGGAGGAAGGATTTTTAGGCGTCCAGGGACCCGATTCTCCAGCGTTAATCCAGATATTATTTCTTAACTCCGGATGAGTGTAATCAATGCCCGTATCCACCACAGCCACCACCACTTGATTAGAACACGGGGTTACTTGGTTTTGTACGGCTTGAACTAACGGTGTGAAAGACTCAAAAAATCCGATATCGGCCAGTCCCCAATCCTGATTGAGAAGGGGATCCACCTGACTCGTTAAACTTTCCCGTTTTCCGGTTTTACCTTCAATTTTGGCCACCAATTCTTTGGGAAAAGCGGGATAGTGATAGGGATTTTTAGCATGATTAGAGCTGGACTCAATTTCCTTGGCTGATAACGGTTGAATATAAAAAATGCTTTGAAATAAAAACAATCCAAACGCAAACCACGACAGGTGTTTTGTAGGGGGACGGAAAGTTACATCGAACAGGCTCAACCACTACCTCCAGCGCTGAGTGCCTTTGAAGACTCTCAGAGTACAGCCGCTATCACTCCAGGAAACTCCTGGTACTGGATCAAAAAAGCAACCCGCATGCCACCTACCCACTTGGCTTAACCTGCTGAAATATCAAGAGGGTTATTGGACGGTGGGCTTTCGGGGTGGAAAAGGAGCAGACAGCTTTAGACAAAATCTGTCACTGTAGAAAGACTAAAGAGTTGTTCAATGTTAAAATAAAATCCAAGGATAGGAAATTCCCCTTAAAAGAGTTATGGCTCAAATCACTCAAACTTCCAGAATATTAACTTTAAGAATTCTTGGCATGTTCAAACATCCCATGTTCGGAATTCTGACTTTGGTAGGAAACGGAACCATTGTGGTAGCCGCCTATCTATTTTTTCTCTTGGAAGAGGGACAGAACCCCAAACTTCACAGCTATTTAGATGCCCTTTGGTGGGCAGTTTCTACTGTAACTACAGTGGGCGATGGTGAGATTCTTCCCCTCACCTTTTGGGGACGTATTTTAGGTATATTGATGATGATCTTTGGCACCGCCCTATTTTGTTCCTTTACCGCCCTCTTCTCGACGGTTCTGATGGGATTCAAATTAGAGCAAGTAGAAGAAGAAATTGCGGATGTCGAAGAGAAGGTCAGCGAACTCAAAACTGAAGTCTTTGAAGATGAGCTTGCTCTTAATGATCTAATTTCTAAACTCGAGTCGACGCTTCAAGCCTTGGTGGATACAAAAAAGAACAAAAAGAAAACTTCAACTTAACTTTTCTTCTTGGGTTTATTCTTTTTAATACTACTGATTTCTCGGATGAGATCTAAGGAAGGAAGATCTACTGCAATTAATTTTGGAGGTAAAACCCCTCCACTTTTCAAAGCTTTATAATAAAGAAAATTCCTCAACACCAATTTGACGTAGTTTCGTGTTTCATTCACCGGAATAAACTCCACAAAAACATCTAAAGGATAGTGGCCAAATTTTTTCCACCAACGAGAAGTTCGTTTAAGCCCCGCATTGTAGGCGGCCGCCATCAAAGCATAGTGGGGCGCTAGTTTTTGAAGTTGGTGCAAATGGTAAGTCGAAAGCTTTAAATTTTCTTCAGCTTGGAATAAAAACTTATCGCTAGCGTAGGGTTGGTATTTCCAGCTTTGGCTTAGGCTTCGGGCTAAGCTGGGCATGAGCTGCATCAAACCCCGAGCATCGGTTGCGCTCACCGCCCCCGGATTGAAAGCACTTTCCTGCCTCATGATGGAATAGATAAAATCTTCATCAATATTCCACTCTTTTGCGAGCCAGCTCACTTTTTCTGAAAAAGGCCTGGGGAACATTTCTAAAAACTCACTGTGTAATACCGGAGTCCATTCCTGTCCTAAACCCTTTTTCCCTCCGACCATCATTGAAAAGGTTTTCATCGACTCTAAATGATTGCCGGCGGCTCGATACAGATGAGCTACATATAAAAGCGGTAGAAGATTTTTTTCTGGATTGCCTTTAAGTTCGCTGACCACTTTGCCTAAATAGGCATGAGAATCTTTCTTTAAACCCGCTTTGAGACGCTCTTCAGCTTTCAATAAATATTGGCTAGCCGATTTCGGAATATCAAAGGGGTCCTCTAAATATTTTTTTGAAGCATTGCTATCGACTACTGGGACTTCAAAGTTCTCCCCCCGATCACTTAAAGCCAAGTAAAGATAATACCCAGGAAGGGGTAGTTTTTTTAATGCCTCTAGTTTTTCCTGGGCCATTAAACGATCGTCCGCCTTATGAAACCGATAGAGCCAGTAGTTTTTTCGAGTTTGGTTGGAGAGCGACTCATCGGGGTCACATTGCGCAGTTAAAACCTGAATCGCCCTGGGGGTTTCTTTTTTGACATAAAGGCTTAATGACATCAGCAAAGCAGCATTAGCGGCTTCGGAGGAGCAAGGTTCAAACTCTTTCAATTGCTGATAAGCCAATTGAATCGCTTCGATTTCGCCAATATCGTGGGCGATCCTGAACTGAAGATTCAATAATTTGAGCCACTCTGGACGAGAGCTAATCTGAGACAACTCGGCCTGAGCTAAAACTTCTTTGGCCTTCTCTAAGGCCTTTTCATTTTCATCCTGATTCCACAATTGGTAGACTTGGGAGTAGGCTTTTTTTAGTTTAGGGCTTTGAAAAACGTTTTTCTCTTCCTCTGCGATCTCTTTTCGTTCCAGAAACACTTCGGTCTTTAATGTCTCACTTTCAGTAATTAACTCTTCCACTTCGGGTCTTAATTGATCCGTTTTTTGTAAGACTTCTTGAAACCGGTCCGACCCCAACTTGAGGCTTTTCGCCTCTATGGTGTAAAGATCCATGAGCCGTTTCTTTTCTAAAGGGGTCAACTCGGATTTATCTTCCAAAAGTCGGCATTCCTTCACCGTTCCAGAGGAAAAGATCTCCTCGGGATACTTTTGAAACGTCGCAGGAAATCGAATGGGTTGATGTTTAGTGGCACACTGGCATAATAGGAAAACACCCAAAGATAAAAAAAGAGACGACCTAACCGACATGGTTCTATTCTAATCCAATCGAGGGTCAGGAGAAAGCAATGAGCGTTATGTGTATAAAAAGAACTTTTGGACTCATGTTTCTGATGCTAGCAGTAAGCTGCACCTCGTCAGAGCCGCCCATGGTAAAACAACTGGAAAAAAGCATCGCAGCCGCTGAAACCATGTTGACCGAGATCGAAACACAAATCAAAAAAGCCCCCGAACAAAACCAGGGGCTTCTCATCAAACTCAACCAAGATAAAGAGCTGGCCATTTCCAGATTGGAACGGCTTAAGGAAAATCTCACTTCTCTGGCTCCCCATAAAAAGTTAACCTCCCCCAAAAATGAGGGTGAGGGAAGCAAAGGGGGCCACTGATTTTTGATTGGGCGCATTTAAGCGCTTTAAGAGGCGTAGGGAACGCTGGGATTACTATCTAAAAAATGGGTACACTAAACCTTTCTTATCCCCCTGTGAATTTATCTTCTTAGCTTAAAATATCTTCGAGAAATTGGGGTAGATCGAAAGCCGGTTTGTGCCTGTCCTGCAGGTAGAATTCTCGAACTCTGGGGTAAAAAGGATATAAAGCTTGCCCCCGAAGCTACCGCCATATTGTTTCTGTCACTCCCTTGAACTCGAATGAATTGCGAAGAGTTATTGGGCCCTGAATATCGGGCATAAGTAATCCCATCGGCTCCTCGGACATAATTTTGAAATTGCATTCGCATGGTATTCCCACTGCTATCAAAGGTATGTGCCGTATCAATTCTGTCTGGGAATTGAGTATTTGTTCTTGATTGGTAAACAAAACCATTGTTCCCATTCATAGCTCTAACAGACGTTAACCCCTGATTAGCCGCATCCTGATTAGCCTGCAAAATAGCCGTTAATCGCTTTTGATCGGATGAATTGAGACCGGCAAAATTTACCGCGCGGTTCGCCATCTGGGCGGCACCAGCTACTACACCAGCTCCTGGAACGTTAGCCGCCGCTGCCACACTGCCAGCGGTCCGAGCCCAAGAATTACCGTTGGCAATCCGCTCGGCTCTTTGTACCAAATCACCGACCGACTGGTCATTCGGTGGAGTTGGGTTTTGTGGGCGTTGAGCCTGTGCCCGCTCCTGTTCCTCCTTCTTCTTAGCATTCCTTTTTTCTAATTCTTTTCGAGCCTCTTCAAGATTCGCTTGTTGGCCCAGATGATGCCAAGCATTACCTTCCCCTTTTCGCAATGGGCTTTCGGAATTAGCGCGATTATTCTTAATATACTCTTTAAGCTGTTCATCATTCATTTTGTTAAAGTCGGGTTTGCAGTCATTAATTTCCTTCTTAAACTGTTCTTTAAAGGCGTTATTTTCGGCTGTTTCGCTCTGGGTAAGTTTTTCATTTGCGGCGTTTAGAGCGGCTGTTGCACTATCTAGGACTTGATTGGCTCTATTAACTTCGTCTGTCAGCTGTTGATTACTTAATTCTTGGGCACCTTGATAAGAGGTTTCTCCACCCGAGTTACTATGAGTTCTTCCCGATGGATTCGTTTGTGTCTGAGATTGATTTGTCAAAGGGTCTGGCGCGTTAATTCTAGCCAAGTTGCCTTGAGCCGATTTTAATTTCACCGAAGCATCACTGAGTTCTTGGGCCGCCTTCTCTCTATTCTCCCTCGCAGTTTTTAATTCACTATGAGCCTTAGCCCATGGAGTGTTACTATTCGTATGCCCCACTAAAGAATTTCTTGCCTGATTAAGATTATCTGTAGCCTTTGCCGTACTGTTAGGCCCAGAATCATTAAGTTCACAATAAGCTTTTACCGCATCGCTAATATACCTATCCCTGGGTTCTTCCGCCCCCCATACCACCTGTGAAGACACAATAATGAAAGCACCGTAAACCCAATGGGCTCGCATCAGTGTCGCGCCCCTTAAAAACCGAGTTAATAACAACCCCTGTTGAGTTTTGTCTTTAAAAACCGTCTTCATAGCGCACTCCTAAAATGCAGATATTGTTCTTTTAAATTGCACTCCTCATGCCTAATTATTTCCTTTTTAGTGGGGTCGATTTTTCACTAGCCTTTCAAGAGGTTGTAAAAAACCGTCTGTCTCTTTTTCCGACATGTCCAAAAAATAACCCGACAAAACAGTAGACAGCCTGTCAACAGACCGACCAGAAAGCAAAATCTCTAATCTTTTTTAGTGCAACCCCTTGAGAAATATCCTTTTACTATTTTCGGATAGACTCTTGTTTATCTACGGCGAGATAGGTTCTCATCTCACTGTTAAAAGTATTTTCCCTAAAAGCTCCCTAAAACATTCAAAAAAGATTTGACGTGATTTAGAGCACCTCCAAATTCACTTCCATAACCCGC
>OMIX01000045.1 GCA_900299195.1 Deltaproteobacteria bacterium
GCAAAGTGAGGCCGCTCCCTATCCTTGATAGGCACATTCCATTTTTGGCTCTCAAAGCTTCGAGATTTTGGAAAGTAGTGCCTGGCCAAATACAGGTTATGAACTTTGCAAAAGCATCTTAAGTTCTCAATGTCTTTGCTACTCCCGCCAAAAGCATAGGGCCGAACATGATCGACTTCGAGATGAGCGGTCTGTGAACATCTGATGCCTTTTGCAGAAACATACTCACATCGGTAGCCCGATTTTCGCTTTACCTCCTTCGCCGCAGACGTTGCCACTCTTCGCGTGTGCTTGGAGGCAATATTTCGAGCCCTTTTTTCTCTGATGTAAGCTTTAAGAACTTTTTTAAGTAAGAGGCCATTATCTTTTTCGCTGGCCAACTTTCTAGCTTCCTCCAAAAGAGTTTTTATCTCGTCATCAATTTCAACTTCGAAGAGCTCTTTTTTGGCGGCTCTTTCTGGAAAATACTCCTGAATTAAAGCTTCGACTTCCCGTGATGATTTGCCCATGACTTTGGGAAGGAGCTCTTTAGCGTTCTCTTGAGTAAGAACCGGGGAAAGTAAAGTCAAACTGGTCAGAGAGACTTCCCCCTGTTCCAATAAAGGCTTCACTTCTTCAACCCTTTGAGAAAGCCTAGCTGCTTGGATTCTTCGGTTTGCTTCCCCTTCGGAATAGCCTAAGTATCGAATGCAGAAATCATACATCGATGCATAGCCCTCTTTAATCCAGAGCTTTCTTCTGTCTATTTCAGTTAAGTACTCGAGTACTTTGGCTGTGGCCGACTTTTCGATAAGAACTTGCTGTTTGCAGGAAATAAGTAACTCTTCATCTTGAATTTTCTCGAACATCTTTTTTACCTCCAAAAAGTACGAGAAGCTTAACCCTGTTTTTTTAAACACATTCAAGAAGTACAAAATCTTCAATCATTTCAATCGATGAAAGAGTTAAAAGGACAACTTAAGACCCTAAGCCAAAATACGACTGATAAAAGCCATTGAATTCGAAGGTTTAGCTCTGCGTTTTTTAGAGTCATTCAAACTCTGTCAAATTTTTTCGAAATAAAAAGAGGAGCGTTTGTGGGGTCTCCGTAAAGTTTATGAGACGCTAAACAGCAATTGAATACATGAAGAATTTAGAGGCCTGTTAACGCAAGTTAAACCCGTTTTGTTCAAACAGGTGCTGTTCCCGTTACATCACTAGGCACAATCAACCCCTTACATAAATTCCGTGGAGAACGAAAAGAATGTCTAAAGATTGAACACCTTTTTAGACCTTATACCGATTATACAAAGACCCAGGTGTATTCTGTGCCTATCCATTTTGCAAATTGATGGAACACCCATTGCAGCCCTTGAAAGCAACACAATACCAGCAGTATCTGGCTTATGTAGGGGACCATGGGTTTTAACAAATATTTTTATTTAGCACTTTATTGGATTGTTGTGATGGGGTTCGCCCCTAGCGCTTCTCTACTTGGAGCCCGATCCCTTTCTTGTTACGAAATGTTTCATCATCTTCAAGTACAAAGAGCTGGCGGTATCAAAGGCCGTGAAAATACCTTTGCAGGCACTTTCACTCGAATGGTCAGGGCTTTTGAGAAAGAAGGCCTATTCTATGGTGATATTATTCATTGGTTTGACCGAGCCGATAAGAACTCTACCGTTAAGTTGATTCAATCTCGATTAAATCGAGAGGCCAATGGGCATGCACCGAAAAAGCTAGAGAGATGGATTGAACAATACCCTGAAAAATACAAGGCCGATGGAATAGCGCTTCCAGAAAATTGGGCAAAGATGAATCTTAAGGCTAAGGCTGAATTTATTTTTAATCGTGCAAATCCACTGGAAGCCATAAAGCTTGAGGGTAACGAGGAGTTGTTTCTTGAACAAATTCTCAATTTTGATGTTTTAAGGCCGGCCGAGGGAACTCCGGAATGGCTAACTGTGGGTGACGACCAGGGCTCATATGAAGTGAGAAGTTCGTCAGGGGAAATCAATCGAAAAAAATACCAAGAGCAGTTAAGACAAGTCGAAGAACATTTGGATGGAAAAGTAGGGCATCAACATTTGATTCACGAGTGGCCTAAGGAAAAAGAAGCCCGAGTGAGAATTGCCCCTCAATACATAGAGCTTTTGGATGCCGGAACTTGGTATTTGTTTTGGCGGCAAACCAAACGAAATCCCGATGAAGTGGAGAGCATTTTAACTCATCCGTACTTGGGAGTTTACAATCGAGCCTCTCTTGAAAAGCTCGAGCGAGCCATGATCGAGGGTAAATACGAGGACTTCAAAAATAAATATCGCATGATTGGGGCTCGCAATGTGAAGGGGCGTGAGGGGATGCCCGATCAGACAGAAGGACAACCTCTGGCTGATTTTGAAAGACGCTCAGGAAATAAAGGGATCAAAAGAGATTTTCTAGAAGATGTGATTGAAGCGCGATTTGCCTCGGGGGATTTTACGGGTTTGCGCAGTATCCATGACTATGCCTTTGATGCCTCGGCTCCGATGCGAGAACTCACTCAGAAGTATTTAAGTGAGAAAGAGATTGAAATGATGGAAAGGTTTGAAAAGGAGTTTAAATGGCTAAAGTACTCTGATTCCAGCCGTTCCTTTAACCATTTTCGAAATAAAATTTTGGCTCCGCTTTTACCCTGGGAGAGTCGGATCCCATTGGACCACAAAGTAGATGTTTTAGAAAGAGCTCGAAAACGATTTGCTGAAGGACTGGCTAAAATAGGACAGGAATATCTTAAGGAAAAAGATAAAATCACGGAACCGCACAAACTTGGAGAGCTAACGGCTGAGACCATGGAGAAGATCCAGCGCCTCTCCTATCTATTTTCTGATCGAGTTAGATTAGACGAAGATTTTGAACATTATTTGACTCCGCGCCCGACCCAACTTCCAGAGATCTTAGTCGACTCTACCGGGCCGATTGATGTGAATAAAATCAATTTAGGAGTTGAGTATAGTTTTAGGTTTCCCGATTCTCCAAGGCATAAAACAACGGCTCAAGAAGAAATCAAGGAAACAGCCAAGGCTCTTTCCTCTGCTTTAGGCGGAAGTGGGATTAAGGAAGAATCTGGGGAAGGGCATGGTCACAATTTATCCGTGAAATATTCTTTCACCGACAGTGAAGGAAGAAAGTGGCGAGTAGAATGGGATGGGGTCACTCGTACCTATGTCGATGGAAAACCAGTAAATCCAAGGCGAGGGCACATCGAAATTCCTTCTCCTAAGTGGTCCCCTCAAACTCCTGAAGAAATTGCACAACTTTATCAGACCATGAGAGACTTGGGAAAATTACCCCGCCGCGGTGCTGGAGGTGCCCATGTGAATGTGGATCTGGCTCCTCTCAAAGCTCTGCCTGAAAAGGAAGGGGCTCGAAAAATGGCCAATTTACTCAATTATTTTGAGTCTAACCGCGAGATGATCCAATTCTTGTGGCAACATCCTTACCGAACCCGAGCGGCCGTTCCAGTTGAGATGAGTCCCGCGTTAATCGAAAAACTCAATCACTTTGATGGGACCTGGGAAGAACTTGGACGAGTTCTCTATGAAGAAAAATATTTTAATCCCTTTGAAACGAGAAAACCTTCTTACACGCAGTTGAATGCCACCGCTTTAATGGCGTCCATCATACCTGCTGAGTATCAAAGAACCATTGACATTAAAAATCCCGAAGTTCCGTGGGCTCCCGCTTTTGGTGGAAAGGGAACTGACCGCGTAGAGTTTCGTTTATTTGATGCTCCCACAGATGAATATTTAGCTTCTCTCCAAGTTAAATATATCAGAGCCGTACTCAATCAGGCACTCAATGGTCCAAAAGTCATCACCCACCAAGCACGTTATGAGAATGCAGATTTCGAAAGCTGGAAACAAGATTCCGCTAAGTTTTTAAGAGCAGCTCGACAACATCTTAAAGAGCTTGGACTGGATCCAGAGGAATTTAAACCCTTGCTAGGGCAGGCTCAATTTGCTCAGTCAGCTATCCCTGTCCCCAAAACCCCGCTTCGAGAATTTCCTGGTTTTTTACCTCCCCAGTCTCAGCCCAAATAATTGGCATTTAAGCTGCAAAACGAAAGGCCATAACTTAATTTCCTTAAGGAGGAGTAATTATGGCAAGAAATCTGGAGTTGTGGCGACCTCGTTCGTTGATGCGTTTTGAGCCTTTTAGGGAGCTTCGTCGATTCGAGCGGGAAATGGATAGAATGCGAGAAGATATTATGGAAAATTTAAACTTTGCAGTAGGAGAGCCTTCTTTTGCTCCTGGTTTTGAGTTTTCTCCATCGTGCGATCTCGAGGAAACAACTTCTCATTATTTGGTTTCAGTCGATTTACCTGGAGTATCGAAAGAAAATATCAAGGTAGAATGTGCTGATCACCAATTGAAAATAATGGGTGAGAAAAAAAAGGAACACAAAGAGGAAACCCCCCAATCTTATCTTTCCGAACGTAGTTATGGGAAATTCCAAAGGTTGATCGATCTCGGTGAGAATATCAAGGCTGACAAGATCGAAGCTAACTTTGAAGATGGGGTTCTTCGAGTTTCTATTCCCAAAAAAGAGGAAACGGCTCCTAAAACTCAAACTATTAAAATCGGTGAGGGAAAACCTAGTCTTTGGAACCGTCTCGTCGGTAAAGTAGAGGAAAAAGTGGAGGCCGCCAAAAAAGTCGCTTAAAACAATAGAACGTTACTGCATGGAATGTTGCAAATATCTGCAGGGCTTTGTCATTATTGCCAAAGCCCTGCGGATAATCACCTATTGAAATAAAATCAATCGAATACTATCCAATCTAGGCTGAGTCGCTTTGAGTGCAGCGACCCCTTTTTTCTGTTTTTCTAAAGCCCCTTGAACTTCATCTTCTGAAATCAGCGGATTGATCGTTGCTAAATGTTTGAGTCGGGTGATTTCCGATTTCATTCTAAGCTCAAATGACTTCACTGCTTCCTCAATTCGCGGAGCAGCGGCCTGAGTGATCTGTTTGTTCGCCTTTTCCATGGATGAATTAAGTTTTTGTCTGAGCAGGGGAATTAATTGTTCTGCCAAGGTTGGATTCACCGCTTGAAAAGAAATGCCCTCTAATTCCTTGGGAGGTGCCACAACTTCACCCTCTAAATTGATAAAGGTTTTGATCATTTGAACGGGCAAATCTCTCTCCACTTCCAAATGGGCTGGAGCTGTTGGTTGAAGCACATGCACAAGTTCAATGAGCAGTGGGTCTCGTCTTTTGACTCCTTGGACAATGCCGGCAGTGAATCGACCGACATCCGCTTCCAAAATCAAACTGAAAGCTCCTTGAACTACTGGGTGCTCCCAAGTCAATAAAGCCAGTTCCTCCTGAACTAAAGCTCGATCTCTATTGAAAGTTCCACTCAGCTCTCCAGTTGATGTCAGTCCAGGGAAGCTTTCAACAAAAGTGAGAGAATGGGCAGCCAATTTAAAAGCTCCCGCTTTGTCCAATTTATCCATCTCAACGCCAAAATAATTAAAGGCTTTTTCAAGAAACGTTTTAAGTTCGGGGTCTTTTTCTATGGTTTGGATTTGTTCTGCTAGCTTAATCCCTCGTCCTCGGCTGAAGGAGGTGATGTCTACCAAAAGATCCACTCCCTGTTTTTGTTCCTCTCGCTTAATTTCAGCCCATTCTTTTGTGTTCTGTAATAAGGATTTTAAAATCTTCTCTCGTTCTTTTGGGGGGCATTCTGGATCTAAATAAACTCTTAGAGCGTCTTTGATCTCTTTTTGCAAATGAGCCTCTAAGAGAGCCCCATTCCAAGGAGTTTTAAAAATATCGAGGCCACTTTCATACCATTTCAACAATACTTCTTCTGGCGTAGCTGAAAAATAGGCGGCATGAATGTGGATACGTTCTTTTTGTCCAATTCTATCCAGTCGACCGATACGTTGTTCTAGAACGTCAGGATGAAGAGGCATGTCAAATAAATAGAGGTGATGGCAAAATTGAAAATTTCTTCCTTCGCCACCGATTTCGCTGCAGAGAAGAACTTGAGCCCCTTCATCGTGGGCAAACCAAGCCGCTTGACGGTCTCTCTCTACAATTTCTAAATTTTCATCGAAAATAGCCGACCGGATTCCGGTATTGTTTCTTAACCATTCTTGAAGTTCTCTTACCCTTTTGGCACTGGAGCAAATGAGTAGAACCTTCTCCCCTTTCACGCTTTGTAAAAACTCGGCCAATGCAGAGGCCTTCGCATGAAACCATTCCGCTTTAGGGGCTTTCGTCGAGGAACTTTGTAAGCCCGCGGACAATGAAAGAAGTTCAGAATCAGCCACTTTCTTTTTCGAGAGCGAGTCTAACCAAAGACTCCAAGCTTTCGGGGGAGTGATGGGATAACTGTGGAGTTCTCTCTCTGGAAATCCCCGGATACGGCTTCTTCGGTTTCTTACCAGAACTCGGCCAGTTCCATGGCGATCTACCAAACAATCTAGGAGTTCATCAGCAGAACCTTTTTTACCGTAATGGTCGATCTTTTGAAGTAAATCGGAATCCCCTTTAAAAAAAGTCTTTAATTCCTTTAAGAAATTGGGTTCTCGGTTTTCTTCTTGAATCTTTTTAGCATGTGCTGCCACTTGTTGAATTTTAGTGTGTTGCTCTTGAAAATGGGCAAGATTAGGGAAACGGTCGGGATCCACGAGATGAAGCAACCCAAATTGAGTTTCAATCCCTTGCCGTTGGGGAGTCGCAGTAAGAAGAAGTAGTCCTCGAGATCTTTCACTCAATAAACGGATCACTTCCCATTCGACACTAGGCTCCTCTTCGTTCCATTCTAATCGGTGAGCTTCATCTACAATCAGCAGATCCCACTTTTCTTGGGCGGCTTCCATAAGCCGTTCGGAATTTTCTGTCAAAAATGAAATCGAACAGAGAACCTTTTGATTCATTGAAAAAGAGGACTTGCCTAAAGAAAGCATGTCTTGTTCACATCGCTCTTCGTCGACTAAACTGAACATTTCCTGAAATCGTCGATACATTTCAGCTAGCCACTGATGCTCTAAAGCTTCTGGAACTAAAATGAGAACACGATTAGCTCTTCCTAAGGCCCTTAGGGAAGAAAAGATAAGTCCGGCTTCAATGGTTTTTCCTAAACCCACTTCATCACAAAGTAAAACCCTGGGAAATTCTCTGCGAGCAAGTTCAGAAGCAATTCCAAGTTGATGGGGCAATAAAGAGACCCGAGAGCCGATCAATCCCCTGGTGTCGGGATGTAAACTTTTTCCTCGTAGGCTCCATGCTTGCTGTCTGAGATCGGCGTTTTTGGCGTGCCCCCAATCTCCAGTTAAAAAGCGGGAGAGGGGAGTGGTATCTTCTACTAGGTGTTCCAGTTCATGTTCCCAAACTTTTTCGCCCTCTTCCGACTTGTATCTAAAAAGTCCATCCTGTTCTTGGACCTCTGAAATAACCAAGGTTTTACCCTTTTTTGATTTTACTTTTTGGCCTGGGTTTAAAACGAGTCTGCGTAACGGGGCGACCTGCTGGGAATAGCGCCTTTTGACCTGAGCGATAGGAAATGAAACTTCAATCATTCGGGCCCCAATCACTTCAATGACGGTCCCAAGCCCTAATTCTGGTTCAAATTCCGCAACTACTCTTTGACCCACGACCCACATGTCTGTTCCTATCTCTTTTGGATTTTTTGGCTGGGGAAAATTACCTTAACTCCCCAAAAAGTCCAAGGTAAAATTAAGTCTTTTAGATTGCAATAAAAATAAGTAATATTAGGTACTTGTGGTTATTTGCTTGGAGCTTTTCGAGTTTACTGATACACCCTGACCCGTTTTTGACCACCCTTTAACAATTCCTTAACAATTTTAAGGTAAGGTGGGGGGAAGCGAAAAACAGCCTGGGAGGCTAAAAAATTGTTAAATCAACTTCGAAATATTGAGCCTTTAAAAGAAATTTTATTTCAATATGGCAGTCATCTCCATGCCGGTCGGGTAGAGAGGTTGTTTTATCGAAAAGTTCCCGTTTATTTTGAAAAGGGCTCTTACATTGTTAAGACGATCGAAAGCCGAAATGAACTCAAAGAGGTAATGAAGCTACGGTACCAAGTCTTTCATAAAGAGTATCGGAAGAAAAAATTTCCTTTCGGTTTAGATGTGGAATCTTTAGATCCGGTGGCCGACCATTTGGTGATTATCGACAAAGAAACTGAAAAAATTGTAGGGACTTATCGTTTGATTTGTTCGGAGTTTTCGAACGTTTTTTACTCTCAAAGTGAGTTTACGATTCAGGGTTTTTTTGAACTGCCTGGAGTGAAGTTGGAGCTCAGTCGCGCTTGCATTCATCGAGACTATCGCAAAGGAGTCGTGATGAATCTTTTGTGGCGGGGTTTAGTGAAGTACATGAACGAAGTGAAAGCCAAATATCTTTTTGGCTGTTCGAGTGTGAAAACCATGGAACCCAAAGAGGTTTCGCTGGTAGTGGAGTACTTTAAAAACCAGGGGGCAGTGCTAAGTTCCATCCAAGCCCTTCCCCTTCCCATTTACGATATGCCTCGACTTGCTGTGCTTACCTCGGAATCTGCGGAAGCTGTTTCAAAACCTATCGAAGAGATGATCCCTGCATTACTCAACTCTTACTTAAAAGCTGGAGCTAAAGTATCTCCCACTCCTGCACTGGATCGGGATTTTAAATGTGTTGATTTCTTTACAGTTCTTGACATGGAGTCCTTAACGCAGCTTTACGAAAGACGATACCGGCCTGAGTGACAAGGGCAAACGGCCTCTTCAGTTGGAAAGATTAGATTTAAGATAAGCTCCGCTGACAAAGTTCGAGTAAAAAGTTATAATAAGTCATAGTGAAGTTCCTCTCAGACTTTAACCTTTTTACCTGCGAAAAATACCGTGAAATTAGTCAAACCCATCTCTTCAGATCTGGATGTTACGCGTTACTTAGGCCTTCTTCCTGAACTGGATGAACTCTTCGAGTTATTGGAACTACTGGGAGCTTGGGGAAGAGTGAAACTGCTCAGAGAAATCGAGCACTCAGGTAAGGTATTTCCTTTGATTGGGATTGTGATGGGGCCAGAGGATAAGTCGGTTCCGACGTTTGGTCTTTTTTCGGGAGTTCATGGACTAGAGCGGATTGGTAGTCGAGTAAGTTTGGCCTACCTTAGAACTTTTATTCAGTTACTCCAATGGGATAAAAATACTCAAGATATTTTAAATCGCAGCCGATTTGTTTTGCTTCCTATCATCAACCCGGTCGGAATGTTTCTAAAAAGGCGTTCCAATGGATCCGGGGTTGATTTGATGAGAAATGCACCCGTCATTGCAGACAAGTTACATCCCCTATCCTTATATGGGGGACATCGAATCTCTTCGAGGCTTCCATGGTACCAAGGATCATTAAATGCACCCATGGAAACTGAAGCTCAAGTGTTGTGTCAGTTTGTAAAAGAGGAGCTCTTTTCATCTCAATTGGCGATTAGCGTGGATGTTCATTCAGGATATGGAGCCAGAGATCGTTTTTGGTTTCCCTACGCGAAGACAAGGAATCCGTTTAAACATATTTCGGAGGTCTTTGCTTTAAAAAATATTTTCGATAAAACTTACCCTAATCACATTTATCGCATTGAGCCTCAATCTAAACAGTACATTACTCATGGTGATCTGTGGGATTTTCTTTATGACGAGCATATCAAATTAGAGGGAAACCGATTGTTTCTTCCTTTTTGTTTAGAAATGGGTTCGTGGATTTGGATTAAGAAGAATTTTCGTCAGGTTTTTTCTGTTTTGGGAGTTTTTAATCCAGTAGCTCATCATCGACTCCAAAGAACACTTCGTCGTCATATTCATCTTTTTGATTTTCTTCATCGAGCAGTTCAATCTCCCCAATCTTGGGCCATCCTTTCCACTCAAGATAAAATGCTGTTAAAAAAGAGTGCTCTCGATTTTTGGTATGACGACTAACAACACAAAATATTGGTTTTTTATTCGGGGGCTGATGCGAGAAGCAGCTCACTGGGAAGATTTTCCTGTTTTGTTTGAATCGGCTCTACCGGGAAACAAAGTGATCATGATCGATTTACCGGGGAGTGGACAAAACTGGCGAACGAAATGTCCAATGACCATTTCTGAAATGGCTGAGTCGGTTCGCTTGCAAGCCAAAGAACATATCGAAGCCCACTTGAGAAAACATGGAAAAGATTGTCCCCATTATGTTTTGGCAATTTCCTTGGGGGGAATGGTGGCTTTAGAATGGCTTCAGAAATTTCCAGGAGATTTGAAAGGGGGAGTGTTTATCAATATCAGTCTTTCGGGAATCAACCCATTTTATCAACGATTGAAACCCAAAGCTTGGTTACCCTTGCTAGACATTATTTCCACTCGAGATATTAAAAGTAGAGAAGAAAAAGTCCTTAAACTTACGACGTCTCAATTTGAAATTAAAGAAAGCAGTCTTAAGCGAAGAGTGGATGCTTATCAGTCCCATCCGGCTACTAAAATGAATTTTGTGAGGCAACTGATCGCCGCTTCAAGATTTCGGACTGATTTTAAAAAAAGAACTCCACCTATTTTGCTTCTTAATAGCCTTGGAGATCGATTGGTCGATTCTGATTGTTCGGCAGAGCTCCATTCGAAGTGGCAATGGGAATTAAAAACCCATCCAACTGCGAACCATGATCTTCCTCTAGAAGATCCTCAATGGGTGATTTCTCAAATTGGGGAGTGGATTTCGAAAAAGTAACACTCGTCTAATGTGCTTTCCATGTCTCTATCGCAAGTAGTCCGACCGAAACTAGAGCTAAAATAATCAGAACCGGGGGTAACTCTTTTCTGCGACCTGAAAGGGTAAAGAGTGCGACATGCGAAATAAATCCCCATAAAATTCCTTGGGTGATAGAAAAAGTAAGCGGAATGAGAATAATAGTGAGATAAGCAGGAATACTCTCTTCAAGAATTTCAAAAGACAGCTCTCGAACTGTTTTGAACATGAGCCCCCCTACCAAGATGAGAACCGGAGCCGTTGCGTAACTTGGGACCATCGAAGCCACAGGACTCAGAAATAAACACGGCAAGAAACAAAGAGCAGTGAAAACGGAAGTTAGGCCGGTTCTTCCTCCCATTTCAATGCCGGCTGAGCTTTCAATATAAGCCGTTCCGGACGAGGTTCCGAAAAGGCCAGCCGTCATCGTGGCGATAGCATCTACGATCAACCCTTGTTTTAGGTTTTTGGGTTCCTCATTTTCATCTTTGAGATCGCAAGCGTGAGCAACACCTATGAAAGTGGAAATCGAATCAAAAAGATCGGTAAACAAAATAGAAATAATCGCTGGCAGAAATACGATTTGTAGAGGGGAAGTAAAATCTAGCTTTAAGAATACGGAAGAAAAATTGGGAAGCTTTAGATAACTCTCCGGCGGATGAATCCAACCGAATACTAGAGCTAAGAGAGTGACTACCGCCATTCCTGCCAAAAATGCCAAGGGGTTTTTCCTTCGTAAAAGATAAAGGTTGATCGCTAACCCCAAAAATCCTAGTAAAGTGGTTTTTTGAATAGTGCCTACTTTCACAAAAGTTACGGGATCGGCCACAACCAAACCTAAGTTTTTTAATCCTATGAATGATAAAAAAAGCCCGATTCCAGCGGCAGATGCAATTCTAAGATTGTGAGGAATAGCTCGTGCGATACCCTCTCGAATAGGGGTGACGGAAACTAAAATGAAAAATACCCCAGCCCAAAAGATCATTCCTAACGCAGTAGAGAAAGGAATTTTCTGTCCTATGATGAGTGAGTAGGCAAAAAAGGCGTTAATTCCCATCCCAGGGGCGACTGCGAAAGGAAGCTTTGCGTAAAGCCCCATCAGCAGAGTCATGGAAAACGAAAGAATGACGGTCGCCGTGAGCACTCCTTCGAAATCCATTCCAGTTCCAGGGCTAGCCAAAATGGCCGGATTGACAAAGATGATATAGGCCATGGTGAAGAAAGTGGTAACTCCTGCAATCGCTTCCCGAAAAAGAAAACTCTTATTCCAAAGTTGAAATTTCAAAGGGATCTCCAAAGGGTTTTAGCCATTATACCCGGTTAGATTGTAAATTCTTAAGTGAATTGAAAGGGCTGGCTAATTCTGCTTTTAAGGCCCATTCGGGTTAAGCTTAACCAAAGACTTATGTGCTCCTAACACAACCTAAATATTTCTAAGCTACCATTAACCCATGATGCTAGCCGATTTCCACGTTCACTCCAATTTTAGTGATGGGAAGTTAACGATTCCAGCCGTCATCGACTTGTACGGGCAAAGAGGCTTTGGGGCTATTGCTATAACGGATCACGTAGGAGAGAGTCGTACCGTGATTGGTAAAGCGGCGGGTCACCTAGGACTGTGTTTAACCCCAGCGACTTTTCCGCTCTATTTGGAGATTCTAAAAAGTGAAGCCGAACGGGCTTGGGATCAGTACCGAATGGTCGTAATTCCGGGCGTTGAGCTTTCAAAAAACTCTATCTCAAATCATCGTTCAGCTCACATTCTGGCGCTTGGAGTCTCTGAATATCTTTCAGCAGACGGTGATGTGGCTGAAATCGCTCAAGCGATAAGGGAACATGGAGCGGTTTCCATAGCCGCACATCCTGTGGATTCAGGAAAGTTTGAAAAACAGACGTATCATTTATGGAATCGCAGAAACGAGTTAGAAAACGCCTTTGATGCTTGGGAAGTCGCAAGTGGTGATAGGCTATTTCCGGAAGTGCTTCAAAGCCGCCTTCCTAAAATTGCCAGCAGTGATTTGCACATTGCTCGACATATGACTTCTTGGAAAACTATTTTGGAATGTGAGCGACATCCTGAAGCCATCTTAGATGCCATTAGAAAACAAGAAGTTCAATTTCGTTTTTATCGTGATAAAAACTATGAACAATCTCATCTTCATCATCGCCGTGATATTGAGTCTTTGTTGGAGCATCAGTACCTTCATCCAAATTCTTGGAACTTGGGTCAGTATCAGGCTTAAAAGAACTAAGGGTTCGGAAAATCCCCAACTTTTTTGGGAGCCCATCTCAATTTTAAAGCCCCTCAAAGGAGTGGATTCTGATTTAGAGGAAAATTTAAAAAGTTTTTTTCAGTTAGATTATCCTTCCTATGAAATTTTGTTCTCTTTGGCAAACCATGAAGATCCCGCCTATGCTATTGTAAAAAAATTATTAGAAAGTCATCCCCAAGTAGCAGCTAAATTGATTGTTTCGCCTGTGGTTTTGGGCCCCAACCCAAAAGTAAACAATATGGTCCGGGCTTATGAACAAGCTAATAACGACCTCATTTTAATCAGCGATAGTAATATTCGAGTGACTTCTGATTACTTGAAAAGGTTCAGCAAACAGATGAAGGATAAACGGGTAGGAATGATTACCGCGGTGATTTTGGGATATCAAGCCAAAGGAATAGGTGGGCAACTTGAGGCTATTTTTCTTAACACGTTTTATACACGTTGGATGAGAGTTTTGTTTTTTGTGGGGCGCCCTTGTGTCGTCGGAAAGAGCATGATGTTTCGAAGGTCGGTGGCTCGGCGTTTTGGAGGCATGAATGCTTTAGCTCGTTATTTAGCTGAAGACTACATGGCGGGAGAGGCCATTCGTCGATTGGGTTTAAAAGTTGTCTTAGCTGAAGAACCCGTTAAACAATATATTGGAAACTTGAAACTTTCCGATTTTTGGGCTCGTCATATTAGATGGGGAAGGATTCGGAAATCTCAAGTTTTTCTGGCTTTTCTCGCTGAGCCTTTTTTGGGATCTGTTTTGTCAGGCGTTTTAGGGGCCATTTCTTTTTATAGCTTAATCAATACGTCGATAATCCTCTTTTTTGTTTTTCATATGTTATTTTGGTTTCTCCTGGATCTCCCATTACTTCTCAAATCGGAAAATCCGAAATTTAGTACACTAGTTTGGGGCTGGTTTTTGAGAGAGTTCTTAGCGCTACCTTTGTGGTTGAATATTGCAGTAGGCAATTCCGTAAACTGGAGAGGACGGAAATTATACCTGCAGCCTGGAGGGCTTTTAGCTACTGAAGTTTAACTTTAAGATGTTTTCTTTTTCTTACGTTTTTCAGCTAAGTACTCATCGTAAGTCATTCGGTGGTCGACAAATCCCTTTTCAGTAATCTCCAAGACTCGGTTTGCTAAACTTTGATTGAACTCATGATCATGCGAAGAAAATAAGATAATCCCTGGAAAACGTATCAAAGCATTATTGAGAGCTGTGATGGATTCCAAATCAAGATGGTTAGTGGGTCCATCTAGGAGTAGCACGTTGGCTCCGGTTAGGACGATTTTACCAAACATGCATCGAACCTTTTCCCCTCCGGATAACACTCCCACTTTTTTGGTTGCATCATCTCCTGAGAAGAGGAAGCGACCTAAAAAGCCTCGAATAAAAGTTTCAGCTTTTTCCTCAGAATACTGCCTCATCCAATCGATGAGACTGAGGTTTTTATCAGAGAAATATTCGGCATTGTCTTTGGGAAAATAGGCTTGAGTTGTCGTGATTCCCCAGGAAAAATCTCCGGTATCAGGCTTAAGTTCTCCGGCAATCAGTTTATAAAAAGTGGATACGGCAATTTCATTTTCTCCCACTACGCAAACGCGATTGCCTTTATCGATGACCAATTGACTAGGGCTAAAGAGTTGCACTCCATCTAATGTTTTAGAAAGATTGTTGCATTTAAGAATTTGATCGCCAGGTTCACGGTTGGGTTTGAAACCGAAGAAAGGATATTTTCTTGAAGAGGGACGAATGTCATCTAAAGTCAGTTTGTCTAATAGTTTTCTTCGTGAAGTCGCTTGACGTGATTTGGATTTGTTAGCGCTAAAACGAGCAATGAATGCTTTTAATTCCTGAGCTTTGTCTTCCAGCTTCTTATTTTTCTCCTCCAACATGCGCTGAGCTAGTTGGCTCGACTCGTACCAGAAATCATAGTTGCCAGTGAACAAAGTGATTTTTCCAAAGTCGATGTCTGCCATGTGAGTGCATACAGTGTTGAGAAAATGACGATCGTGAGAAACCACAATGACTGTTTTTTCAAAGGCCATGATAAAGTCTTCTAACCACTCAATAGCATCAACGTCTAAGTGGTTGGTGGGCTCATCCAGTAAGAGAATGTCTGGTTTTCCAAAGAGGGCCTGTGCTAGGAGAACCTTCACTTTGTCGCCATCAGCTAGTTCTCGCATTTTTTTATTGTGAAGATCTGTAGGAATCCCCAAGCCAGATAGTAAAATGGCAGCGTTGGATTCAGCTTCCCAACCCTCTAAATCGGTGAATAGGGTTTCTAATTCGGAGGCTCTATCGCCATCTTCTTCAGTAAACTCTTCTTTTGCGTAAATCGTTTCTCTTTCTTTGATGACAGCCATCAGTTCGTTGTGTCCCATCAAAACGGTTCTTAGGACTTCTTCATCATCAAAAATAAAATGATCTTGTTTTAAAGTAGCAATCCTTTCCCCAGGAGTGACAGAGACTGTTCCAGAGGTAGGGGAAATAACCCCAGAAAGGATTTTGAGAAATGTGGATTTGCCAGCTCCATTGGCACCGATGACCCCATAACAGTTTCCAGGGACGAATTTTAGGCTGACATCTTCAAAGAGTTTTCTTCCACCGAAACTTAAAGAGAGATTTTCACAAGTAATCATACGGGCTGAGATATAAACCAAATTTCCAGGATAAACCATCAAAAATTATGGTTTTTATGCTCTTTCAAAAACGCCAAATGGCATGAGTTGAGTTTCGTCTTTGTTGACCAAGGGCTTCTCCAATACAGACAAGAAACTCTTTTTCATCGAAATAGAATGAGGATCCAGACAGACTCTTAAGTAGTGATTGAGAACTTCGATTGAGCTTCCAGTGGGAATATTTTGAGGTGGACCAAATTGAAGAAACTCAGGAATGTCTATTTTTTTGTCTGGCGCGATTGCTAGGATAGAACGGCTTGCAGTATGGGCTTCGATCACATCTCTGATTTCCTTCGGTAGAGAAACCCGTAAAACAGCTTCCGGAGCTGAGTAAATAGTGATGGGTTTCTTTTGCCCTCGCGCAGCGAGAGAAATGGCTTTGAGATCCTCTGTTTTTACAAAGGAGGCTCGGATAAGGTCATCTTGAGTGCGAAAGAAATCAAATACCGTGACTGCAACAATTTCAGACCCTAAATCTATCCAGTATTGATGTTTAAAAGGATCATCTTTGTCAGTTAAAAGACGAAAGGAGTCTGGATCGACACTTTTGTCGTGGGCTATCAGTTTATCGCTGAGAATGTGTCCGTGAGAGTCTCTTTCAAAGTCTAGGAACTTAGCATTCACTCTTAGAAAGTTATCACTCTCATGAATTTTCGAATTTTCTAGTGGGCAATGGTAAATCATCAGTTTCGAAGGAAGGGCAGGGCTGTAAGCACCCGTAGAGCGTTTTACTAAATGTGTTTTACCTGTGAATAATTTCAATGCCGATTCTAACTTTTCTTTTGAGATGATTTTCTCCGCTTGGTTACCTTGGGGATCGAAATAGACTAATCGATAGTTCTGAGCATCGAGTTCCTCCCAATGAAAACAATCGATGGGGCTTAAGACAACCTTCTTTAAACTTTCCATAGAAACAATCCTCTTTGAGTCACTTAAGGATGCAAAGCGAATACCGTGGTTTTAGGCACTGAGCTCAAATGGAATACAACGGTTCGAAAGGTTAAAAAGCGACAGGTGTATACTCCAAAAAACATTGTCTAAACTGTAGACAGTTGATTAGGGAAGTTATTGAACCTACAAGCAAAAAAAAAGAGCCTTTACGGCTCTTTTTCTTGGACTTTTATCAGATAAAAAAGTTAAGCGTTTTCAGGCGTGCTGGGAGCTGCTTCTACTACGGTAGAAGCTTGCATCGCTGCTGCTTGAACTGTGACGAAGTCTAATAGACTCTTTTCATCAAAACCTTGATAAGCTTTGTTGTCTCGAATGATTAAAGGACGTTTGATCAAATTCGGATCTTTCAACATCAATCGAATAGCTTCATTTTTCGTTGTTCTACGTTTTCCTAATTGATTGTCTTTATAGGTAGTGCTTCGTTGATTTAAACTGGCATAAATGTTTTCAGCTTTAATGACTTTTTCGAGCAAGGAGCGTGGAGGTGGCTCGTGAACGATATCCTTCACTTGATAAGGCACCCCTTTTTTATTTAAAAAAGCGATGGCTTTTTTACATTGTGTACAGCTTTTTTTTGCGTAAAGGACGATTTCTCCCATAAGTACTCCTTCTTAATCTACAGCTTCTACAAAACCTGCGAGTGGACTGTCTTAGCACAACCCACACACCGTCACAATAGGAAAGCTTTAACGTGATTTTATTTTCCTAACCAGGATATTTTGAGAGAAAGGGATTGAGATTTCTTGAGATATCCTTTAAACACGGGCCAACAAGCGAAAGAAAAATGAAAAAAAACAATAAAATAAAAGCTGTTCCCGCTAAAAAACTGGCGGACCGAGGGGTTGAGATCAAATCCCAAGCTTTAAAAGATAAGCAAATCGCAGTGGCCGTTTGCGGTGGAATTGCTAGCGTAGAAAGTGTTAAAATCATTAGAGAATTGCGTCGGTTTGGAGCGGAAGTAACAGCTTTTTATACTCCGCAAGTTACTCAATTTATTACAGAACTTCCCGTGGAGTGGGCCACCGGAAAAAAAGTCATTACTGAAGCCCAAGCGAATGTCGACCACTTGGAAGATTTTGATCTGGTCGTGGTTGTGCCAGCCACTTGGAATACTATCTCCAAAAGTGCTTTGGGCCTTTCTGATAATGTTGTGGCGCTTTTAATTTCAAGCCAACTCGGTAAAAAAGGGGCGATTCTTTTTGTGCCAGCGATGAACTCATCGCTCCAACAGCACCCTTTATTTGAGAATTACCGAGAGAAACTAGAATCTTGGGGAGCTCGATTTTTGATCTCCGATGAAGAAGAAGGTCGGATCAAGGTTCCAACTCCTGAAACAATTGCCGCTCAAGTTGTTCAAATCGTAAAGACTAAACGCTGATGGAAAAAATTATTCAAATCACTCGAGTCAGTTTGTTGGGGCAGGGAGTCGGCTGTGGTGATGATGGAAATATTTATTTTGTTCCGAGAGCTCTACCTGGGGACAAAGTAAGGGTTGAAGTCATTTCCCAGGACAAAAAATATTGTGAGTGTGAATTGATAGAAGTTTTGGAACCAGCGCTTCAAAGAGTAACTCCACCTTGTGCTTACTTTCACAGTTGTGGAGGGTGTGATTGGCTTCATTGGAATTACTCTGACCAGCTTCAGGGGAAGCAGCAAATGATTCTCCATGCTATTGAGAGAACATCTCTTGAGCCGACGCGAATTCTTCCGATCATAGGCGCTGAAAATCCTTTGTTGTACAGAAATCGAATTCAATTACGGATGGGGTTTGGAAAATTAGGATTTTTCAAAAAGAAGAGCCACGATATCGTAGACATTGAAGAGTGTAAAATCGCTCAACCCGTTCTCAACGAAGAGATCCAAAAAATGCGGGCTCAAGGAATTTCTCGTTCGCAAGATATTCAAAAAATTGAGCTTTATGTGACCGAAGAGGGGCAAGTACGAAGAGTATCTAATGAAGCGCATGCGGTTGAGGGTTTTAGGCAGATCAACGAAGAACAGAACAAAAAATTGCAAAATTGTGTTTCAAATTATGTCGAGAAATCTCAATCTAGAAAAGTGCTTGAGCTATTTTGTGGTAATGGGAACCTGACTTTTGCTTATCAGGCTCAAGTTGAAAATATTTTTGCAGTTGATGGCAATCAATCTGCGATCGATCAAGCTAAGAGAAAACGCGAGCGGATTGGGGCCGATAGTTTGAAAGCGTCGACCGCTTTTATTTGCGACATGGTTAACCGTTCTACTTATCGAAAATTGCCGTCAGAATTTAAAGGACAATATGATACACTAATAGTGGATCCTCCTCGTAGTGGTTTAGCGGGGGCGTTAAACTCATTAATTCACCAGGAACTCAAACAGATCATTTACGTATCATGCTCGGTACAAAGTTTCGCACAGGACGTTCAATGTTTAAAAAATCGATTTCTCTTCGAAGAGATTCAGCCCATCGACATGTTTCCCAACACTCGACATGTCGAGTTCGTCGCCAAATTTTCCCGTATTTAATTTTCGCTTTACTATTTTGCTTTCCGACTCTTCGAGCCGAAGAGTTCTCTGCAGGTAGTGCTGCGGAGCTAGCAACAGAAACTAACCTGTTGAGAGGTCCGCAAGAGGATGCTGAGATTGTTGGAAAACTTCCGAAAGGAACCATCCTGACGGTTCTAGGAGAAACGGAAGGGACTTGGACCAAAGTTGAGGTGGAATTGGTCGGGGGAGTTGAACAAGGATGGGTTGACGAAAAATCGATTAAGGGTTTTGAGCAACAAGCCGCCGAAGATGCCAAAAAAGAGACAAGTAAGAAAACTAAAAAGGGGAAAAGAAAAAAACGGCTACCGGATGATGAGTTAGCTGTCATCAAACGAGACCCCACATTTGCCTATGGAATTTATGGGGGCGGTAATTACGGTATTTTAAGCTCGACTTACTCAGAGCCTCTTTATCAGGGCATCGGTGGGCAAGGTGGCGGATTTGTGTATTGGTTTTTGGATCGTGATATGTCGATAGGTACTGAAGTGGGGATAACTCAATTGAGTGGTTCTCAAGGCACTCTTGATCCGACCGATACGTCATCCTCAGGCAAAGGCACGGCTCGCCTTTTTGATATTGCCGGAGTTTTTGAATATATGTACCAAAACTTTCGGTTCTTTGGAGCTCTTCAATATTCCGTTGGAATTGGAATCGCTGATTTTCCTTTAGATGCTCCTCCGTCGGCCTCTGACTTTAGCGGCTTTTGGATTAAAGCAGGGCTGGGTTATGCTATTCCCTTGGGAGACCTTTTGAATCTGGTTGGAAAGGGTTCCTATGGCTATTCCTTCAATCGAGAATTTGTGGGGTTTCAGAACTTCACTTTTTCAGCCTACCTCGAGTTTCGTGGCTAAAGTGTCTAAAGTTTAAACAGGACTTCGAGTGATCGATCTGTATCCAATTAGCCTTCGTTTTGATGTCAGGAATTAGTACACTCTAAGTAGCTATAATAACTAGTAGAAAACGACTATTAGGTAGGCCCGTTGGGAAACTTACATCTGTGAGGGATTTTTCTTTTCTGCTTAGGCTCAAATCAGGCTGGCATCACACCTGCAATCTCTAAGAGTGAGAGATAAACCCGATACGAAAGAAACGGCAGGTAAACAACGATTGAGATAACGACAAAAGAATAACAACTTAGAATCAACTAGAGCGCAACACAGACCTTCATCATGATTTAGCAACTTGAGACAGCGATTGAAATACAACTTGAACTCAAAATAAATACGCAACTAGAGCAACATAACTTATTACCCACAGCCGAATTCAAGGGGTTTCTTCCTTAGTGGAAGAAACCCCTTCTTTTTTGGAATGATTAAAATGCTTTTCAAAAAAGTGAACCATCCATCTGGCCTGTTCTAAAATATTTTTTAACTTCACATTCCCATGCCCCTCATCAGTGAAAATCTTGGCTTCAACCGGGATATCCCTCTTTTTTAAAGCTGACACAATTTGTTCTGTTTCAGTCACGGGGACTCTGGGGTCATTAGCACCGTGAAAAATCAGGAGGGGAGTTTTTATCTTTTCAATTGAATGAATAGGAGAAATAGAAGTTAAAAACTCTTCATCAGATAGGGGGCCATATTCGACTTCTCTCAGAGCTCTTCGATACGGTCTAGTGTTTTTTAGGAAAGTGACAAAATTCGAAATCCCAACACTTTCAGAGGCAGCAGTAAATAATTCCGGAGCATTTTCTATCATAGAAAGAACCATAAACCCTCCGTAGCTTCCTCCATAAACTCCTAGTTGATTTTTGTGGGCCAATCGAGAATCTACTAGCCACTTGGCTCCCTCTATCGCATCTCGAACACTATCCATTCGTAGCTTATAATTATCTAGAAGGGTGTAATCTCTTCCATAACCGGTGCTGCCGCGAACATTAGGTGCAAAAACCCCGTATCCCCGTTCAAGAAAGTATTGAAAAATTTTATTAAAACTGGGACGAAATTGGCTTTCTGGCCCCCCGTGAATGTAAACAATAAAAGGAATAGGTTGAGAGGATGACGAAGGGAGATAAACAAAAGCAGGAATCTGTTTGCCATCGCTAGTGGGATAATAGACCCATTGTTCTTTCCTTAAGCACTCTCTCTTTAAAATGGAGTCGGAGGACTCAGTCCATTGAGAAATGGTGTCCTGATTCCAAGAGAAAATTTGAGCTGGAAAAAGTGAAGAGGTTTGAGAAAAGAAGAAAGTTGGATTGTTTTTAATTAAAGAGAAAGAGGCCCCTCTTAAAATGGAATGGTCGAGTTTGGGTAAAGAGAAAGTGTTTTTTCTCTGTCCTGTATCATCAATAATAATCCCTTCCAGCGTAGAGTAACCCTCTTGATTCTTAATGATGACAAGACGCTTTTTAGAGAAATCCAAAAGTATTTCTTCAACTTCATTTTTTCCAGAAGTCATCAGTTTGGCTTGAGTTGGATTGGTGATTTTAGAGAATTTTACTTGTGAAATCCCGGTCTCTTGATCTGAGATATAAAAAAATCCTTTTGAGTCTTTAGTAAAGACTCCTCCTTTAGAGGCTATTTGGCCTGAGTGTTCAGTCACAAGTGTCAGTTTTTTTGTCTCTAAATTGAAAAGAAGAACATCGCTATCGGTGACCGAGCGAAAACGGTTTAATAGTACCCACTTTCCATCCAAGGAAATGTCAGAAACGGTGTGATTTCCTTCAAGCGGCAGTAGCAGCTCAGGTGAATTTTTATTTATGTCCCACCGGTATAAATCCATATCCACTTTGTTTCTTAAGTTGCTGGTAAAAAGAAACCAATCGGAATTGGGACCCCATTCGACGCTCTCTATTCGTTTTTCGCGGTCGACAATCAAGGGGCGGATAGAATCATTTTCCCTAAGGTAGAGATCGTATTGTTCGTCACCTCCTACTTGAGAAGCTAATATCATTCGGTTTCCATTAGGACTTAGTCGATAGTAAGAGACCCCCTCTTCAAAAAAACTGATCTGTTTGGGCCAGCTTTTTGGCGAGGGAAGATAAAATACTTGAGGGACATCCCTAAAATCAGAAATAAAAAACACTCCTTCTTTCCCACCCACCGGGGAATGTTGATTGGTGATTTGTACCCATGTTTCAATACTATGGCTCGTTTTGCACGGCTTTGCGTTGGCTGCAGAATCTTGAGTCAGTAGATTTTTGATATCGGTGGGTTCGAAGGCCCGCTCTTTTAGCATCTCGGGATGAGTTTTTTTAGGGACAGGGGCATTAGGGGAGGAGGGTGTGGCTGAGCCTATTGGGGGAAGCAGAGTTTGCTGACTATTACTGTTAAGTAATTCCCCGCGGTGTTTGGGTTTTTTGCCTAGAGCGCTTGTCGAACTCAAATTCATGCCTAATATTAAAGAAAGTGTAATAATAGTTTGGAGTTTCATATACCAAAGAGTAACAAAGTTTTTCCGGTTAGTAACCGTTTGAAGCCGAGAATAAATACCGATTAAGTGAGTTGAATATGGATAAAGATTTATATGAAGTTTTAGGAATAAAGAAAGCGGCAACCGATGCGGAAATTCGCAAAGCTTTTTTAAAACTGGCGAAAAAGTACCACCCCGATGTGAATCCCAACGATAAAGCGGCAGAACAAAAGTTTAAAGAGATCAATTTAGCTTATGAGGTTCTAAAAGATCCGAAGAAACGCAGCCAATATGATCAAATGCGGGCTATGGGCGCTAATCCCTTTGCTCAGCGACCTGGTAACACTGGTCAAAGTTGGGGACCGGGGCCGGGTATGGGCGGAGCCGATTTCGGAGATTTGGGGTTAGGAGATCTTTTTGAAGAGATTTTCAACAGCGGAAATTTTGGCGGAAGAGCGTCTCGAAATCGTCGGAGCTGGGGTGGGGGGGGATTTGCGCAGAAAGGTCAAGATCGAGAAGCTGTGTTGACCGTTTCTCTGATGGAGGTCGCGCAGGGTGGCGAAAAAATGCTTGAGATGGCCGATGGAAAAAAACTCAGCGTCAAGATTCCCGAGGGGGTAGATTCCGGCACTAAGATCAAGTTGTCGGGACAAGGCGAAAAAGGGATTGGAGGAGGACCTAACGGAGATCTTATTTTGACAATAGAGGTTTTGCCCCACCCGATTTTTAGTCGAGAAAAAAACGATATTATCTTGAAATTGCCTGTGACCTTCTCCGAAGTGGTTTTGGGAAAGGAGATTGAAGTTCCTACACTGACCGGCAAAGTTCACTTGAAAATTCCTAAAGGGATTTCCAGTGGACAAAGACTGAAATTAGCGGGTAAAGGCATTCGATCGGTCAAAACGGCCGCTAAAGGGGATCAGTACGTTGAAATTCAAATCAAGATTCCTAAAGAGATTCCTCAATCCTACATCGAAGCTGCGGAGAAAATGAAAAGTGAACCGTTTAACCCGAGAGTTAACTGGTTTTAAAGAAGGGTTATTGATTTTGCGCGTCATTGATAATGATGACTTCTCTAGCGGTGTTGCCTAGGGTTTGTTAAAATAAAGATTCAATTCAACAACCTGTTTTTCATAAAATAAGGAGCCCTTCATGTTACGTATCTTTAAGCTTTTGATTGTTACGGGTTTATTAGCTTCTGTGGTGACTATGACTGGATGTGCTTATGGTGTAGCCACCACTGTCGGCAAAGACTATGTTGTGGTGCTTCGAAACGATCATTTTCTTTGGGGGGCTTTAAGGAAAGCCTTTGTTTGTAAAGTCACCACTAGCGGTCTTTCAAATTGCCGAGATGGCGAAAATCCTTAATTTTTAGAACTTCCCCCGGTATAGTGAGAACACTTATCGGGGGATTTTTGTATGAAAAAAGTTTGTTCTATTCGGGTGGGGCTCATTGGGTTCTTAGCTTCTGCCACCTTATTCGCATCGTCCTTTTCTAATTTGGATTCTCCAGTTCCGACAAAAGCCATTTTTGACATTGATCTTGATGTGGGGCTTTCATTTAAACAAGAAAATTCTAACCTGCTTTCAAGACTTCGACTGGGAAGACAGTGGATTCGAGGAGAAACCGTACCCGCGCTGGGGGTGTCGTTAGGTAAATATTCCATTTTGGGTCTCGGTGGAGGGATCGAGGCAGAGTGGTTACATATTTCGAGTGGACTTTGGGTTCAGGGGAAACTTGTGACAACTCAGCAGTCTCCCATTTCCGTTGGTGTCGGGTTGGGTTGGAGTTTGTTAGGTGGAGAATTGTGGGTTTCTCCCGCTAATCGATTTCAACCGTTGTTAATAGCCAAGATACGGCTTCCTATCGGTCTTCTGACTCAATGAGATCAAAAATTCCTTCGAGCGTTTTGGGTGCACAGCCTTCAAACCGATTATTGACTAAAATATAGGCTGGAATATTTCGATTCAAAGCCTCAAAGAGAAGATGAACTACGGCCATTCGAGATTCTTTGAGCTCTTGATGTATTCGATCATACGGAGAAAAAGAGTCCACCGCCTCTTGATAGAGAGTCCCAGGATTGA
>OMIX01000046.1 GCA_900299195.1 Deltaproteobacteria bacterium
GTTATAAGAACCGCGACAACTACAAAATCCGATTACTAAATGCTTGTTTTGGTTAGACTTGGATTGGGTTACCCACCATGATTGGGCAAGAGCCAAATGATGGCGGAGAGGAGAGGATTCGAACCTCCGATACAGTTTTACCCGTATAACGGTTTAGCAAACCGCCGCCTTCGGCCACTCGGCCACCTCTCCGCAAAAAACATGAGACTCTTAGACTTCTATCATTGAAAACTCAAACCTTCAAATCGCAAATCTCAGTGATTTGGGACTACAGATAAAAATGAAGCATCAACCAGAAAAAGTCGTTATCTTCACTACTTATCTGACGGTTTCCCTGTTTTTGATAAGAACCCAAAAACTCAAAATGGGGTTGGGGGAAAAATTGTAGTCCTCCCCCATAGGTTCTCTTTAGCGAATTGCCCACTTTTAAGTCTGATTTAATAAGATCATGAGACACAAATAGGTGAAATCCCTGCAGAGGCTCGTAATCGAGCCGCCCATAGTTGGCCCAACCCCACCGAGGATCCCCACCTTTGGGGTGTTCATTGACCATATCGACTTCAGCTAAAAGAAAGAGATCCTTTCGAAATCCCAACATCGCATAGGGGCCAGCTAAGTGGCGCTCGCTTGAAGTTTTGTTGCCATAAAAATAACTTAGGCCCGCTTTGTGCGTTTCTGCCAAATTAAACCCCGCCCTGACGGCTACCCCTTTTTCTCTGTCTAAATCGCGGTTGTCAGGCCTTCCAAAAATTCCAGTGATAAATATATCTTTGGCCTCATCTATCCAAGAGCCTTCAATGTTGTAGGTTTCAGACCCATAGTCCCACCCCAAACCTCGTTTGGTTCCCACTAGGTGATCCGGCAAATTAATTCCAAAAGCTCGTTGGAACTTTCCAGCTCGAACATAAATTTGGTCGGAGGCTTGATATAGGACAAAGTGGCGGCGACTAAAAAAGTTGTCGATAAATTTAGGGGGATCCACTTCGTGACTTTTTCCTACAGTGGCTACGAAAGAAAATTTTCCCAGAGAGGCTGCGGCTTCAATATCAGCTTGCATCACTATAAAGCGACCCGTCTTAGTGTCTGGGGTGTCTAAGTGAGTTTGCACATAACGGAAATCTCCCCCTAAATTAAGCCACTCTGGGGAAGGCACTAATCCCCATAAAAAATCGGATTCATTTTCCCTGTGCCAGGTGCTTAAAACCTCTTGGGAAAGAGCTCGACCATAAGGAGTGACAAGTCCACCGCCATTGGGACTCACATGGCAAGTGATGCAGTTGGAATAGCCATGTCGGATCATTTCGGGAAACGGGAACACGACCTGACTAGCCAATGCCAGAAAAAAACTGACGAGATATTTAAATTTAAAACTCAAGGAAGAGTCCCTTCAATTTTTACTTGAACAACCACCTCTTCTCCCATGGTGACGCCCATGTATTTGGGAGTTGAGATTCCAAAATCTCCCGTTTTGATTTTAAATTCATGTTCCAAAGACAGTTTAGAACCTTCTTTCGCTGCTTTCACCATTCCTGAAACTGGCTTTTCTACACCGTGAAGTTTTAAAACCCCTTCGAAAGGTATTTTTTCACCCGTTAATTGGCTGGGCAGGTTAAGTTTCTTGTAAGTGAACTGGGTTTCTGGAAACTTGGAGACTTCCAAATAGTTTTCCTTCATATGTTTATCTCGCAATCCAATACCCGTCGTTAACGTGTCTAATTTGAGGGTCGAAGTTCCGCCCAGTTTTCCCTGCTCAAAATAAATTTCAGTTTTTAAACCTTTAGCGTCCCCCTCTTTTCCTGAAATTTTCAAAGCTCCTGGGGTTGCTAAAGCAATAAACCCTACTTGACTCTCGGTAACTTCGAGTTTTGCCGCACCCGAATAGTTCGTAGAAAAAATAATTAGAGTTAAAAATATAAAAGGGATTTTAATTTTCATAAGGCCTCCACGGAATAAAAGCTTTTCCTAGGTAACAGGATGTAGCAGAGCTAAATTTTTCTGGAAATAGTAAAGAGGCTAAAATTTCACAGGAGTCGATAATTCTAGGTCCGGGTCGATTAAAAAACTGATTCCCATCGCAAATGAAAATTTTATTTTGCCTAAAAGCCCTTAGGCTTGTGAGTTGTTTGAGTTCGGTAGAAGTTTCGATTTCATTTTGAGTTTTGGACATTGGATAGCCACAAGGGAAAATGACAACGATGTCTGGATCCGATTGCACAACTTCATCCCAGGAAATGGTCTTAAACTTTTCGGCTTTGGATACAATCAGGGGTTCTCCACCCGCAAGTTTGACCAGCTCGGGGATCCAGCCGCCACCCACCATGAGAGGTTCTAGCCATTCAAGGCAAAGCACTCTAGGTCGGCCCGGAAGGTCGGTGCCCACCTTAGAATTGATTTGGTTAAGTTTAATCCAAAATTCGGTGATCAGGTCTTTGGCTTCTTGAACTTTATTTAAAGCCGTTCCTACTTTTAAAAAATCTCGATGGATATCATCTAAGCAGTGGGGGCTAAGTGTGCATATTTGAGTTTGAGATTGGGTTAATTGGCAAAGAGCCTTTTCTACATCCTCGATTGAGACCGCACAAACTTTGCACTGATCTTGAGTGAGGATCCAATCGGGAGCTAGAGAGGCTAAGAGTTCGACGTTGACGTCGTAAATACTCAGTCCATTCTTAATCAGTAAGCTAAGGTCCTTATGGATTGCCTCTCCTCTAAGGTTTGGATCGATCCTTGGTTGGGTGAGCCTAGGCAGATGGCATAGATCTTCGGGAAAGTCGCATTCGTGGGAAAGACCCACTAAATTTCCTTTTAAACCCAATCGGCAAACGATCTCAGTAGCACTGGGGAGCAGAGAAACAATTCTAAGACTCGAGGTGGGCTGGGTTGGTTTCATGCGCGTGTTATACCAGGCAATGGCAAAGAGTGGTATTTTTCTAAAAACTGGAGTAGAAACTCTCCATGATTTCAGCTCAAAAAATTCAAAGTTTAGTAGAGAAAGCAATGCCGGGTTCCAGAGTCGAAGCAGAGGACACCACGGGAACTAACGATCATTTTCAGGTTTTGGTGGTATCTCCTTCTTTTGAAGGTAAAGGAATGGTGGAGAGGCACCGCATGATTTATGGCATTTTAGGGTCGGAGGTTGGAGGAGCTATCCATGCGCTTTCGTTAAAGACCTTAACTCCGAGCGAAGCTGAAAAGAGATCTTAAGAAAGGAAAAAACGATGACTACAGATGTTCAAAAGAAAATTGCTGAGGATGTAAAAAATCACAAAATCATTATGTATGTGAAAGGCCACAAAGGAATGCCTATGTGTGGTTTTTCAAAAAGAGTCATGGATATTTTTATGGATTTGGGAGTCGATTTTGAAACCCGAGATGTTTTATCGGATCCTGAAATTCGAGAAGGGGTGAAACAGTTCACCCAGTGGCCGACCATTCCACAAATTTTCATTAACGGTGAGTTTGTAGGAGGCTGTGACATTGTGACCGATCTCTATGTAAGTGGTGAGCTCAAGAAAATGGTGGAAGCTACTAAGTAGTTTCTCCAAAACTTGAACGTTGGTGGAGAGTTGGATACTCTTAACCCATGAAAATATTTCTACTTTTAATTTTAGCTATTTCGTCACTTTATGCCGCCAAACCACAGGCGCCCAAGTTTTTAATGATAGAACCGGCTAAGGCTATTTCTGTTAAGGCGGGAGCCAGTGTAGTAACGACTGTGACGGTCAAAATTGATCCGGTGTTTCACATTCAGGCTAATCCAGTGGCTCAACCCAATCTCATTCCTACGACGATCGACTTTCCTGAGACGGAGGGGATCGTTCTTGAAGGGGTCACTTATCCTGAAGGAAAAGTTTTTCGACTGGAGAATTCGGATAAAGATTTGATGGTTTACGACGGAGAAACCAAATTTAAAGTGAAGTTTTTAGCTAAGAGTGCCAAACCCGGTAAAGTTGAACTCAAAGGTCTTCTCAAGTTTCAGCCGTGCAACAATCAGATCTGTTTTTTTCCGACTCGGTATGATCTCAAAATTCCGATTCAAGTAGTGAAGTAGGATTTTAGATGTCTAAACCCCTGAGTAATTTTGCTCATCTTTTTCCTGAAGTCATTTTTGAGGCCACTGAACAATTAGGCGGAAGATGCACTGGCAGATATATTCCTCTGAATGCGATGGAAAATCGCGTGTACGACATTTCGATGGAGGACGAGGACAATCGCATCACCAAATTTTATCGTCCGGGCCGATGGGAGAGAAAAAGTATCGAATCGGAGCACGAGTTTTTAAGGAAGGCTTTTGCAGCTGAAATTCCCGTGGTTTGTCCTTTAGAAAAAGAGGGAAATACCCTTTTTGAAATCAATGGAATTTTCTTCGCCATTTTCCCTAAACGCCCTGGCAGATTAGAGCCTGAGTTAAATGACGAGCAGTTAAAACGTTTGGGCCGTTATTTAGCGAGACTTCACAACGTGGGGGCTGAACTGAAATCTCAACCCCGTTTAGAGCTTACCCCTGAAACTTATGGTAGGGCCTGCGTTAGGGCTTTGAAAGAGATGGGGCAATTACCCCCTGGCAATTTAGGAGCGATTTACCAACAGTTGGTAAGTGAAATTTGTGATCGCAGTGAGCCCTTTTTTGAGGGGGTAGAGAAAATATTGATCCATGGCGATTGTCACGCTGGAAATATTTTATGGAAGGGGAATGAACCCTACTTTATCGATTTTGACGACATGATTTACGCCCCTCCAGTTCAAGATTTTTGGATGTTGATGGGTGGGGATGATGAGTATGCCATTAAAAACAGGGATAAAATCATCGATGCCTATTTGGAAATTCGAGATTTCGATGAAAGAACTTTAAAGCTGGTAGAGCCACTTAGGGCACTTAGGCTTATCTGTTTTAGCTCTTGGATTGGTCTAAGATGGGAAGATGGGGCCTTTAAACAGGCTTTTCCGCACTTTGGAACTGAAAAATATTGGCAGCAGCAATTAGAACACTTGTCTCTGCAGCTAGAGCGGATTAAATCTCTGGAGAAGTATTAAAGAGGTACCCATGGAAGTAACAAATAAAAAAGTTTTACGTGGAGCTGTGATTGGCTATGGTTTTATTTCAGGTCATGGCCACATTCCGGCCTATTTGCAAAGAGCCCAGGAAAAAGGGGATGTGGAGATTGTAGCAGTAGCTGATACTTGTGAGGCTCGGCGGCAGCTAGCTTGTGAAAAACTTCCCCATGTTCGAGTTTATACCGATTATGAAATTTTATTAGAGCAAGAGGCTGAAAATCTAGATTTCATCGATATTTCAACCCCCCCTGTTTTTCATGCTCAAATCGCTTTGGCTGGGTTTAAGCACGGGCTTCATGTGCTATGCGAGAAACCCCTCACGGTTTCTATTGAAGAGGCTCAAGCGCTTCTTAAAGCAGCTCAAGACTCTAAGCGGGTACTGTTCCCTTGTCATAATTACAAACATGCTCCGGTGGTAAAAGCCATTCGTGAAATCATCGACAGTGGAAAAATTGGTAAAGTTCGTTCCTGCACTTTAAATACTTTTCGAAATACCCACGCCAAGGGAGTTAACGAATGGAGAACTCATTGGCGACGAGAAAAACGTTTCAGTGGCGGTGGAATCGCCATGGATCATGGAAGCCATACTTTTTATCTTACCTTCGATTGGATGAATGCTTATCCCACACAAGTCACAGCTAAGATGAGTATTTTGGAGCCTGATCGCTATGATACGGAAGATAATTTCTCGGCTGTTTTAACCTTCCCCACGGGACTTGCTCATGTCCATTTGACCTGGACAGCCGGAGTCAGAAAAGTCATTTACACCATACAAGGGGAAAAAGGGGCCATTACGGTAGACGATGATGAAATCCAAATCGCCACTCAACATAAAACTGAAGGACCTGATGTGGCTCAAGGGGCGATCAAATGGCACGTAGAGAGACAAAATATCTCTTCCGATTGGATGGATGCTAGCCATGTCACTTGGTTTAACTCTTTGTTTGACCAATTTAAGACAGCCATCGAAGTGGGAGACTATGTGGGAAAAGAAGCCAAAGAAGCTTATTTGTGTGTTCAGTTGATTCAAACCGCTTACCGATCGGCCTCTGAGGGGTGTCGAGAGCTTCCTCTGGCAACGAATGTGCTAATATAAAAATTCATGGTGAGTAGTAGTTGTAGAATCCAGACGCGGATTTTGCTAAAAGAGAGTCCAATTTGTACTCGGAGAGTCCATGTTAGCTTATGATTTTGTTAATACTTTCGTGTTGTTAGCCATATTAGCTCTGGTTGGAGTTGCCTATAGCGTAAAGCTGATTTTGAAAGGGCGAACCCAATATGATCGTGTTAATCGCCAGGGAGGAAGCGTTCTAATGGGGCGAGGCATGATGGAAATTGGCTATTGGGCGCTACAGCCTATTGCAAAACTCCTCGTATTTCTTCACGTGACGCCCAACCAAATTTCCTGGGCTTCGTTAGTCTTTGGTGGAATTTCGGGAACGGCATTAGCTTATGGATATTTTGGCTTTGCGGCCCTTTTTGCTTGTTATTCCGCATTCATGGATTGTTTGGATGGCATGGTCGCACGAATGACTGAGGTGGCTTCAGATGCCGGTGAGGTTCTTGATGCGGCTGTGGATCGCTATGTGGAATTTTTCTTTTTGGCGGGATTGATTCTTTATTACCGAGACTTTCCCTTATTTCAGGCCGTTGCGCTTTTGGCCTTGGCCGGGTCTTTCATGGTGAGCTATTCCACCGCTAAAGCTGAAGCGCTTCACATTCCCCCACCTCCCGGCATTATGAGACGTCCTGAGCGGGCTTTTTACTTAACTTTTGGAGCGGCCCTCTCCACTTTCCCCATTCACTGGTTGGATTCGTATTTCAATTTCTCTAAGCCAGTGGGATATCCTTTGTTATTAGCAACATTTGCTATTGCAGTTCTTTCTAATATTTCAGCGATTGAGAGATTGTGGACCATTGGTCGCGCCATGAGAGAACGAGAAGCTGCAGCTCAACTTCAGGAGCTTGAGGAAGTGGCTTCGGAGCAGGGGGCTGTGGTGATGTTAGAGAGCGATGAAGATTTAGCTCTGTCTTCCAGAGATTAAGCGAAACAGATTTTTAGTCCTCTCTGGGTTTTTTTTCCCTTGTGAAAAAACGACTGGAACCTATCCCAAGTTGAGGTATAAGGTTCGCCTATGAAAGACAGCCTTATTTCCCAGCCCCAAAATCAAACTGCTAAAATCCAAACTGCGATTCCGGGCCCTAAAAGCCAGGCTTTGCGAAGTCGCGAGGAACGTGGGTTAGCCCCAGGTTTACAAGGTTTTGCTCTCATGGCAGGAATTGTCGCTGACTCCGCCCAAGGAAATACAGTGACCGATGTTGATGGAAATACCTTTTTAGATATCATCGGTGGTATTGGAGTGAATGGTTTAGGACACAGCCATCCTAAGTTTGTAAACGCTATTAAAGAGCAAGTGGAAAAAATATCGGTGGGAAGTTTCACTTCCGAAGCTCGAGTTGAGTTGTTTGAAAGGCTTTATGAAAAAGCGCCGGCTCCGGGGGTTAACCGTGCACAATTGTACTCAGGAGGATCTGAGGCAGTTGAATCTGCTTTGAGACTCGCCAAATGTTATACGGGTAAATATGAGTTTGTAAGTTTCTGGGGAGGGTTTCATGGAAAAACCATGGGGACTCTTTCGCTGATGGGTTCAGATTTTAAAGATAAGTTGGGGCCTATGGTTCCGGGAAGCCATCAAGTTCCGTATGCGAATTGCTATCGATGTCCTTTCAAAATGGAATATCCCTCTTGCGGAATGGCCTGTGTTGAGTTTGTGCGAAAGCAGCTTAAGGTAACAACTGCGGGAGAAGTCGCCGCCATCATTGCAGAGCCTATGCAAGGAACTGCTGGAAATATTATTCCCCCTAAAGAATTTATGCCTGCAATGAAAGAGGTTGCCAAAGAGTTGGGAGCTCTTCTTATCGTCGACGAAATGATTACTGGATTTGGAAGAACGGGAAACTATTGGGGCTCTCAACATTCTGGAGTGGTTCCTGACATCGTAACTTTAGGAAAGCAGTTTGGTGGGGGTTATCCGATGTCAGCCATTTTATCTAGAGACGAGATTGTTAACACCAAACCTTGGTCGAATGCCTCAGGATCTTCTTCAAGCTACGGAGGAAATCCCTTGGGAGCCAAAGCTGCATCAACCGCTTTGAAAATTATCGATGAAGAAGGTTTGGTAGAAAACTCACGAAAAGTGGGGGCTTACTTTTTAAGCTCCATCAAACCCTTTGAAGAGAAATACTCTTTTGTGGGACAAGTTCGAGGAGCCGGGCTTTTCATGGCCATCGAAATGGTGAAAGACAAAAAGACCAAAGAGCCGTTGTCAAAATCGGTGTGTAATCAAGTGTTTCAAGAGCACTTAAAGCGTGGTCTTTTGACAATGTCTTATGCGCCAAGCTTTAGAATTCAACCTTCAATGACGATTGACGAAAAAACAGTGGATAACGTTGTTGGAATTATGAAAGAAGTGTTTGACTGGGTTGAAAAAGAGAAACTCTGGGAAAAAAATTAGTTTTTTTATTCTCCAGGAACATGAATTATCACGGTGTTAACTATCCACTCTGCGTTCTTTAACGCTTCCACGGCATCTTCTTTTTTGTAGAAGAGAGAGGGCGTGAGATCTTCGGAGCCATAAAAAGCAAGTTCTCTATCTCTGCGAAGTTGTCTTGAAATATGAACAATCTTACTTAATGAATCGAGTATTTTTTTGGGGAGCCTTTCTTTATTCTCTTCGAGTACAGGACTCACATCGTGAATTCGGGGCACCTCAATCGAAGAGGCTCGAAGTAAGGATTTCAGCGCAAGCTCTACCACTTCTTGGCTCTCTCGAACGACATCTGACCAACTTTCCTCTTTTAAAAGAACCTCGACTGCTTTTAATCTCTTTTGGGCTCTGACAATATAGTCTCTTGCTAAACTCATGTTTTTCACAGTTTCTCCTCTGTCCAGTAGGGATGTCCATGTGCGAATTTTCTTCGCCAGTGTCCTTGAGCAATCAAACTTCGAATTTGTAAAACCTTTCGTTGTACTTTTGCCTCTTGTGTTTCAAAAATGAGAATTCCCTCCAGTGAACACTCTAGCCAAATACTTCCACAATGTTTGGGATCTTCTGGCAAATAGACAAAGTGGACATTGATTTCATGGGGGCCATACAAGCGATGGTTACTGAAAGCAAGATCCCAATCTTGATATAAAGATCGTTCGATCTTGTTTTCATTCGAAAGGACAACTAAGAGATCGATGTCAGATGTTGGGTCCTGTTCCCCTCTAGCAAATGAACCGAATAATAAGATTCCTTTAATGGGGAGTTCTAATTTCTTAGCTGTCTCTAATACATCAGTGAGAACAACTTCAGGTAATGGGCTTGGTCTTTGAGAGCGAACCTGATGCAAAGAAGAAGAAAGTCGCTCTTGGCAAAGTTCATTGAGAGAAAGACCACGTTTTAAACTCTCGTTTTTTAACCGCTGGTGTACTTGCGGAGGGAGACGAACCACAAATCTGCCTGAGGGGGACTTCATGTTATAATAGTATCATGATACTATTGTGTGAACAACGACGAAAAAGACAAGTTAAAACAAATGGTTACTTATTTTTTGAGGCTAAAGAATTAAAACCCAGGCTTCAATGCGGTAGTGGGATTATCATCATCAGGATCTACGCCAGGAACAATGATTCCCGCTTTCTTCAAATTGTGGTTCCATAGCATATCGATACAAAACGCGACGGTGATGGCATAAGCCGAGCCCCAAAGAATATCTAAAATATAATGGTGATTTAGATAAACTGCCGAAAAACACATCAGAAGATAAAAAGCTACTGTGAATTTTTTGAGAGCTCCAAATCGAAAAGCGTAATAGACAGCCATTAAAGGGTAAGCGATGTGAAGAGACGGAATGGCTCCATGAACATCGGCCGATTTGCCATACCAATTCACAAAAACAGGAATTCCTACTAAAGCATCAAAACGAGCACAGCCAGCTACGTTAGCTAAAACATCAATTCTTGCTGGACCTAAACCGTAAAGCGCCACATACCAGGGAGGAGAAGCGGCATACCAATAATAGGTGGAATATCCCACCATGTTGAGCCAGAAAAATCCCCACATCATTTGAGGTGATCTTAAGAGAATACTTCGAGGATGTCTAAGATAGGTTCCTTTTCGGCTGGCCCAGAATCTAAAATAAGCAGCCGTTAAAACATAAACCGGAATAAAAATAATATAAGCCAGTCCACAAATAAAATCTAAAAAAGGGTGAGTGTGAAGTTGAAACCACTCATTTGGCGTTAATTTTCCAGAGAGAGTTGAGATGCCGAAGAAGTATTTGTCAAATTCGTAGGGCTCTCTGACATGAATAGGACCGCGAATATAATCAGCGTAATATCTTTGGCTGTCATAAATAATGCTAGTTAAGAATAAGGGAAGGGTGAATTGAAAGACGGGGTAAAATCGTGGGCCTAAATAATAAAGAATAATCGGAAGCAAACTACTGGTCACCAGATCACTTCTTAATCCATTGAAACGATTTAAAACGGCCCAATAGACGATTAACAAAAGAAGAGGAGCTAGTTTTTTAGTGAAAGGGAGAGAACGCCACCAAAGTAACCAATCTTTACTAAATGTTTCCATTTTACAAGTTAAGACCCATACCCAATTTCAGAATCTTTGTCTCATTATTTTTGTTCAACACATAGGAATAGTTGAAGTAGATGCGATCGAGAAAAGTTCCTAAATCTAAAACCACACCCCCAGTGACAACCGGTGAGACTCCCCCTTGCCCATGCCAGTTTTGCAATCCCCCTCCAGCTTCGATTCGGAGAAGGGGTAGAAGTTTAAGTCCAGCAAAGGCTTCGTAATTAGAAATCAGAAAACTACTATTGGGTGACCGTTTGGCTCCAAAGAGACTAATTTCGCCGCGTAGCACAATAAGAGTAAGGTCCAACTGGGGTGTCCAGCCAAAGTCTAAAGAAGAGCTAGAATCTAAGATCTTAGGATAGGTTTTTAAGTAACCCACTTTAAAATTAGAAAGTTCTACCGTAGAGCCGATGGATTTAGACGCTAAACAGCAAATCACAAGAGTGGTCAAAAATCCTAAGTAAGGGAGTCGATTTGTTCTCATGAGGGCTCCTTAAACTCTTTTAATTATAAGACAAGAAATCAATTGTCGGGGTCTAAAAACTCAACTATTTATTCATAGATAGATTATGGCTCGGCCCTGTGCGACGGACTTTTGCAAATCCCGTCAGGTCCGGAAGGAAGCAGCGGTAGCAGAAAGATTTGTGCGACGCAGGTCACCCGAGCCTTCTTTTCTTTCTATGGCCTATTTAGCAATAGCACGAAAGTGGCGCCCTCACTGTTTTGAAGATTTGGTGGGGCAAAACCACGTAGTACAAACTCTGACTAACGCCATTCGTTTGAGCCGAGTTTCTCATGCTTATCTGTTTAGCGGAGCTCGAGGAATTGGAAAAACGTCAGTGGCTCGAATTTTTGCTAAAGCGCTTCGATGCCCTAATGTTAAAGATGCTATTCCCTGCAATGCTTGCAGTGAGTGTAAAGCCATTTCAGAAAGTCGTTCAGTCGATGTTGTCGAAATCGACGGAGCTTCTAATAACGGCGTTGAGGCGGTTCGAGGGATTAGGGATAACGTAGCTTACGGGGCAGCTACTGGGGTTTATAAAATTTATATTATCGACGAAGTTCACATGCTTTCGTTGAGTGCTTTTAATGCTCTTCTTAAAACTCTAGAAGAGCCACCAGCGCACGTCATATTTTTACTGGCAACGACAGAGGTTCAAAAAATTCCTTTAACTGTGTTGGGTAGATGTCAGCGATTTGAATTTCGAAGACTTACTAGTCAGCAGATTGTTGAAAGAATCCAGCACATTCTTAAAACTGAAGAAATTGCAATCACTGAAGAAGGGCTTCGGCTCATCGCTAGTCACAGCGATGGTAGTTTGCGAGATGCTCTTTCTCTTTTAGATCAAGTTCTTTCCTATTTTGGTGCCAACCAACAGAAAAATTCTCAAGGGACTGTTTCTTTCGATGATAAGCAGGTGGTGGAAGCTTTAGGAATCAGTCAGACCAATGTTGTATCCGATTATTGGAAATGGATTGTACATAAAGACATTCCAAAGTTGCTTGCTTTGATTTCCGAGGCCTATCTTTCTGGGGTCGACTTGAAACACTTTGCTGAACGATGTTTAGAGGAGTTGCGATTACTTTATTTGATCCAAGCCGCAAAAGAATCAAAGGAAAATTTGAGTCCTGAATCTTTAGATATTTCTGCGGGTAGATTTAAAGAACTTTCCGAATTAGCCCAGGCTTGTTCTCTCATTCAGTTGGAGCGAATGGCTCAAATTCTTTCAAAAACGATTAGCCAGATTTCTTGGAGTAGTTTGCCTCGATTTGTTTTAGAAGTAGCTTCTGTCAGAATGACCAAACTAGATGAACTCGATCAATTTGAACAATCTTCTCCTTCTTCTTCGGGGGGTAAGGTCAAAATAATGATGACGGAAGAGGGAAGTGCTAATGAAGATGAAGTTATCCCTGAAAAGAAAGGGCTTAAGTTAGCCACTAAGCTTGAAGCGGTTCCCAAGAAAATGGTAGAGCCCCCGGCCCTTAAGGTAGATATCGACGAGTCAATGCCCACAAATGCTGGGAGATTTGAGGAGCCCAGTGAGGGAACTCCCGAAACTCATTGGCGAGCTTTTGTTGAGTTTGTTATGAAAAAGCGCCCCTTGTTAGGCGCACTTCTTAACCATGCAAGTTTTAAGTTGGAGACCATTGCTAACGGAAAAGGGGTTGCTTTAGGGTTTGACGAAGGAAGTTTTTACGAAAAGCAGGCCATGGACAGTAAAAATGTTCAAGACATTACTCAATGTATCAAGACTTTTTTTGGCCCTCAATCGACGTTAAACTTTTCAAATTCAGAAGTGAATGCCAAACAAAGTTTAGAGAAGGGACGTCAACAGGAAGAGGCGACGTTGCGTAAAGATGCCTTAGATCATCCTGTAGTTTCTCAAGCTAAAGAAATTTTCGGAGCTGAAATTGTGGATATTCGAGTGGAGATATAATGGCTATTAAAACGGGAAACTCTAGTCAGGGAATCAAAGCTCTGGATGAAATGATTGCAGAGCTCAAAAAGCTTCCCGGAATCGGTGAAAAAACAGCGACTCGTCTTGCTTATTTTATTTTAAGGCAGCCAGAAAACTTTGCATTGGGACTTTCTGAATCGATTAAAAGCGCGAGAGAGAAGCTCCATTCGTGTTCACAGTGTTGCACTTTTACCGAAGAGACTATGTGTGAAATTTGTAACAATCCTGAGCGCTCGGACGAAATTCTATGTGTGGTTGAAGAGCCTTCAGATGTGATGGCTTTTGAGAAAAGTCGACAGTTTCAAGGCAAATATCATGTGCTTCATGGGTCTCTTTCTCCTTTGGATGGGATTGATGAAGGAAAACTTAAAATTAGAGAGCTTCAAAATCGGATTAAACAAGGTCAAATCAAAGAAGTAGTCTTGGCGACTAACCCCACAGTGGAGGGGGATACAACGGCCTTGTATATTGCAAGGCTCATCAAATACAATGACATTAAAGTCAGTCGAATTGCCCATGGAATTCCGGTAGGGGCTGAAATTGAATACTTAGATGGGGCGACTTTAGGAAAAGCGCTTCAGAATCGCGTGTCCTTATAGTACGGTAGATCAAATGTCGTTTATTAATTACGCCGCTAGAGAGCTTAATTGCAAAATTGTTTACTACGGCCCTGGTTTGGGCGGAAAGACGACCAATCTTCAGTACATCTACAATACGACCAATCCCGATAGTAAAGGCAAGATGGTGTCTTTGACTGGGGAAACTGAAAGAACCCTATTTTTCGATTTCCTTCCTCTTAATATTGGTGAAATTAGAGGGTTTAAGACCCGATTCCATCTCTACACAGTGCCAGGACAGCATTTTTACGATGCCAGCCGAAAGTTAGTTTTAAAAGGGGTGGATGGGATTGTTTTTGTGGCCGATTCCAACGTGGATCGGATGGAAGATAATATTGAGAGTTTAAAGTCTTTGGATAGCAACTTAAGGGAGCAAGGCTATGATATGCATCAAATCCCTTTTGTTTTTCAATGGAACAAGCGAGATGTAGAAAACCCAGTTCCAGTTAGGGTGCTTCATGACCAACTTAATACGTTCGGAGCTGAAGAGTTTGAAGCTGTTGCGGTTAAAGGGGTTGGGGTTTTTGATACTTTAAAGTCGGCTTCTAAGCAGATCTTGAAAGTTTTAAGAACCTAAAAATTGGATTTTACAAGTCGCTTAACCTTTGACAATATGCTGACTCTGTTCCCGGGTAGCTCAGTCGGTAGAGCAGGTGGCTGTTAACCACCGCGTCGGGGGTTCGATTCCCTCCCCGGGAGCCATTAATTAGAGTTCCAGCCCGTCTCCGTTCATTTCACAATCTTCCTAATTTAAAAGACCCTTCATCAGGTTTATCCAACGATTTCCCACGCGTTGCTCTTGTTCTTTTTGGTGAGTGATCCAAATGAAAGATCGGTTTGAGGCTGCCTTGATCCAGGAAACCACCAGGTTTTCAAACACTTCATTTTTGGCGGAGTCGAGGGAAGCTGTCGGTTCATCGAGAAGTAGAATGACCGGATCTAAAATTAACGCTCGAATAAGTGCTACGACTTGAGATTCTCCTCCCGATAAAAGTTTAGCGGGTTGAGATAGAAAAGAGGGCCCGAAATGAAAAGAGCGCAAAAGCTCTAAAACTCGATCTCGCTCATACTTTTTATTTCGGTGAACTTTAAATTCAAAAACTTTTTTTAAGTTATCTTCAACCGTACCTTCGCTCAAACTGGGTTTTTGTCCTAAATAAATCACCTGACTTCTAAAGTAAGGAACCCTCTCTGCAGCGACAGGGCTACCCATAAAAAAAATATCTCCAGAGGCTATAGGGTCTAAATAAGTGAGTGTTCGAAGAAGAAGCGATTTTCCAGATCCTGAAGGACCCGTCAAAACTAAGCGATCGCCTGATTGAAGGGTGAAAGAAACAGAGTTAAGCAGAGGCACACCTTCCCGCTGCAATGGGCTTGAAAGATCTTTAATTTGTAGAATTGGGTTCATGATCGTTTTCCCACAATCCAATATTGAAACTGGTGCCATGAATTAAAAAGTTTCTTATAGCCCAAAAGAGATATGATGAGAGTTCCAAAAATGGTGCTAGTTGCAATGAGAAACATGATCACAATTTGATATTTGACCGCTTCTAAAGGGCTCACTCCTGCGATGAGTTGTCCGGTCATCATTCCAGGTAAACTCACAACACCAGCGACTGTCATTGAATTGATAATAGGAAGAGTTCCGGTGCGAACTGCAGTGATCAAAGCGGGTTTAGCGGCTTCCCACGAAGTAGCTCCTAAGGAAAGTGATAACTCTACTTGTTCCCTCTTGGAATAGACCTCTTCAGTAAATCGGTCTACAGCTAGGCAAATTCCATTTAATGAGTTGCCCAAGATCATTCCTAAAAGAGGAATGACATATTGTGGGTCTGTCCAAACTGGGATTCTAAAAACCAAAATCGAACCGTACCAAAGTAGAACCCATGAACTTATCCAAATAGCCGAAATACTGTTAAGCAAAATTCCAGGGAAAGGGCGAACGGCTCTTTGGGTTGAAGTCAACGCCGCAACCAAGGTCATCGCAGCCATCATAAAAATTACAGCCGCAGAGGACTGAACTTTAAAAACCCATTGCAGAACAAAGCCCATGGCAACCAATTGGAGAACAGTGCGTAAACCAGCGATATAAAGCGACTTTGTAATTTTTAATTTTAAGTAAAGGCCTAGTATTCCACTCGCTAGGATAAGAAATCCGGCTGTCGCAACTTGGAGGGGGGACAGAGAAATATATTGGGGGTTCATAGTTTTTCTATATCATGTGAATAAAAGTCGGTGTAGAAATCTTCTAACAGGTGAATTTTTTTAGTTTTAGGCTGGGGGGCTTAAAAATGAACACAAAAATTTCAAAAACAGCCATTGGGTTTATTTTTGGTTTTATTTTTGCTTTGAGTGGAACGGTTCAGGCTCAAGAAAAGCTGATTTTGCTGGGGGGTGGAGGATATACTCCAGAAGCTATTGCTAAGTTTGTCCATTGGGCTGGAGGTAAAGACGCCAAAATTCTCGTGTTGCCTTGGGCAACCTCAACACCTCAAGAAGAATTTGATGATGTAAAAGAAATGTTTTCTAAGTATTCTGTGGCACAAATTAATCGTGGATTGTCTCCAGACGATAAAGCCTATTTAAAAACAGATCTCTTATTTCAGATTGATCATGCCACTGGAATATTTTTTCCGGGCGGAGACCAAGTAGATCTCATGGACCGAATCAACAGGGACCCTGAGATCCGACCCTCTTTATTAAGAGCCTATCATCAAGGGATTGTCTTTGGAGGTTATAGTGCTGGAACTGCTATGGCATCCAAAACCATGATCACCGGACGAGGGGATTTTACAGTTATTAACCCTCAACAAGTGGAAACAGCTGCAGGATTGGGGTTGGTGTCTAAATTTGTGATCGACCAACATTTCTTGGCTCGTCAAAGACAAAATCGGTTGTTGTCGGTTCTTCAAACTTCTCAAGAAAATTTAGGGATTGGGATTGATGAGGGGATGGCGTTGGTTTTGGAAGATGAAACCCGTGGAACCATCATGGGTGACTCGTTTGTTACCGTTTTTCGTCGGAAAAACTCATCTCAGAACTTTGAGATGAATCTTCTCAAGCGTGGCGATACTATTTTGATTCCTTAGTAGCCGCGATAAAAATAGAAGTTCCAAAGGGGTAGGGCACCCATGGAGCCATTTTACTCTCCATTTGGGCTAACTTGATTAAAAGTTGATTTATCCGTGGGGAAACTTTGGGATATTCTAATTTTTCTTGAGTTTTAGAAGAGAAAAAACGATACGGGGCAGCCGGAAATAGAAAAGACCAACCGTAGGAAGCAGCTCGGATCGTAAATCCAGTATTTTCTAAACGTTCAATCAATCCCCACTTATTATATCGACGATAGTGGCCAAGAGCCTTATCCCAAGCCGAGTATAAAAAAGAATGGGCAGGAACTGATAGGATAAAAAGCCCATCAGGTTTCAAATTGTTATAAATGCTTTTCAGGGTTTCAGTATCATCCTTCAAATGTTCAATAACATCCATGCAAGTGATGAGATTAGGTTTAAAGGGTAGGGTAAAAGGAGCTGTTAAGTCGACTGCTAACTTTTGAATTTTTGGATTCTCCGGAATTCTTTGTAAGGCTTCTGGGCTATTGTCGACTAAAAGAGTGGTCTCCATGGGAAAAGAATGATTTAACTCGCTACCAAACCCACCCGTCCCACAACCCAAATCCACATAGAAAATAGGATCAGTAAATGAAAGAGACTCAAGCCATTGTCGAATAAAACGTTTCGCCCAAATTAATCTGCCCTCGAACCACCAGTAGCCATCCTCAATCTGTTTAAGAGCATCAAAGTGGTAAGAGGGAATAGTATTTAGTGTTTTTTCACTCATGCAGTTTACTCGATTTTTTCTGTAGGGCTTTTCAAAATAGCATCTAATGCAATGGCCCCAGTAGCATCCCCAATAACGTTATTAACTGATCTTAATCTCGCCAAGACCCAGTCGACGGTCATTAAAATAGGTAAAATTTCCAATGGAAGTCCGACACTTGATAATACCAGGGATAATGAGATCATTCCAGCATCGGGCACCCCAGCGACACCTACGGTGGCTACGATACAAATGAGAGCAAGCACCAGCTGTTGACCCACTGCTAAGTGCCAACCGAAGGCCTGCGCTACAAATAGCACTGCAACAACTTCATAAAGTAAGATCCCATCATTATTAAGATTGGTTCCAATACATGCCGATAATCTGGCTGAACCCTCGGAAACCTTAAGTCGTTTAAGAGCATTGAGGGTAAGTGGTAGAGTGGCAAGACTGCTATTCACACCGAAAGAGTAGATAACGGGTTCTTTGATTTCTCTCCAGAATTGTTTCAACGAGCGTTTTGCGATCCATTTGATCCAAGCTTGGTAAACTAAAATTACCTGTAGAAACATGCCTCCAGCACAGGCTAGCAAGTAGGCAGCGAGTCCCTTCATGGCCCCAAATCCCTGCACCCCCACCACTTTTGCCATAGCGGTAAATACGGCAATAGGAGTTAAGTGTACAAGGTAACCGATTATTTTGTAGAGCCATTGTAAAAGAATTTGGTCCCAGCTTTTGAGTTGTTCCGTCAATTTAAAACATCGGGTTTTTAAAAGAAATTTGAGCAGTACAAATAATGAACCTAAACCGACGGCAATGACAATGGCTGCTGTGGTACCGGTAAAAAAACTAGCCCCATTTTTTTTGGAGAGATGATCTGACCAATGTAAGTTGAGGTCAAAAACTTTGGGGAGAGAAGTAGTGACTTTTAGAGAGGGATCTAAAGTGAGAAAAGTACCCGGTTGAAAAATATGTGAAATCCCCAATGCAATGATAACGGCACAAGCTGCATTAAAAATACAGATGACGAGTAAACCTAAGAACCCTTTCCCTTTGAGATCGACACTCACAAAAGCATCAAAAATAGCAAGAAAGAGAAGAGGAGTGGCAACTGCTTTGATGACTTCAATAATGTATTTAGCTACGACCCCCAAAGAGGCGGCTTTAGGGCCTAGAATGAGCCCGGCCAGAATGCCCAAAAGCATTGCTAAAATAGTCTGTAAGTAGATAGGCCATTTCAAAATGTTCATCGGTCCCCATGGTAATACGGAAAGACCGTCTTTTCACAGGGATAATCTAAAAATTTAGGGTAATCGGATTATCGCTTGGTTTGGAGGAACTGAATGAGAGCGGCTTTCTCATCAGAACTTAAAGAACCATTGGTTGGGGGAGGCATGTTTCCAGCACTCACTTGAGTAAGTGCCTTTTCTGCTGCACTCGAATCTAACAAGGTAAGATTAGGAGGCCCTGAAGTTCCGCCGTGACAAGTTAGGCATTTACTTCGAAAAATCGTTTCTCCACTTCCTCCTACACCAGAACCATTACCTATGCCGGTGTTTGGAGGAGATGAACTGCCCACAATGCCCGCTGAAGCCGAACTGGGGCGTCCAGCCAAACAGGCAGAAATATACTCGAAAATACGGCTTTGAGGCTTCGCAACGGCATCCGTTCTAGTAGAGCCAGTATTTCCGCTTTGATGAGTCTCAGCAAAGCTAAGGCTACTTCCTGTTAGGATCAACGTTACGACAACTATTAACAACTGTTTCATCATCCACTCTTCCTATGGAGACTTTCTGCAAGGTAAATGCCTGGTTTCAGATATGAGGATGAATTCCAATAGACTACGTGAGTGCAGCTTTAGAGGATCCGTATTCTTCGTGTTAGATCTAAGCCAAATTGAGAAAAGAAAAGTTAAATGTAATCAGGTAACAAAAAATGTAATCACGTGTTTAAACTTTAGTGAACGTCGATGTTCATTCTGGATTCTTTGGGATAAAGAGTGATTGATTGGGCGATAGGGCAGAGCGACAAATGAGATAGACTCAGCTGTGCTAGCCTCCAGAAATTTGGAACTCAAAAGCTTTTTGTGGCCTGAATAAAACA
>OMIX01000047.1 GCA_900299195.1 Deltaproteobacteria bacterium
ACGACAATCGGTGTTTTCCCAAGCTTTTTAGCATATTGAAAAACGGTCGCCACTGCTTCATCCGAAGTTTCTTGTCCTCGAATCACCTCGACCAAGGGCATTTTATCGACGGGGTTGAAAAAGTGCATCCCCACCAACCGCTTCGGATTTTTCACCGCTCTTGCAATTTCTGTAATCGAAAGACTCGAAGTGTTAGTTGCAAGAACAGTTTCGGATGACACAATCTGATCCAATTCCGCAAAAATTTTCTTTTTCACTTCAAGAGACTCAACGACTGCCTCAACCACAAGATCCAACTGTTTAAAGCCGCTATAATCTACCGACCCTTCGATTCGCTCCATGACATTAGCGAGCTCGTTCGGTTTCATTCTTTTCTTATCTACCAATTTTTTAAAAATTCGGTAGGCCGCCTTGTAGCCTTTTGCTACTGCATCCCACTGAATGTCCTTCATTCTGACTCGAGTTCCTTTGGCCGCAAAAAGTTGGGCAATGCCACCGCCCATCACCCCCGCACCTACCACACCCGCACGTCGGATCTCTTTTCCAGCAATTTTCCCCTCAACCCCTTTGTCTTTTTTAACTTTCTCCTGAAGGTAAAAGATTCCGATCAAACACTTGGACTCCGGAGTAGTGACCAAATCTGTAAAGGCTTTAGCTTCAACCTTAAGCCCTTTTTCCAAATCCCCTCCGTAGGTTTTTTTGAGCACTTCAATGATTTTTAACGGAGCCGGATAGTTTCCTTTGGTCTGCTTCATGACCTGTTTTTTAGCTTGATCAAAAATCACCCATTTTCCACCGGGAACATTTTCTAAAAGCCTATCTTTGAAATGGGTTTCGTAGGTTCGTTTCTTCTTAGTTTTTGCAAGTTCTTGTGCCCAAGCGATCGCTTTTTCCTCGAGAAACTCCACCGGAACTACTTTGTCTACCAATCCAATCTTTTTGGCTCTTTTTCCATCGAGACTTTTTCCCGTAAGGATTAAATCCAGAGCTTTCTCAAGCCCAACTAAACGTGGCATGCGCTGGGTTCCGCCCCATCCCGGCAAAACTCCGAGCAATACTTCAGGTAAAGCTATTTTTGTTTCGGGCCCATCACTTGCCATTCGATAATCACAAGCCAAAGACAACTCAGTTCCCCCTCCCATACAGGCACCATGAATGGCGGCAACCGTAGGAATGGGAAGATTTTCTAAGTAAGTAAACACGGCCTGAAGCTTCATCAAAGTTTCTGCAGTGGCTTCTCCTCGAGCCATCCGCTGAATTTCTGAAATGTCGGCTCCAGCAATAAAGATGGTGGGTTTGCGACTCAAAATCACTAAAGCTTCAATCGACTTGTCCTCTTCTATCTGAGTACAAAGTTCGAACAACCGAAGCATGTTCGGAGAAGATAACTTATTAGCTTTTTCCTGATACTGATCAAAAATTAAAACTCCTACATTGCCCCTTTTTTCAAGGGTGAGTGACTTTTCAGCCACAGAAAAAACATCCTCTTTAAATTCTTTCTTAAATTCAGCTACTTCTTTTTTAAAGCTTTCTCTAGTCAGTTCCATTAGTTTCTCTCCAATAAGAATGCTGCCCCCTGCCCTCCACCGATGCAGAGAGTCGCGAGTCCTTTAGTCACTTGTTTTCTTTTCATTTCATTTAACAGGGTAACCACTAACCTTCCCCCAGTGGCCCCTACAGGATGACCAAGCGCTATAGCCCCCCCATTCACATTCAACATGTCATCTCTTAGTTCACCTAACGCTTTTTTACGTCCTAATTTTTCCTGAGCATATTTATCCGAGCTCCAGGCTTTTTGATTAGCCAACACTTGGGCGGCAAAGGCTTCATTAAGCTCGACTAGACCCACTTCAGAAAAATCCATTTCCATTTGATCTAACAAAGATGCAGAGGAATAAATGGGGCCCATTCCCATGCGTTTGGGCTCACACCCTGAAAAAGTAAATCCAGAAATCAATCCAAGAATCTGTCGCCCCTCAGCTTTTGCCTTCTCCTCTGACATCAAAATCAAGGCCACTGCCCCATCGGTAATAGGACAGGCATTTCCCGGAGTCACAGTTCCATTTTCTCGATCAAAAAAAGGTTTCAGCTTGCCCAAACTCTCCATAGACTGACCGTCTCTCGGACCGAAGTCAGATTCGATTACTTCGTCAAAGTCAGGTTCAATAATCATGGGAACCACTTCATCTTTAAACTTTCCTGTTTTCTGGGCGTCGACCGTTCGCTGATGGGACCTCATCGCAAACGCATCTTGTTCCTGTCGAGTCAGATGAAAATCTCTAGCCAAAACTTCAGCCGTTTGCCCCATGTTAAGTCCTGAAATAGGATCGGTGAGCCCCTCCATGATAGACACCACGGGTTTTAACCACTGAGGCCTAAATTGGGTCAATTTTTCAAGCTTCTCAACTTGCGACTTAGCAAACGTCAGAGTGGAGAAAAGTTCTTTCATCTCATCTCCAAAAATCAAAGGCATATTGCTCATGCTTTCAGTCCCGCCCACCAGCATCGTATCAGCTAAACCCGCACCGATTTTTAAACACCCTTGGGCAATGGCCTCCATCGCCGAAGCACAATTTCTATGAACCGTGTAGGCAGGAGTGGCCTCAGGAAATCCTGCTCGCAAAGAGATGACTCTTGAAATATTGGCAGCATCTGCAGGGGTACCCGCATTTCCCATCACGACTTCATCCACTTTATCCGGCGACAAATCTGCTTTCGCCATCGCTTCTCTGACTGCCGAAACTCCCAAATGAACGGCACTGCAGCCCTTCAATTTGGTTCCAGATTTAGCGAAAGGTGTTCTCACCCCCGCAACTACAGCCACTCGAGATTTTTGTGTTTTTGCTACCCAGGCTTTCATCGCTCTCTCCTTTACCCCTCTTTTTAAGTTAAGAAAAAACTCGGGGCTTTCAATGGAAGCGATATCATAGACCTACCATTCGAAAAGACAACCATGAAAGATAGCCGAAAATTTTTCAAAAAAGTCTAGCCAATTTTATTTTTCTGAAAGTTTTAAGATTTTTTTTAAATGACACAGCGAACTTGTGTAAGAACACTTCCAATCTTTTTTTTCCAATGTAATAATAAGACTGGTTTGACTGTTTCTAACCGGGCATTACTTTTCTTGGGGGATGGGAATCAGGCTATGTGGCAGTGTCACTATTGTCGTACCACTCTTTCTTTAGAAGTTCAGAACAAAAATCGTTTATGCCCAAGTTGCGGTAGCGACCTACACTGCTGTCGAAACTGCACTTTTTTTGATGAAAACCTAACCTCAAAATGCAAAGAACCTGAAAGCCCATGGATTCGAGACCGAGGGGTTCAAAATTCTTGCACCTTTTTTGAGTTCTCTTTAGCCACCCCAGAAACCAAATCCACACAAGTACCTGAAATCACTTCAGAATCCGAGAAGGCCAAAGAAGCTTTTAGAGCTCTCTTCCGAAACTCCTGATTTTACTCTCAACCCCATTAATTATTGACTTTGTTGAACTAAAGTCGTAAAGCTGTGCCTTCAACTTAAGAGTAAGTAGGAAGTAATGGCGACGAAAAAGACCGATTCAAAAGAAAAAGTAACCAAAAAAGCAGCTCCCAAAAAGGCTGCTGCTCCAAAGGCAGAAGCTAAGGCTAAAACAGCTCAAGAAGCTGCGCCGAAAGCTCCTAAAGTCAAAAAAGAAGGGCCTGCAGTTAAGCGCGCCCCCTTGATGCCCAAAACCTATTTTGCCACCGACACTAAGTTGGGTGAGCAATGGAAGTTGGTAGATGCAGCAGGAATCCCGTTGGGTCGTTTGAGCTCACATGTAGCTAATATGCTCATGGGAAAAACCAAAGCTAGCTACACCAGATTTGCCGATACTGGGGACAATGTGGTGGTGATCAACGCTGAAAAAGTGCGATTGACCGGAAGCAAGTGGGATCAAAAGACCTACTACCATCACACTCAATTCCCAGGAGGGATTAAAAGCAAAACCGCTAGAGAAGTTTTGTCATCCCACCCTGAACGTTTAGTTCAGTTGGCAGTTTATAGAATGTTGCCTCGCGGGCACATGGCTCGTAAATGGTTTAAAAAATTGCGTGTCTATGTTGGAACAGACCACCCTCATAAAGCACAGCAACCTGAAACTGTAAAATTACCCAATTTGGGCTATCACAATTAATTAGAGGAGAGTCGAGTTACCCATGAAGAGCGAAATGATACAAGCTACTGGAAGACGAAAAAGCGCAATTGCCCGTGTCCGTTTAACATCCGGGGAAGGAAATATCACTGTTAATGAACGTACTTTAGACAACTATTTCCCGCGTGATGTTTTGAGAGCTTTAATTCTTAGACCTTTATTGCTTTGCGATAAACAACGTTCGGTTAATTTAAGCATGACTGTGGATGGCAGTGGAATCGCTGCTCAAGCCGGTGCTTTGGCCCACGGAATTAGCAGAGCTTTGATTAAGCTTGATGCTGGTTTAAGAGCCACCTTAAAGAAGGAAGGGCTATTAACCCGAGATTCCCGAATGAAAGAACGTAAGAAGTACGGTCAAAAAGGAGCTCGTAAGAGATTCCAATTCTCGAAACGTTAATCGTCGAGGATACCATTTATTATTTCAAAAGAGCAGCTTGAAGCAGGCTGCTCTTTTTTTTTGCCCTCTTTTGGGCAAAGAACTAATCCCTACCCCTTCCCTTGGGTTTCGATTAAACTTTTGGAACTAAAAATAAGTAGAGGATACCCATGACAGACAACACCAGCTCAAATGAAAAAACTCCCTGGCGAGGTTGGATCCAATTGTTTATGGGCTTGGGAATCACGGTACTCTTCTTCAGTATGATGGCCCCCTTTGTAGTGGCTATTTTTCTTGGAGCTATCATCGCAATTCTTTGTTACCCCCTATTTAATAAAGCTTTGAAACACATGCCCCGAGCTATCGCTGCGCTTTCAGTGACGATTGGAGTCACTTTACTGGTTCTCGTCCCTTTTGTTCTGACTCTTTACTCTGGCACTTATCGGACTCTAAATTATGTGAGCAAATATCGAATTCTCAAAGACTCTCAGGGCATAGAGCAAATCATTGAGAGCCCGGTCGCAAAAAAATGGATCGCAAAAGTTCCCAAATTTATTCCTCTCGATCGAGATTGGGTTTACGAACAGAGCTTAGAGTTTCTTCAAATCGTTCTAGAAAAAGTCTCTAGTGGCATTGGAAGATTCATCTCGGGCATGCCGGGCGTTGTGATGGCCTTTTTTGTGGTGATTCTTAGCACCTATTTTTTCCTTTTGGATGGGGCTCGATTTCTACAATTTCTAAGCTCCATCTCTCCGTTGGGACTTCAACGGTCTGTAGAGCTTTACATGACTTTTGAGACTTCTTGCCGGGGAGTAGTTCTAGGTCTGTTCGCCAGTGCTGTAGCGCAAGCGGTTTTAATGACCTTTTTATTTCTTATCACTCATTTGCCAAACGCTTTTTTAGTGGGGGCAGCAACGGTGGTGGCTGGGATGATTCCTCTTGTAGGTTCAGCCCCTATTTGGATAGGAGCCACTTTATATTTAGCTGCTAATGGAAGTTGGGGCTATTTCACCGTCATGCTGATTGGCGGAATGACGGTCGCAACTATCGATAACATTATTCGACCACTGATTATGAAAGATCATGCGCAAATGCATCCGATGCTGGCTTTAATTAGTGTTTTAGGTGCCGTGAATTTGATGGGGCCCACAGGAATATTTTTAGGCCCTATCATCGCGGCCGTATTTGTCTCGTTTCTTAAAATTTTATCGCTGGAACTTCGCCGTGATAAAATGAAGCAGTCTCAATCCAATTCATGATAGAGTGCTAGCTGAATACATCCAGGAAACAGCATCATGTCGAAAAAAGAATCGCCAGCTTCACAAGTCCACAAAAAAACCCAAGAACCCAAAGAACACACCCGCTGGCACTCGGGTTGCAGCTCAGTTAGGCAGATGAAAGAGCAATGGCTCAAAATTCGATGGATACGCAGAACATGGCACGTTTGGGAAAGAACTCCTCCGTTTTTGAAAGTTGTTTTTTCAAAAGAAGGGTTGCTTAGCCCCAAAGGCCGAACTTTAATTCGAGGAAAATTTAGACGAGCTTTTTTAAGTTTATTTCCATCGGTAGCAAAAAGACTTCAAGAGCATTATGGCCTCTCGGGAGAATGTCAGCATTGTAGCACTAGCTGTAAACTTCTCTTCCAATGTCCCCACTGGGATGATGCCTCCAGCCGTTGTAGTGTTTACGAGGACCGGCCCAACATCTGCCGTACTTTTCCCATCACTCCCCAAGATATCGCCGACCGTAATTTAGTCTCCCCTAACACTCCGTGTGGATTTACTTTTAAAAAGAAGCCTTAAGTGAAACGCACTCAGCCCACGATAGAGCCGCTCATTACTCGGGATTTTCCAGCATTTAAACCCACAGATTCTATTGAAAAGGTGTTATCCACTTTTAGGCACAATGGATTAAAGCACAAAATCATCTACCTCTATGTCGTGGATGAATCGAATCAATTAATGGGTGTCGTCCCTGTTCATCGACTTTTAACAGCAAGTCCCCACCAAAAAGTTGCAGACATCTATGTCAAAAGATGTATTTCTCTCTCTCATCTGACATCAGTCAGTGAAGCTAGAAAAGCATTTTCAGCTCACAAATTTTTAGCCTTTCCCGTGGTGGATTCCTCCAAACAATTCTCAGGGGTTTTGAATATCGAGGCTTTTGCTGGAGACTTAGGGGATATCTCAGCTCATCCTAGGGTAAATGATCTGTACGAACTTTTTGGTTTGAGTTCGGAATTGAAACGTGAAAAGTCATTTCTCAGAAGCTTTGCGTTCCGATTTCCTTGGCTACTTGCTACTTTCACCACAGGAACTTTTGCCGCTTGGTTAACCGGCCATTTTCAGGCTACTCTTCAGGAATCTATCTCACTCTTCTTTTTTCTCACCTTAATTTTGGGTTTAAATGAAAGCGTTGCGATGCAAGCCACAACTTTAGCGGTCACCCGACTCCACAAACAAAAACCTACTTTAAAAAACTATTTGGCTAGCCTCTCTCAAGAAATCCCTTGTGCCCTTTTACTTGGAATCTTTTACGGGACACTGACTGCTTTAGTGGCTTGGCTCTTAAAGTTTCCTGCGGAGTATCCCTCGTTATTGGGGCTTACACTGCTCACCACCATGACCCTTTCATGCTTTTGGGGCGTCTCTATCCCCTTTTTCTTTCATCGGTTAGAAAAAGATCCGAAAGTAGCTTCAGGGCCTTTGGCGTTAGGGTTAAGTGATATTGGAACTCTTTTGACCTTTTTCTATTTAGCTCAACGATTTTTAATAAATCGCCATTAATCCCAAGGCGCATGGTTGTCATGGAAGCAAGGGATGGAGTTAAATCGTCATCGGGACAATATTGAATCCGGAAGATTTCCACTCAAAATGAAACTCATAATTAAGACGAATAAATCCATCTTCTTCTATCAATTGAACTGGCGGATTAGGAAAAGGTTCGGCTTCCCAAAAGGCTCTTTTCGGCGCTTCATCAATCACGGCAACGCCACAGCTGGAAAGAATTTGAATTCCAGTAATCTCGCCTCGTTTATCCATAGCGACATTGAGCTTGGTCACATAGGTGTTATTTTCTAATTTTCTTCCGGAGGCTCTCAGGTTCTTTAAAGCTTCTTCAATATTGCCTACCCAAGGCTGATAAATTTCTTCTGCGATTCGATTAATAAAAGAAGCATAGAGAACTTTGTCGGTATTGAGCACCGTCTCATTCCCCTTCTCAATTTTATCAGATAAAAAGTGCGGCGAGCGCCCAGTAATCATGAGATCTGAAATCTTGGGCCCGGCCTCTCCACCGGGGGTAGGAATAGGATCTCCTTCGTCGGAAGGTGCCTTACCAGAGTTTTCTCCTCCTTGTCCCTCTTTTTTCGAACTTTCAGAGGCGGACCGCCCCTCTTGGAAAGGCCCAATCACTCGGGCCTGAGTTTCTTTTTTTACTCGATTACGAAACTCCCCGGCATATTCAGCCGGTTTGTTGTCTTGAACCTCCTCTTCAGATTTACTGGATTGAACCACCGATTTTCTCTCTTGAGAGGGAGCTTTTTCAATTTCAATGAAAGACTCTGACGGGTTGGCTGTTGTTATTTTAGTTTCTCTGCCGGGAACCCCATTTAAGAACATTAGACTACCATGCAACACCATGGCTAATCCCAAAAACCAGCCTAAAGACATTCGGTGGTTAGTGTCGAAGTTCATGAGTAGATATTGCCACTTTAAAGGCGCTAGTTCAATCCATACCGCTCTGGATATACCACTTTAGCTAGGTAGAGGCCCGAAGGAGGCACCGTTCTACCTGCCCTACGGCGATCTCTAGAAGCAATGATCTCAGATACCTCAGACGGCTTAAACTTGCCCTCTCCTACTTCTAATAATGTTCCCACCATCGTACGTACCATGTGCTTCAAAAATCCATTACCCTCGACCTGAAAAGCATAAAAATCTTCAGCCAGTTGGAGTAATTCAAACCGAAATATCGTACGAATGGTTGTTTGAACCTCAGCTTTAGCCCCTTGGAACGATTTAAAATCTTTCTCTCCGATGAAACAAACCAAAGCCTCTCGAATTTTGTCCCAATCTAATTTTCCTGGATAAAAGTGTACTCCTCGATTGATCGCACTAGCGACTTTTCGATTCAAGATTCGATATTCGTAGGTTTTTGAAAGCACATCTTTTTGCGCATGAAAATCATCCGGCATCAATCTCGATTCCAAAATTCGAATGGAGGGAGGCAAATTAAAATTCAACATTTTAGCCCACACCTGAGGTTCATATCTGACATCCCCACGGAACATAGCGTACTGACTTAAAGCGTGGACCCCACTATCGGTTCGCCCAGAAGCATATAAAACAACTCTTCTTTGTAGGACTGATTGTAAAAAATCTTCAATCGTAGACTGAATGGTTGGCCCGTCCGGCTGGCGTTGCCACCCACAAAAATCGGTACCGTCATATTCAATTTTTAAAAGAATATTTGGCGAGTGCGTTGAACTAATGACCTGCTCACTCACAAACCTAATGAGTTTTTAACTCATCCTCCGGTATTTATAGAGGGTCTCTAAACTCTGAAGCGCGTTCAAAGCTGCCCCTTTTCTTAAATTGTCGGTGATAACCCAAAAATTGAGTCCCGATTTCACTGAAGAATCTCGTCTGACTCTCCCAATAAAAGTGTAATCACTGCCCGAACATTCCACATTCGTAGGATAAATGTGGTGTGAGGGGTTATCGATCACTTTGAGTCCTGGGAAACTATCCCACAACTCTCTAATCTCTTCGATACTTTCAAAATCGTTGTTAAGCTCAACATTAACGCTAAGGCCATGACCTGAAAACGTAGGCACTCGAACCGCCGTCGATGAGATATTCAGGTCTGGCAAATCTAAAATTTTTCTCGTCTCTTTGATCACTTTTTCTTCTTCAGAAGTATTTCCATTTTCAGTGACCTCTCCAATTTCGGGAATACAATTAAAAGCAATCCGATGATGAAAAGCCGAAATTTCAGCTTCTTTACCATTCAGTAGAGCTGCTGTTTGAAAGGAAAGCTCTTCAAAAGCCTTTCTTCCAGCTCCAGAAACCGATTGATAGCTACTCACAACCACTCGTTCGACTCCAAACCGATCCTCTAAGCATTTAAGCGCTAAAACTAACGGTGTTGTGGTGCAATTGGGAACCGAAATGATTTTTCCGTTAAAATCTTTCAACAACGAACCATTGATTTCTGGGACCACTAAAGGGACATCCGACTTTTGCCTAAACACGCTGGAATCGTCGATCACTAAACAATCATTTGCTATAGCGATAGGAACGTATTTTTGGGTCACATCGTTGGGGGCCGAAAAAAAGGCTACTTCAATCCCTTCAAAGCTGTCCGAGGTCAACTCCTCCACTACATACTCATCCCCCGCAAAATCGACCTTCTCACCCGCAGAGTTTCCACTGGCTAAAAGCTTTAACTTTGGGAATTTAATTTTATGCTCGCAAAGAATATCCAGTAATTCCTGTCCCACTAACCCCGTAGCTCCTACGATAGCAAAGGATTGAATCCCTTCTAAATTTGAAAACCTCACGACTTACCTCCTGGCGGATCCTCTTGGGTTTGATCCGTAGTAACAAATTGGGGTGCAATATATTTTTTCTGTCGGTCACTGGGATTTTTAATAAACAGATAAACCTCTCGAAGGGCTCCCCCCAAGACGTAATAAGCAAACAACAACCCCAGCCCCAACTCAGGTTGGGTGGCGATCACTGCAATCCCAATCACAATAACCACGATCCAGACGAAACTTCTTTTTCGTTTAAGATCGAGATCTTTAAAACTTCGGTATCGAATGCTGCTGACCATTAAGAACCCCAGCAGTGGGGATAACAATAAAACCACATACGGAGCATATTCAAATTGAAGTTGGGATAGTCCAATATAAGAAGCTGCAATCGAATAGGCAGCCGCCGGAATGGGGAGACCTAAAAAGTAGGCCTTAGGCAACTCTTCTGCAATGGTGTTGAACCTAGCTAGTCGAAGCGCTCCACAAGCGGCAAAGAAAAAAGCACTCGCCCACCCCAAACGACCAAACGGTTGTAAAGCCCAAACGTAAGCTAGAACTGCGGGGGCCACACCAAAGGAAACCACATCTGCAATGGAATCGTACTCCACCCCAAACTTACTGGTACTGTGAGTGATTCGGGCCACCCGACCATCCAGAACATCAAATATCCCAGCTAAAAAAATAGCATAGGCAGCCGCCTCAAAGTTGTTCGTGAAAGAGTGGATAATAGAATAGAAACCACAAAAAAGATTTCCAGTGGTAAATAAGCTTGGAACCACCAGAATATAAGCTCTTCGGTTTTTGGGGCCCATAACCTCAACCTTTTAATTCAGCTAGTAACGTTTCTCCGCCCAAAACATGCTCACCTAATTTCACTAAAATATGAGCATCCTTGGGAAAGTAGATATCGCACCGGGAACCAAATCGGATAAGGCCAAATCTCTGCCCTTTTAATAAAAAAGAACCAATGGAAGGGTAACAAACAATTCGACGAGCTACCAAGCCCGCTACTTGAACTAAAACAATCTTAACCCCTTTTCCAGTCTCAAGGAGCATACAGTTTCGCTCATTCTCTTCAGAAGCTCTATCTTCGAAAGCGGCCATAAAACGCCCTCGATGATGCTTAATGTTTTTCACTGTAGCATCAATCGGAACTCGATTCACATGAACGTTCCAAAGCGACATGAAGATGCTAACTTTCTGCATCTCTTCCTTGATAAACTCATTCTCTTTTGCAGGCCCCACAAAAATAACCTTGCCGTCTGCTGGAGAACATACCAAGTGAGCCCCGACCGGAGCCAACCGCTCGGGATTTCTAAAGAAAAAAGCAATGAATGCAGATAGAGCTAAAAAGAATAGACCTATGGGCCAAAGGCCCCCTAGCCAGAAAGCCAATGCCGCAACCAATGCAATCAAAAGAAAGGGAAGTCCTTCTTTGACTATGGGAACACCTTCGTTCTTCAAGTGCCCTCGGGGGTATGAGTTGGGGTGCTCTCCTCAACTTCAGCTACCACTTCTTCATCAGCCGCTGCCTCAACATCATCGCTATCAGCGCCTAATTCGGCATCTTCTACGGTCAAATCTACCCAAACGGCGTTATCGGTCTCGTCGGGCAGGGATTTCAAGAATGATTGAACTTCAGCGTCTTTGATCATTCCCTTTTCTACATAACGAGAATAGGTTCTAACATCCATTTTTTGTTTCATTTCAGCCATTTATCATTTCCCTCTTTAAAAAAACCGGCCACATCTTAACCGCAACCTCGCGGTTTATCAATGGGGGAGTTCCTGTTCCTTAGTTTGAACGGGTACAGCCACCGAAGCTCCTTGAGTCTCCGCCTTATCCGAACTTGGAGCATCCTGATGAAAGCCAGTGGTCTCAGCGACTTTGGCCACATCGGGATTTTCAAAAGCTTGTATCATTTCTACTAATTCTTTTCCTTCAACGACTTCCTTCTCAGTCAAAATAGCCGACACATGAATTAAAAGATCCTTTTTCTGCCTGATAAGATTTCTTACCCTCTCATGGGCTTGAAATAGAATTTTGTTCACTTCTTCATCTAATTTCTCAGCAGTAGCTTCACTGAATTCTTTTTGGAAGCTCATCGGACCCGAAGGAGAATTGATAAACGACGATCTTTCAGCACTGAAAGTGCGAGGCCCGCAGCTTTCACTCATACCGTACTCCATCACCATTCTCTTGGCGATATCGGTAGCCTTTTGGAGGTCATCCTGTGCTCCCGTAGAAACTTCGTTGAAAACAATTTCTTCAGCGACTCTTCCACCTAACAGGATGTCGATTCGAGCCAGTAATTCTTCTCGAGTCATCAAATAACGGTCTTCTTTGGGCAACGCCATGGTGTAGCCCAGAGCTCCAAAGCCTCGAGGAATCACTGAAACTTTGTGAACGGGGTCCGAACCGTGAGTAAAATGAGTGACCAACGCATGACCCATTTCGTGATGAGAAACGATCTTTTTCTCTTTGGCATTGATCAACCGAGTTTTCTTTTGCAGTCCTGCAATAACCCTATCAATCGCTTCATCAAAATCTAATAGTTCAACTTCTTGCTTATTTTTTCGAACCGCTAACAGAGCTGCTTCATTGACCACATTCGCTAAATCCGCTCCAACAAATCCAGGAGTTCTAGCAGCTACCACTCGTAAATCTAATCCCTCAACCAACTTCACGTTCCTCGAGTGAATTTTCAAAATAGCTTCTCTTCCGTTGATATCAGGTCTATCGACTAAAACCTGTCTGTCGAATCGCCCAGCTCTAAGAAGAGCGGGATCTAGAGTTTCAGGACGATTGGTGGCTGCCATAATGATCACACCCGTGCGAGTATCAAAGCCATCCATTTCAACCAGAAGTTGATTCAATGTTTGCTCCCGCTCGTCATGTCCGCCCATAGGGGAAACTGCACTTCTCACTTTTCCAATCGCATCCAATTCATCGATAAAAATAATGCAAGGAGCTTTTTCTACGGCCTGCCCAAAAAGATCTCTCACTCGAGCAGCTCCCACCCCGACAAACATTTCAACAAACTCGGAACCGCTTAAAGAGAAAAACGGAACCCCTGCTTCACCCGCGACAGCTTTTGCCAGAAGAGTTTTTCCAGTTCCTGGAGGGCCTACCAAAAGAATGCCTTTAGGTATTTTTCCGCCAATGGCTCTAAATTTTTGAGGTGTTTTTAGAAACTCAATAATCTCATGAAGCTCTTCTTTAGCTTCCTCCACACCTGCCACATCTTGAAAAGTGACCTTCTTAGAATCGTCCACTACCAGTTTGGCCCGATTCTTACCAAAACTCATGATTCCGGCTCCGGGCCCCATTTTGAAAGCTTTAGAAAAAAGAATTCTCCACACCAACATGAGTCCCATAAAGGGCAGTAGCCAATGCCACAGGAAATTCTTAACCATCACGTTTTCTTGTTCAAACGCGACCCCCTTTTCTTCCATCAGTTCCACCAGTTTGGGATCTTGCACAGGAATCGTAACGTAAAAAGCGACCGCGGCGTTTGATGGGGTAACTGATCGAGAGGCTTGAGGATTCGCGGGTTTTAAAGCATCCTCTGTAAGTCCCTTCAAAAGGTTTTCTGCAATAATCACTTTTTTAATTTCACCCGTTTTTATTTTGTCCCTAAATTCGCTGTAACCGACCTCTTTGGATGCAAAATCGGGTTTGGAATAGACCGAAACCAACAAAATGACGGCCATTCCAAAGATGATCCATGTCCACAAACTGTTGCGGCTTGACCAGTTAGGAAGTTTTCCCTTTCCGTAAGGCAACCGTCCAGGTCGTTTTCGGGTAGGTTCGGGGGTAGATTTTTCGGGTCCATTCACAAGATTTTCTGACATAGACCGAAAGGTCTAACATAAAGCTATTTTAAAGGCAACGAAAGGGGCCTTGATTCAAGTGATTTCAATAGGTTATTGATATTTTTGAGGTATCAGTTTTAAGTTAGGCGACTTTTTGGGAATGTCCGGTAGAAACACTGTCCATTTCGAGTGCTTTTTGGTTACTTTCCACCCAGTGAACAGCATTGCTATCAGTGGAAACTACCGGAGCTTTTTTAGAAGGGGATGGGATCTGTTTTTGGAGGGATCCTAAAACCCTGCGGGCAACGACTGCCCATTTCATCCATCTTCGACCTTTTTGAGTAAACCAAAAAGAGCTCCCAACTCCAGAAAACAACTTTAAAGAACGAGCCCATTTTTTACTTTTTAAAGTTTCAAGTTTGAGAAAATAATCTAAGTGAGTCCAATAGATTTTTTGTTGATAGAGCAAATTGCTCCTTAGCGCTTTGGAGGAGAACCTAGAATAAGCTGGAGAAAAGAAACTCACCAACTGATCCCAACAATACTTGATTTGATAAACCCCTCGATCATCGCTGAAGGCAGCATGATAGGTTCCCACCAAATTATTTTTTTCTACAATGGGGACTTCCGGGTTTTGCTGAGAGAAATCTAATTGGAGTGTCTTACTATTCCATCGGGCGACGTTGTGATTTCGGCCTTTGTATATTTTGACTCTCTCAAAAAGAATGGGAACTAAATTGAGATACCCCTGATCTCCTACTAATCCTCGATTCACGTCCACGGAACACTCTCGATAACAGATCTCGCTCCACCAATGAAGAAACTTCTCACTTCCCGGACCCACTGCTAACATTCCAGCGTTAAACAAACCATCTAATTGCGCTGGAGAAAACTCATCATTAAAGTGAGGAAAGAGCACAATGCTATCCGTTTCTGGATTAAGCGTTTTCTGAAGCTGACTGGAAGGTTGGCAAAAATAGACATCAGAATCGCAGTAAAAAACTGGAAGCCCAGTCTCTTGCAAGGCTCTTCTTAACAGCCTTGGTTTTGTTGAAAAGGCCTGATTGCCCGGGCTTCGATTTTCAATGCGTTTGATTTCCTCTGCAGACCACAAGTCTTTGAGTGAAAGAACTTTAATCTTATTTTCTAACTTTAGTTTTTGAACCTGATGTTTAACATTGGCATCTAGGGCTAGGAGGTAGCACTTGAAATGACCCGATGAAGCCCAATTAATATTTTCTAAAAACCCTAAAAAGAAGGGCAAATAGTTTGAGTCGGAAATAGAGCATACAGTAAAAACCGAAGAGTTAGGAGATTGAATCTCAGATGAGAGCCTCGCCTCTTCGTTTCTTAACTCTTTCTTTACGTGTTGACACAACTCATCCACTCTTTTCCACGGATAGTGAGTGAAATAGATTTCAATTTCAGCCACCATTTTTAAGGGGTCTTGTCCCATCAGAACTGGGACACCCATTTGAGCGGCAAATTCTGTTTCGTCACTCTTTCGGCCACTGAGAAAAATAGCCGGAACACGGTTGGCTAGAGCGACCAGAACCGGTTCTAAGTGAAAACTCACCACTAACTTTGAGCTAGCGATGGTCTTTCGGTGCAGAGAAGGAAATATGGGACTAAAAAGAGTGTTTTCTCCAGGCAAAGCTCCTCGGTCTAATGCCAATCGAGTCTGAGCCATAAATAAAGTGGGTAGAACACTTTGGAGTTTTTCATTCAGTATCAAGTAGGAGTCGTTATTTTTGAATTGGGCCACGGGGTGAGAATCCCCTACTAAAACTGCCCTGGGAACGACATCAGAGAATGGTTTGTCTTTTAAAGTAAGACAGGCCCAAAGATCGCGATCTTTTCCTTCAAATTGAGTCAATGAGTTTGGGTTGTGAGTGAGATATAACCTCGCCTCAGAACGAAACCATGAGTTAACATCCACATGGGTAAAAGACTTTTGATCGCTAACTGTCATGATAAAAAACTCCGTTTTTTACTGCCAGACCCATCGATGTTTTGCTATGAGCATCAAACTTCTTGAAATCGTTTTAACGACTCTCATCTTGCTGACCCCCTCTTTGAGATCATAGCGAAGCACTAGAGGAACTTCTCTGAAGATGGCTTCTATCTTTCTAAGCTTAATCAAAATATCCACCATGCACTCAAATCCATTTTGATTAATAAAGTTTTCTCCATAGAGACTAAAAGCTTTTTGGATAAGTTCCATCCGATAGGCACGATATCCACAGGTGTAATCTTTGACTCCTCGAACTGGAAAACAAACTCTAAACAAATAACTCGCCATGAGACTCAACCACTGGCGAAACCCTGGAACGCCTTTAACCACAGCACCGTTTTGATATCGAGAAGCGATCACTACGTCGTTACCTTCATCGATGCAAGTGAGCATAGTGTGAATCAAACTCGGATTATGAGTATTATCCGCATCCATGGCAATAACCACATCTCCCACCTTCCCTTTTTGAGAAACATACTTAAACCCGTCTCTCATCGTGGCCCCCAAACCTTGATTTTTTTCGTGCACTAAAACCGTTACTGGGAACTGAGGGAAAAAAGTTCGAGCTACGAGTTGAGTTTTGTCTTGGCTACCGTCATCTACGACCACAATTTCGTAATTCACTTGGTGCTGAGTCATTGAATCGATCGTCGCTTCAATCAGTTTCCCTAAGTTTTCCTCTTCGTTGAAAGCGGGTAAAACAACCCAGAGTTTTTTCCGTTTAGCTTTGATGGGAGACACCATGTAGGGAGTCAATTCAGGATTCATTTTCAAAACAGGGGATGATGTTGCCATGGGGTTCTCCAATGAGTTTGCGGATGCTTTGATTTTAAGGAAAGAATTAAGTTTATTTTACCGTTATTTCTTGCCTTTGGCCATGTTACCGCATGGCAGCACTCAGAAAATCCCCTTATTTAAAGGGTATACTTTGACGCACAAAAGCATTATTTTGATTGAAACTTTTTTTTCATGAAGACTCCACTTCCGATAGACTCCCTTTTGCCTGAGGCCCTCTTAACGATTGAGCGCTCTCCTAGTTTAATCGTTCAAGCAACGCCCGGCTCGGGAAAAACAACTAGGCTTCCACCTTATCTTCTTCGCCAATCTCGTAGGTTTGCCAACTCACAAATTTGGGTTCTGCAACCTAGAAAACTGGCAGCTCAATGGGCGGCTCAACGAGTGGCTGAGGAGGAAAATGAAAAATTAGGAGATTGGGTTGGCTATCATTTTCGTTTTGAGAAAAACTTTTCTGACCGGACACAACTTCTCTACCTGACGGAAGGAATGCTGATAAGACGAATGATGAGTAATCCCGACCTCAGGGGGGTCGGTTTAGTCATATTAGATGAATTTCATGAACGACATCTACACACCGATTTGAGTTTGAGTTTTCTTAAGCACCTACAACAGACATCAAGACCAGACTTAAAGATCTTAGTCATGTCAGCGACTTTAGAGCTCGAGCAGCTTAAGTTATTTTTAGACGATGCCCCCGTGCTTCAATTGAATTCCCCTCTCTTCACAGTAGAGACTCATTATTTAACTCATTCCCAAAAAGACAAGCCTCTCAGCCGCAAAGTAAAAGAGGCTGTGCAAACTCAACTTAAGTGTTCCTCTCAAGGCGATTTTCTCGTTTTTTTGCCAGGCCTCAAAGAGATTAGAGAATCGGAAACTGAACTTGCAGAGTTATCAAGAAGCCATCATTTCAACGTTTTTCCACTTCATGGCGACTTCGATAAAGAAATTCAAGAGAGAGCTCTAGCTCCAAACTCAAAACGAAAAATTATTTTATCCACAAACCTTGCAGAAACCTCTCTCACTATTCCGGGTATTAATTGTGTGATCGATAGCGGGCTTCAGCGCACTGCCAGCTACTCTTGGTGGACGGGACTTCCCTCACTCACCACAAAACAAAATTCCAAGGCCTCTGCTATTCAAAGAAGTGGGCGTGCGGGGAGAACAGGCCCCGGAACCTGTTTGAGACTTTACACTTTGCATGAATTTGAGACAAAAGCCCCTTTTGACATTCCAGAAATAAGAAGAGCCGACTTGACCCAAACTATTCTGGAACTCAAGGCTTTGGGAATCGACGATTTGTCGCGTTTTTCTTGGTATGAGGCGCCTCCTCAGGATTCTTTAAACTATTCTCACAAACTCCTCTACTTTCTGGGTGCTCTCACTTCTGCCGAAGGGAAAAGTGGATTAACTTCTGTAGGGAGACAGATGAAATCCCTGAGCGCCCATCCAAGGATATCTCGTTTTCTTCTCAAAGCTAGAAGCCAACACTGCCTAGATGAAGCTTTACACTTGGCTGCCTTAATTTCAGAAAATCGATTAGAGCTTTTAGATGCTAGAGACCATTTAAACACTCCCCTGGATTCGCTTTGTTTAAAAACTAAAAGACATTTGCAGGAAGCCTTAAGAACTCTAGAACCTGAAGCTATTCACAGTGACCCCAAATGTCCCGATGCACTAGTCAAATCTCTACTGGGCGCTTTTCCCGATCGGTGTGCCTTAGCGAAAAACCAATCTTCTTCGCAAGCGCTGACTGGAATGGCCCAGGAGTTTGTTTTATCCTCAGGGGGAACAGCTTCTTTAAAAGCTGGGCTGAGTTATACCTATTCCAAAAAACAGCCGTATGTGATTGCTCTGGCTTTGCAGGAGCACAAAAAGGAACATTATTCTAAGGTTCACCTCACTAGCTTGGTTCCCATTGAGGAGGAATGGCTACTGGAGCTTTCTCCCTGTCCCTTGGAAGAAAGCCACAGAACAGAGTGGAACAAAGAAAAACAAAAAATTGAATCCTTTTCACAACTGGCTCTAGGTCAAATTGTTTTAGAAAAAAAGCAACGGGAGATAGTTAATGATCATCGAAGTGTTGAAATCTTTCTAAAGGAACTTTTTAAGACAGATTCTACTACTCTTAAATCCATGTCTCTTATTGAATGGCTTTCCGTTTTCAAATCTTTTTTCACTCAAGACGAGCTCGAACCTGAGCTAACTAAGTTATCTCTTTTCTATAAGCACTTAAAATTGGGGCTTGAGCTTAATTCTTCATCTCTGCTCCAATTTATGGAGCAATGGCTGGCTTCAAAGCGTTCGCGTGCAGAATTAACGCTCTCGGATTGTATTCATTCACTTAGAACTTTCTTTATTTCAGAACACCACTATTCCTTCGAGAAGCATTTCCCAGAGACTCTGACTTTACCCAATCAGAGGAAAATTCCTATCCACTACCCTTGGGAAAGAGCCCCTTGGGTGGAATCCAGAATGCAAGATTTTTTCGGTTTAAAAGAGGCCCCTAAGATTTGTCAGGGCAAAGTTCCGATCACCCTCCATCTTCTTGCTCCAAACTACCGAGCTGTTCAAGTTACCAGCGATTTAAAAAGTTTTTGGGAGATTCACTATCCTGTCTTAAGAAAAGAGCTGAGCCGTAACTATCCCAAACACTCTTGGCCCGAAAACCCTTATGTTCCCCTCCCCCCAAGACCTCCAAAGAAAAATTGACGGAGCCATTCGAGAGAACGAAAATATCGACTTAGTCTAGGAGGGCCTGTGGAGCAAAATCCCAAAAATTTTTCTGAAGTTCTTATTGTGGGGGGTGGCACGGGGGGCATTACGGTTGCCGCGAGACTTGCAAAGAAAAAAGTTTTTTCATCGATTTCTATTATCGAGCCTTCTTCTGTTCATTACTATCAACCCATTTGGACTCTCGTAGGCGGGGGAATTGTTCCCAAAGAGGTTTCTGAGCGCAGAGAATCTGAAGTCATCCCAAGCGGTGTGAACTGGGTTCAAGACTCTGTTTCCAGTTTTCAACCCGATCACAACACTCTGGAGACCCAGACGGGTCAAAAATGGAGCTATAAATATTTAATCGTTTCTCCTGGAATGGAAATCTTCTGGGATAGAATCCAAGGTTTAAAGGAAACTCTCGGGGAAAATGGGGTTTGTTCCAATTACTCGTATGACACCGTAGAAAGCACCTGGCGTGAAATTCACAACTTTAAAGGTGGAAGAGCTATCTTTACCTTCCCGAACACTCCCATCAAGTGCGGAGGAGCCCCGCAAAAAATTATGTACCTTGCTGAGGACTACTTTAGAAGAATGCATATTCGTAATGAATGTGAAGTGGTTTTTGCTTCAGCTGGCGCTCAGATTTTCGGAGTTAAAAAGTATGCAGAAAAACTCGCTGCAATAGTTCAAAAGCGAGACATTCACACTCTTTTTAAACACAACCTCGTTGCTATCGATGGACAAAAGCGAGAAGCCCACTTTAAAAATGTAGAAAATCAGGATGAGAAGGTACTTAAGTATGACATGATCCACGTGACTCCCCCCATGGGAGCTCCAGCATTCATTAGAAATAGTCCATTGGCTGACAAAGAAGGTTGGATTTCAGTCGACAAGTTTTCTCTACAACACACAAAATACCCCAACATCTTTGGACTGGGTGATGCTTCCTCGCTCCCCACATCAAGAACTGGGGCCGCTATCAGGAAACAGGCACCGACCCTCGTAGACAATTTGTTAAGTTTCTCCCAAGGAAAACCCCTCACTGCGAAGTACAATGGATACACCTCTTGTCCCCTTGTGACCCGCTACGGAAAAGTCATCCTTGCGGAATTTGATTATGACGGAAACCCTTGCGAAAGTTTTCCGTTTGATCAATCGGAAGAGAGAACCAGCATGTACATTCTCAAAAAACATTTTCTCCCTGCGATGTATTGGGAAGGAATGCTGAAAGGAAGGTTATAGAACATGATCTCGGCGCTAATTGGAGGTGCGATTATCGGTTTAGCTTCCGGTCTTCTTTGGTTACTCAACGGCCGAATCTTGGGAGTCAGTGGAATTATCGGTGGCATTTTAAATTGGATCCCTAGAGATATTTTGTGGAGAGTTTTTTTCTTGGCTGGGCTCCTATCAGGCGGAGCTTTGATGTATCGACTCAAACCCGAAAACTTTGAAATGCTGCCCATGCCCTCTTGGGCCATTCTGCTAGCAGGTCTACTTGTGGGGTTTGGAACAAGGCTCAGTAACGGTTGCACCAGTGGACATGGCGTCTGCGGGATTAGCCGGCTCTCTATGAGATCCATCGTTGCGACTCTGGTGTTTATGGCGATGGGGGCTCTCACTGTGGGAGTCGTTCGACATCTTTTGGGGGGATTATGAAGGCAGCTCTTGGGGCCTATTTAACAGGGCTCATTTTCTCGGTGGGGCTAGCGATTTCGGGAATGACCCAGCCCAAAAAAGTGCTTGCCTTCTTAGATGTTCTTGGAGACTGGGACCCTAGCCTCATGTTTGTCATGGTGGGGGCCATTGGGGTCTACTCGATTGCTTATCGTCTAGTTCTTAAAAAAGAAAAACCTATCCTCGAAGACAAACTACAAATTCCAGAACCCAAAAAAGTGGACAGGCCGCTTATTATTGGAGCTGCCCTTTTCGGTATCGGTTGGGGATTAGCCGGGTTTTGCCCAGGACCTGCTCTCACTTCGCTGGGGACTTTGCAAGCGACTCCTCTTATTTTTGCCGTTGGGCTTTTTGGCGGGATGTTTCTTTTTAAAGGTCTACGAGACAGGAAAGTTATATGATCAGTATCCAACATTTTTTTGATCCCGAGACTTTTACTCTCACCTACGTCGTTTGGGACGGCAGTACGAAAGATGGAATCGTGATTGATCCTGTATGGAACTATGACCAAGCAAGTTCCACTCTCACCTCAAAATCTGTGGATACCGTAGTGGGTTTTCTCAAAGAAAAATCGCTGAAAGTTCATTGGATCTTAGAAACGCACGCCCACGCCGATCACATTTCAGGTGCTCAGCTTTTAAAAAAATATTTTCCACAAGCCAAGACCGGGATTGGTGAGAGAATTACTGAAGTACAAAAAGTATTTCAGCCTATTTTCAACCTCAAATCTCTTAAAACAGATGGAAGCCAGTTTGATAAACTTTTTAAGGAAAATGAAACAGCTCAAGCGGGTTCATTTTCCTTAAAAGTTCTTTTTACTCCAGGGCACACGCCGGCCTGTGCGAGTTATGTGATTGAAGACGCCGTTTTTACGGGTGATGCTCTTTTCATGCCCGATGTGGGCACTGGGAGATGTGATTTCCCCCAAGGAAGTGCCGATATGCTCTACACTTCTGTGACTGAAAAACTTTACTCTCTGCCTGATAAAACAAGAGTTTTTACAGGGCATGATTATCCCAATGGTGGGAGAGAAGTGAAATATGAGTCGACTATTGCGGAAGAGAAAGCGACCAATATTCACATAAAGGGAAAAACAACTCGAGAAGAGTATGTGAGTTTTAGAACGAACCGAGATAAAACTCTTTCAGCGCCGAAGCTTCTTTTGCCGAGTATTCAAGTGAATATCGATGGGGGAAAGTTTCCCGAGGCCCAATCCAACGGAAAAAGCTATCTCAATATCCCGATTTCGATTAAACCGTAAGGCATGGAATGTCGTATTGGATGTGGAGCCTGTTGTATTGCTCCTTCAATTTCTAGTCCTATTCCTGGAATGCCCAAGGGTAAACCGGCTGGAGTCAGGTGTGTGAATTTGAACAGCGAAAACGAATGCACGATTTGGAATGAACCCAATTTTCCAGAAGTCTGCCGAAAATTTACTGCCTCTAGCTGGGTCTGCGGGAGCAATAACCTGGAAGCCTTTAGGCTTTTGACCGACCTAGAAGCCTTAACAACCCCCAGTTTTTCTTAGAGTTTAGTAAATTCATAGCCCCTAAGAAATGTCCCTTCCCATTTGTAGAAACTTACCCTATATTGCCATCTTCTTTGGGTCTGTAGCTCAGTTGGTTAGAGCGCTACCTTGACATGGTAGAGGTCTCCGGTTCGAGCCCGGACAGACCCACCATGTAACTCCTCAGAAATATTAAAAATCTAAACAAGCAGTGAAATCAGTTTTAAAGGTATTTACCTGGTACAAAATTGCGAGCCTAAAACCGCTGCTACTTCGCCACCACTTATAGAGAAGCATCTAACTTTCACAGTGTTTTTATAGGAACGTATCCAATTCGTTCAAAAGCGGCGTTCCGCTCGATTGCTTTTGGTTTTCGTTACCCAATCGAGAGGCCGTTATTATTACACCCCGGCGCCTGTCGTCTCCGGCCATCGGATCAATGGCTGCGATATTTCACGGTCCGCTTTTCAAAAAAGCTTCTAGCATACCAACCCAAAATAATCTAATCATCCCGAACCTGGTTCAAAATTAGATAAGCTTTCCAACAGT
>OMIX01000048.1 GCA_900299195.1 Deltaproteobacteria bacterium
AAGATGGAATATTTCTCTTTAAGTAACTTTTTGAACAACAAGCGGCAGGATGTTCTGGATGAATACCCAGTATTTTCACTCTTAGTGGAAAACATTTCTGGCTTATGCCCAATAACGAAATAAGTTAGTCCCTGGAGTACTTCCCCTATAAAGATGGGTTTCTATCCATCAAATCCAGTTGGGCTGCACTTTAGACTTAGAATTAAGTTAAGTGCTAACCTTAAAGTCGCGAATTTTAAGAAGATTATATTTTAATAAAAACATAAATAAATTCAAATTGTTATCTCTTGTCGAGTTTTTCCAAATTTTCGAATAGGCCGACATTAATTGACTCGTTGCGTAAATAGTTGTAGATCGTCGTAGTATTTCTTTAGGGGGAATAAAACAAATGAAATCAAGGTTAGTGACTTTTATCATTGCGGCTCTTTTTTTGGGATGCGGTAAATTGGGTTTGGAAAAAAATAAAAACAGAGACTGTGTTCTGGGATCTTCTTGTGACAATAAAGAGGATCTGGCTTTGCGAAATTTGATCGAATCCATTCCCAAAATGAATGAAGAGGCTCCCGTTTTTAAAGATACGGTTTTGCCAGAATCGATTAGCGATTATTTTGGTAACAATCATGGAGAGCCTAGTTATGAACACAAAGAGCTTCATGACAGTGTTTCGACATTTGAACAGTTAGTAGCTTTTGATCCGAATTCAGATGTGCTCTGGCCAGGATCGGTTATTCAAGGTCGTACTTTGCATTCCGGATTGTTAAGTCCTGTCCCTCTGAAGCATTCCCCTTCCAATGTGACTATCACTAATTTGATGATGCCTCGAGGCTCCGAATATTCGGCGAGGGTCGAAAAACCTTCTCACTCGACGGTCACTCAGGCGATTCAAAATTTGCTCACTCAGGATTTAGAAATGACGAGTGCGGCAAAAGCTAGTTTTATGATTAAAGAATTCCGTTCACTCGAACAAGGGTTGAATCAAGTAGGAATTTCTGCCAAGTGGATTGGGGGAGAGGCTAGGGCTAGCTTGAATAGTAGCTCTTACTCCGAGAAGAACAACTTTATTGTAAAGTTTACTCAAAATTATTACACGGCTTCTTACGAACCTCCAGCAACCCCTGAAAGTATTTTTGCGCCAGGAACTAAGTTAGCTGAAGCGGAATTGTACATTTACGAAGCTAATCCTGCTCTACACAAAGAAAACAATCCGCCTATGTACATTTCATCAGTAAGCTACGGCAGAACATTGATTTTTATTTTCTCTTCAGACGTTGAATCCTCTTTGATGAAAGCTTCGTTAGAAGCAGCTTTCAATGGCACTTTGGTTGAAGGAAATTTAAACGTGAAAGCAGAAGAGCAAAAACTCTTTCAAAATTTTGAGACCAAAGTATTGGTGTTGGGCGGAAGTGGAGAGTCGATGGTCCACTTACTCACCGGAGATAAAACTAAAGGAATCAACGAGTGGATTGCCAAAGGAGCTAACTTCTCTCAAAAATCTCCTGGAGTTCCTATTTCCTACATGGCTCGTTACTTAAGAGATTACGACATTGCAAAGCTGAGTTTGAACACTCAGTATGAAGTTCGTACTTCTCAGCCTATTCCGATTAAAAGTTTTCAGATCGCTTTTCATACTTTAGATGACAACAAAGATGCTGAAGAAGCGGTTGATGTTTGGATCACCCAAGAGGGTCAAATTCTTTATCAGGGGTCCTTTGGTCAGGGAGAAAATTGGAACGACCATACGGAGAAAGGATTCACTCTTCCTATGACTGCCAATTTCAAAGGGGGATTAAATAGCTGTAACGGAATGAAACTTAGAATTCGCAAGCGTCCCTCGGGCTCGGAAAAAGGTTGTGGTTGGAACATGGCTCTCGATTTTGTGGCCCATTTAGAACATGGTCGTGGTTATAGTGCTTTAAGTGTGGAAGACAGTAAAGGCAAACGGTGGGGCGATGACTCTGATTACGATCGCACCTTCACCCTCAAGTGCAAATAGATTAAAAGGTGTCAGTCTCCCATCAAGATTGAAAAGTATCGGTCATTTTTTTTATGGTCCGTGACCGCGACCTTTTAAGCTTGATGGGAGACTGACACCGCCTATCGCGGGGGACTAACACCAGCTATTTTTTGGTTACGGAAGATTCGTTTAAGGGTTCTCCGTAAATGTTTTTATATTGGGCCATTGATTTAATCCATTCTCCTGCGGAGCGGGTGATTTGAGGAGGATGGGCGGCGGGGAGTTCTCGGGCTGAACCTTCTAGTTCATTGACTAAGAACTTAATGGCTCCAATGATAAAATAGTCTCCGGCTTTAAGCCGTGCAAATTGGGTTCTGGCTCCATTGACAGAACTTCCATTGCGACTTCCTAAGTCTTCAAATACCAAGGATCCTTCAGCTGATAGTCTTAAACGGGCATGTTGGCGAGACACTAAGGGATGGTTCACAATAATATTACTTTGAACTCTACCAATACTGATTTCACCTTGAGATAAGTTTAAAGATAACGTTTTTAAGTTTCTTTGATTTTTAGCATCGGTAACGGTGATAATGACTTTCATATCGCTCTCCTTGATTTTATTGTGCCTAGGATGAGCGTTACATGACATACATAAAACTGGCGCGATATTCACTGGGGATAAGTTATTGAAACAAAGGTTATATTTATTATTTTGCGATCGTTCCAAAGTAGAGGGCTTTTTGATTGTTGAGGTTCTTAAACTCACCCCCAAGATAGGTTTTGTCGGTTAAAGGCACGATTGAAAACACCGATCCATCAGGATTGGGATTCCAGTTGGTA
>OMIX01000049.1 GCA_900299195.1 Deltaproteobacteria bacterium
ATAATTAAATTTTCATTTTCGCACAATGAGTTCATTTAGGATTGTATAACGCATAGTGATAGGCATTGTCACTTGGCGTCTTTAACCTTTGAAGACAGTTTCTAAGATCAGGCAGGGTCAGCCCCAGACATGAATTTCTTGGAGAACGCGGTTGGAGAAAAAGATCACGACAGATGATAACTACCTAAACAGCATGTCTAACTTTTGGTCAGTCGTAAGTTATCTTTCTCTTTAGAAAAATATCTCCTTAAAAAAACGACCAAGACTTAAGCAAATCGTTTGTGCCTAAATTGGGCTTAAGAATACGCGGTATCGGCTTTGCAATTCAATCGGGTGAAAGGACTTGCTTGGCTTAAAGTAGACCTATGAAATTAGGGATTAAACATACAGTTCTCTTCATTTCGCTTTTGGCTATCAGGGTGATAGCTGATGAGCCTGTTACCCACATCGTCTTCGACCCCCAAACGGGTGAAGCAAAGACTGTGCAGGGAGCACCACCACCTCAACTGGTAAGACAAAGACAGAATATCCCCGTGGTTGAAAAAGCCATTATTCAGGACTTTTTAATCGACCCCTTAACAGGGAGACGGGTGAGAGAAGTTTCAGATATGGTGGGCAATGTTGTGGGCAAAACCTATCCTACCGAGGATGAGGCAAGAAAGAGTTTCGAAACTGCGGTCGGTAAGATTGCCAAAGAAATGCCCAGGGGAAAAGAGTTAACGGAAGAGCAGAAAAAAACGGCTGTGGACGCTTTGATAGCTGTGAACAAAGATCCCAACAGTTGGGAATTTAAACAGGCTTTTGAAAAAATCTCAAAAAGTGTTCAAGTTGCAAGTAAAACAGTAGAGGTACAAGAAACAAAACAGGCACTTGAGGACGCAGCTAAAAAACTTGGCGATGCAGATAAAGACAAAAAAAATAACGAAGAAAAGACACAAAAGGCACTAAAAGAGGTTGAAGATAAGATTAAAAAACAACAGGCGCAAGATGCTGAGAGAGAGGCTATTCAAGATGCTTTGGCTCAACAAGCAGCTCAGAATGCTGCTGGAGGCAATGGAAAAGGTGGGGGACAGGGTGGAGGATCTGGAAATGGAAATTCAAATAGATCTCAACCCCCAGAATCTCCCAAATTTGACAATAATCAGCAGCAGAAACATGATTTTGCAGAACAACTTGAGAAAGCGCTAAATCAAAAAAACAATACTCCGGATTTAAGCTCTCTGTTTGGAAATAATAATAATAATGGTTCAAATTCGAACAGTGGAAATGGTAAAGAGAAAAAAGATGACTTCAAGTTTGATCTATCGCCTAAGACCAAACAAAATGAGGTAAAACCGGTCAAAGCAGCAGCATCCAATGCGGAATCTAACACTCCGCTCGATCCCACTTCAGGCAATTCACCTAACGCACTTGATCAATTTTTAAGTGGTCCCACATCCGTACCTTCATTGGTTCAACCCAATCCTGCTAATCCAGCTCTTGCAGATAATGGAGAGGGTGGAGGCGGAGGTTCAGCGGCACCTAATGGATTTAAGGGATCCCCTTCTAGTTTTGATAACAGTGGAGCCCAGGAGATTTTTCAAGGAGTGGGAAAAGTCGATTACGGAGATATGCCCCCTCCGATTCGTAAAGGGACTACCGAGTTTGGTGGTGAGGGCGGTGAAGGTGGAATGGGAGAGGGATATACCTATTCCAACAATAACGGCTCTAACAAAAAAGAGCCTTTGGTGAATGAACTTATTTTTCTCAGCGATAACCCACGTGCTCGAGGCAAGGGGTTAATGGCTCTAGTGGGATATCAAATGAAAGAAGTTTGTCCCATGGGGAGCAAAGCCAAAGCAGCGGTTTGTAATATAGGAAGAGCAAAAGCTAAAAGAGAGGAAACGATTTCATTTAACAAGTAACCAAGTATTTACATCGAGGTAAGAATGACAACACGAAAACACATCATGATAGCAGCCTTAGTAACTCACTTAATGAACTTAAATTTGGCTCTGGGGAATGGGCTTTCAGATGCGATTCTTGATCGAAATCTCACTAAGTCCGAAGTTCAGGACGATTCGGCTCAAAATCAAGCCAACAGTCGAGAAAGCAATGCTCGCAATGCAGAAAATCAAGGGAACACCGGGGCCGCAATCGCTCTTGCGACCGGAGTCTCTTTAATAAGTATCGGAGTCCCGATGACTTTATCGATCGACCCCGTGACCGTGGCTGCAGGCTATGATCTCATCGCCAAAGGGGGGATGGAGTTAGCTCAGGCAGCCAAAAATGGAGAGGGAGCTTCTTATAACCACGGACAAAAATGTACCCTGAATCCGGGTAGTAGTGAGTGTTCTTCTCAGGGGAACTCTTCATTTTCTCAGATTGAACAGGCTTTAAATGATTCTGAAATCAATGAGGCTTTAGCTAAAACTGGAGTTAATGTAGATGATTTTAAATCTCGTTTGGCCAATGGAGGCTTTGAAAGCGGTGCCGATGTGGCTAGAGCTTTAGGTAAAGACGTCGACCCAGAAGTCATGCGACAAGCTCAGGAACTCTCGAACCAAAAGCTGGCTAGCGCTGTTTCAGACGGTCTGGCCAAAGCCAATGAATTAGCTGGGAACACCATTACGGCTGATAAAAATTCGACGCAAGCCAGTGACGGTAGTGGAACTGGGCAACTTTCAAACGGTATGGGTTCTCAAGCTAGGTCGTTAGCCAGTGAATCTGCTGCAGGAAGTTTAGCTCAATCCGACAACTTTCAAAAAGTCATTACCCCAGAAGGACGCAAGACAGAAGAGAAAAACTCGGACCAAGGAGAAGGCTCTTCTAGATTTAACTCGGTATTAAGCAAATGGTTTGGAAATCACTCTGGAGATACCACTGAGAAGAACCTTATCAGGCAAGATTTAGCCCAATTGGGAATTCAGTTGCCAGTCAAAGGAGTTTCTATTTTTGCCATGGCACATCGCAAGTATCGTGAGTTTGGTAAAACTCGAAAAACGGGAACTCGAGTTGCACGGCGTTAACTCAAATTAAATCAAAATTTACCTGATTTCGGCCGATGAGACTTTATGAAGTTGTCATCGGCCTTTTGCTTTCACCTAGTCCTCTTCTGCCTAGTAGCTAGCTTTGCTATCTTTGCTGAACCTTCTCACTTTGATGCGGAGTGGATTATGACTAAAAAGCAATCTCGAAACTCATGGAAAACGATTCTTGCCCCCATAAAAAATGTAGAACTCGTTTCTGTGTTTGGACCCCAAGAGAGATTTGCTTTGGTTCGAGGTCCATCGACTAGAGTATCCAAGTTTTCTAGCGATGTTTTAGCCATTCAGCCCAATTACAAATATTCCGCCTTACAAAGAAACGATCCCAATTTTGGAAACTCTTGGGGCCTTCTCAATGAGGGACAATCCTTGTCAGATTTTGGAAATTCATTAAAAGGAATTGATGTGGGTGCCCTAAAGGCTTGGGACATCGCTGCGGGAAGCAAAAAAGTCACAGTGGCTATTTTGGATTCTGGCATTGATTTGAGTCATGAGGATTTGAAAAATAATTTATGGATTAATAAACTCGAGTTAGAGCCCAATGCTTTAGATGACGATCATAATCATTATATCAATGATCTTAATGGTTGGAATTTTGTGGATGATAACAATAATGTTATAGACGATAATAACCACGGTACAGCTGTGGCTGGAGTGATTGCTTCCGATAGCAAAAATGGTAAAGGGACACGAGGGCTTTTAGAAAACTCTTCGATGATGATCGTTAAAATTTTAGATAGCAACGGGACTGGTTCGACGGAGAGAGCCGTTAAGGGCATTGAGTACGCTGTGAGAAATGGGGCCTCGGTGATTAATGCCAGCTGGGGCGGTACGTTTTTTGATCAGGTATTATTTGATACGATCAAGTGGGCTAACGATGAGGGCGTTTTGATAGTTTGCGCAGCAGGAAATGAACCTAAAGATAATGATACAGATGAACGTCCCATCTATCCCGCTTCATTTCACTTGCCCAACATTCTGAGTGTGGCGGCTCACGATGCGCAAGGTGAGTTAGCAGCTTTTAGTAGCTATGGAAAAGAGAGTGTGCATTTAGCAGCGCCCGGAGTAAATATATTTACCACGACTCGTGGGGGGTATCAGTGGATGAATGGAACTTCATTCTCCGCGCCCTTTGTCACTGCGGCTGTAGCATTATTGAAGAGTGTGGAGCCCAGCTTTTCTCCCTCCTTTTTAAAAGAACGACTGATTCAGACGGCTGTTCCTATGGACTATTACATGAAAGAAAAGTTGAGTTCTGGCGGAAGGCTTAATGTGTATCAAGCTTTGAAAAATATGATAAGCCCCAAAATTCCTACGCCGACCGCATGGATTCGAGTCTCTAAGAATTTGGAAACTGCCCATCCTTATTCTAACGACACCAAACAGACCTTCGATATCACTCAACCCGGGGCTAAACACCTTCGAGTTCACTTTTCAAAATTTGAGTTAGAAAGACAATACGATAAAGTGGAATTAAAAGATAATCTAGGGAAACTAGCGATGAGTTATAGTGGGAAGTTGGAAAGTTTTTGGAGCGCAGATGTATTGGGCGATACTTTACGATTGCAATTTATAAGTGATTTTTCAAATGCCGAATGGGGTTTTTCTATTGATGCTCTTGAGTATTCGAATTAATCCCAACCTTAAGTGTAAGCGATAGCATTCGATAGCACTTCAAATATTTATCGACGAAGTTGAGTTTTGTGAGTGCTAGATGAATGTGTTTTCGCTAGTTCGACTTGATAATGGTTAGCTGCTTCGACCATCAATCGATGAGTTCCAATCCAAGAGCAAAAGACTAAAACAATCGCGAAAACTCCCACAATCGAAGTTTCAAAGTGGGTTAAATTGAACTGTTCACGTATGGCAAAGTAGCCTAACAAGAGTCCCCAAGTGTAGAGAAAGAAACTGACTGTCTCCATCCAAGGGTAAAAACTTTTTAAGTATTGGGCTGTGTAAGCGCTCAAAATCACTGTGAACACCACTGCTAATCTTCTAAAAAGAACTCGCTGGCTATTTCTCTCTCCTATTAAACTTCCTACCATCCAAATCAGAAAAGAGGTGATATAGCTTGAGGCCACGATCAGAGCGAGTTTGGTGCTTACCACTAACCAAAGAGTGATTTCACTGTTAATACCTGTTTGAGCTGAAAGAGAGTCAGCAAACCACCGGTAAAGAGAGCTCTGTTGTCCTAAATGGGCTTCGATGCCACTGACGACTAAAAACGTTAAAAGAATAAACCAATGGTGAGGGGACCATTGTAATTGATTAAAAAATTGTTGGGGTTTCAAAAATAATCGAGCGCCTTGCTTCACGTTCCACTCCTTCGGGCTTTTTAGCCCATCGCTCACTATGCAAGAAGGTGCCAGCTCATTTAGGCTTTTGAACTTAAAGGGAAACTGTCAAATTGTTAGACACTTTAACCGAAAACGGCTTGTATACTGTTGATACAGCATGAAAGTTATTGAGCATTTTTTTGCTGGGATTCTTGTGAAAAACTCAATGATTTCAAGCAAGCTAAAATGGTTCGTTAATTGCACCTTATGGGATTATACAGCAGGTGTTTTATGCAACTTAAGTATCGACAACTTGTATTTTTCATAGGTCTTTTATTAGTTGGGTGTACCGACTCTCGAACCGTAGACCCACTTCAGAGGGCTCTGCTGAATGGGCTTCCTGGGCGACAATACCCAGCTGGCGTGACTCCACTCATGTCAGTCCGCTTCGATCAGAAGCAAACCATCACAAGTCAGATGTTAGTGAAAGGGTCTTCTTTAATTTTAAGCGGCAAACCTTTTGGCTTTTCTCTTTGGGATATCGGCACCAATCCACTTTCTCCGCGAATGCTTTATGCGTATTCCGATAATATTGGGGCCTTTTCGTCCATGGGTGGCTGGACTCCAGACTATTATGCGGGGGGTGCTATGGGAATTTTAGGCCCTTATGTTTTAACGAGTGGGGCCGCGGGAGCCAGTTTGATCGATACGACCGATAAGGGTGCGGCTCGAGAGCTTTTTAGATACCCTCCGGTGAACGGTTCTGAAATTTCCACACCGATGGATCCTTATTTTGTCTATCGAGCCATTGTGCCCGATCCCCAAGAACCGTTCTTTTACGGATTTCGAGAGCAGGATTTCGTAGCATCACTTAGACTAAGTGGCTCTGGGGTTAATATTGAAACTATGTCCCAATATAGTGATGGAGGGAAGGGGACTTGTTGTGCCTTGAGTGCTACTACTTTTCAGGGACAAGCGTTTGTAGCCTTTAGATCTGCATTGCGCCAATTTGCCTTTTTGGGCGGGGGTAGGATTGCCCAAGTGAGTGAGATTACTTCATTGAACGCAACGATCGTGGCCTCATCGAGTGATTACCTCTTTATTCAGCATCAAGCAGTTCCGGGAAACACTTATCCTTCGGGAATTTATGTCATCAATTCTGCAGGTAACAGTGTGGCCTTCTTACCCATGTTGGCTATTAATTTTACGGTATCGCCTGATGGACAATATTTTTATGCGAACCTTGATAATGATAGCATCACTATTTTTAGGCTGAATTGGGGGGTTCTGTTGGGTGGAGCTAGTTTTTAATCCACCCATCAAAAGTCAGCTCCTCTTAGTCTTACTAGACAAATAGCAAGCACCTCCTTAAACTTTGTTACATGACACCATTATTCCTTCTTTTGCTTGGCGTTTGGGCTTGTTTCCCAGTTTGGGCTACCAAGTTTGAAATGAAAGATTTAGCTCAGCGCAATTTAGTCGCGATCAATTCGGATGCGACTTATGAAAGAACTCTAGCTGTCTCTCATTTTGTTTCGGGTTGGGTAGAGGTTAATCCAGATAATTTAGAGACGTTTAACGCTGAATTTGAGATGGACGTAAGAACTTTAGATACTGGATTAGAACTTAAAAATATTCAATTGAGAGATCAACTGCTCTCAAGCCAAGAGTTCCCGATTGCAAAAGCTGTTTGCCAGGGATCTTACTCCGGTCAGAAATTGAAATTGTTGGATGCAAAAGCAATAACACTCAAATCAGATTGCACTTTTAAAATCAAAAACGTCCAGAAAACTTTTCCAATTTCATTTAAAATGACCTATTTCAAAGAGAGCGAAGAGTCACGCCAGAGACTGACCGGAAATCTTATGAAAATATCAGCTAACTGGGACCTAGAGTTATCTCAGTTTTCTATTTCTATCCCTTCCAAATACAGTGCATTGATCGCTAAAACCATGCAGGTGTCCATCGATATGGTCGGAACTGACCGGCTTCCGAATAATGCTTTATCTCTACCTGAAGGGATCAAGAAAAAGTAATTAGCTCCCCTTCAAATGTGGCAGAGGCTCTTGTCCGACTCCTTTCAATATTGATTGTAGACTGACCCCTATGACACTTTTGGGCGTAAATGACAATGAAGGGCTCTTTTTTTAGGAGGGTGCTTAACGTTTAGGCACATCGGATTTGGCTTTGTCATTGCACTACGCTCCCGACGAGAAGTGGGGAGGTCGCAGTGCGAAGAACTGTCATCACTGGTATATTGTTATTAAGCGCATCGGGAATGTACTACACAGCTAAGCATCTAGCACACAGTGAACTAGGGACGCGCACCTCTTCGAAGGTATTCCATTCTTCTGCTTCTCGAAAAAAAATATCTCGAAATAAAAAAATCCAAACTTTACATCAAGGAGAACAGCATGAAAGCGCAAGTCATCGAAGTCGCCAACAAGTTGAATCTGACATCGAAAGTGTCGGCTCTGAAGAAGGAGGTTCAAGCTCATTTGAACAAGCTGAAAGCCTCCCTTCAATCTATCAAGATGAAGAGCTCGAATCCACCCGATCAGCAGTAAACTTGGAGGATGAAATAAATTCAGAAATTAACGAGAATTCCCCTAATCGACAGAAACAACCTGTTGTTTATGGAGTTCCCGTCGCTTCCTGGTTAAAACATTCCAAGAATCAACTTCCCTCAAAAGTTGAAGCTCCTACTCAACAAGGGGTGAGAGTGTTCTTTAACTGCATGGAGTTGAAAGAGGATAGGACCGCGCCTCTATCTCAGAAGGAGTGCAAAGAAATTGCAGTCTCACGAGAAAAATCACGAGGAGCAGCATTGATCCAATAAATATGATATATCTGTGATCCGATGATTGCATTCTTTCACAGATTTCTCTTGTATCTCCCGCCTGAAATAGCTCACCAAATCGGCTTCTTCTTTTTAAAAATCTACCAATCTTTTTTGTCGTTATTTAAGGGGTCTTCTCATTCATCGGCCCCAGCCATTCAAGTTCCTGGGCTTTCATTTTTAAAATTTCCAAATCGCTTAGGTTTAGCAGCGGGGCTGGATAAAAATGCGGAGGGTTTCCCAGCTTTAGCTCATTTGGGGTTTGGTTTTATCGAAGTAGGAACTGTGACTCCCCTCCCGCAGCAGGGAAACCCTAAGCCTCGTTTGTGGCGAGTGTCGCCCCAAGGGCTCATCAATCAGATGGGATTCAATAATTGTGGGGTTGAAGAGTTTAAGCATCACTTGAGAAAGTATCGAAAGCTTTGCCCGGTCCCTGTCTTAGCCAATATTGGAAAAAACAAAAACACTCCGAATGAGTTAGCTTATTTAGATTATCAAAAGCTTTTTCAGGAACTTTACCCGTGGGTAGATGGGTTCGTAGTCAATGTCAGCTCCCCCAACACAGTGGGTTTAAGAGCTTTGCAATCCACCGAATTTCTAGAAAAGCTTGAGTCATTTATTTCCGGAAAACCGGTTTGGGTTAAATTGGCACCGGATTTAGAACCTACTGAATTTGTCGAGCTCTTAAAAAAAATAAAAAGTAGTTCATTGTATGCAGGTTGCGTTTTAACAAATACATCGCGCCAAGTGGCTTTAACCGAATACCAAAGATCCGAAGGTGGGTACTCGGGTGAAAAGCTTTTTGAGAAGTCCTTAGGTTTTGTCGCAAGAGCCCGTGAAGTCTTTCAAAAAGAAAAAGTGATCATCGGAGTTGGGGGGATAAATTCCATCCAAAGAGCGCAGCAGATGCTTCATGCAGGAGCAGATCTCATAGAAGTCTATACCGCTTTTGTTTACCAAGGGCCTAAGTTTGTTAAAGCTTTAAGTAAAGAGTTAACGAACTAGGGCTTTAAGCCCTTCTTCAGAGAGTTCCTTAACCCCCAGTTCACGCGCTTTAGTGAGTTTTGAACCGGCATCTTCTCCCACGACAAGGTAATCGGTATTTTTGGAAACGCTGCCAGTGACTTTTCCCCCATGAGAACGGATTAAATTGGCCGCTTCATCGCGCGATAGTGAAGGCAACGTTCCCGTAATAACAAACGTTTTCCCCTGCAGCGTAGTTCCTCCATGGGCTTGAATCGATTTGGGTCTCACTCCCTTTTCAATCAGCCTTTCAATTTCATTTCTGTTTTTCTTATCGGAAATAAATTGAAGAATGGCCGAAGCCACTTTCTCTCCCACTTCTTCAACGTGAAGAAGCTCTGCTTCAGAGGCATTGAGGAACTTATTGAGAGTTCCAAAATGGAGAGCTAAAAGTTCAGCTGTTCTCTCCCCCACAAATCGAATTCCCAGTGCAAAAATGAATCGATCTAAAGTATTTGATTTTGTTTTTTGAATGGCATCACAAAGTTTTTGAGCTGATCGTTCCCCTTGGCGTTCCAGGGTTTGGAGCAGTTCGGGGGTGAGGTCGTATAAACTTGAAAAGTGGTGGATCAATTTCTTTTCTAAGAGAATATCGATCCATTTGTCGCCAAGTCCCTCGATATTCATGGCCCTTTTGGAAGCAAAGTGCTTTAAAGTTTCAGCTAATCGAGCCGGGCAGGCAACATTGATGCACCGGTGAGCGACTTCGTCATCACTGGTCACCACAGCGTCTTTGCAAGAGGGACAATGTTTTGGAAAATGAATCGTTTTTTCTTTTCCGGTTCTTTTTTCAGTAATCACACTTTGAATATTAGGAATCACATCGCCGGCTCGTTTGACCACTACGGTATCATGTATTTTTATCCCCAGGGCCTTGATCTGATCTTCGTTATGTAGAGTGGCAGATTTTACTTCTACGCCACCAATCCAAACAGGTTCAAGCACTGCGACTGGAGTGACCACACCTGTTCTTCCTACTTGAAAATGAACATCTTTGAGTAAGGTAACTCCCTCTTGAGCCTTGAATTTATAAGCGACAGCCCAACGAGGCGAACGGGCCACAAACCCGAGTTCTCTTTGATGTTTCATTTCATTAACTTTAAGAACAATTCCGTCGATTTCGTAGGGAAGAGATTCTCGTTGTTCTTCGACTTCAGTAAAAAACTTCTGAATCTCAGACTGAGAGTGAAGTTTTTTCTTTAAACTGTGTGTTCGTAAACCCCAGTCCTTAAATAGCTCGCCTAATTCCCATTGAGTTTTGAAACGAGCCCCTTCAATTTTACCAATGCTATGGCAAAAGAGATCGAGGTGCCGTTTAGCTGTGATTTTGGGATCGAGTTGTCGGATGGAACCCGCAGCTGCATTTCTTGGATTTGCAAACAGGGGTTCTTCGTTTTTTACTCGATCTCGGTTTAGTTTTTCGAAATCCTCTTTAAGAATGATGATCTCTCCTCGGACTTCAAGTAAAGACGGGTAATCTCCCCTTAGTTTTAAAGGGACTGAACGGATCGTCTTAACATTTTCAGTGACATTCTCTCCGGTTTCACCATCTCCACGAGTGGAAGCTACGGTCAACAGTCCGTTTTCATAAACAAGCTCTATGGCCAAACCGTCAAATTTAGGTTCACCCACAATTGAAAAATCGTTTCCGATCACAGCTGCCCAACGGTCATAAAAGTCGGTCAATTCTTCACTTGAGTAAATATTCTGTAAACTGAGCATCGGTTCTCGATGCCGATATTTAGAAAATTTATCTAGGGGCGGGCCTCCCACTTTCTGGGTAGGAGACGCCAAGTCGAGATATTCCGGATGCGCTTTTTCAAGTTCTAAGAGTTCTTTAAAAAGGGCATCATACTTCTCATCCGAGATCGTAGGTTGGTCTAACACATAATATCGGTAGTTTGCGTCGTTGAGTTGTTTACGAAGTTGTTCAATGCGTGATTGGGTCGAGCTCATATTTCAGTGGATGTTTAACTTCCTAAGTTCGAGTACCTTGAGAGCCGCTTCTTTGACAATATCTTGAGACATTTTAGAGACTCCTAATTTTCGATTTTCGAACAGGATAGGAATTTCGATTTGCTTGAACCCTTTTTTGAAGGTTCGGTACTTAATTTCTACCTGAAACGCATAACCTCTCGAGGTAATCTGTTCAAGTCCAATACTTTCTAAAACTTGTCTTCGGTGGGCGTTAAAACCACCGGTGAGGTCTTGATAGGGTAGTTGGAGAACCGTTTTTGCATAGACATTTCCCCCTCGACTGATAAGGACTCTAGGAAGTGTCCATCCTGAAGTGGAACCTCCTTTGATGTATCGAGAGCCCATCGCTTGATCATAAGAGTCTAAGGCCTTAATGAGTCGAGAAACATCTGCGGGACTATGGGAGAAATCAGCATCCATTTGCACAAAGCGGTCGTAATCTTTGGCTAAGCCCCATTTAAAGCCAGCAATGTAGGCTCCCGCTAAGCCATCCTTTTTTTGACGATTTAAAAGATGAACTTGAGGGTGGTTTTGTGCGAACGCTTTAACGGCCTCTGCAGTGCCGTCCGGAGAATTATCGTCGACCACTAAAATATCTGCTTCAGACACTTTTTCGTTAAGAGCCGTAAGTAACTGAGTGATATTTTCAATTTCATTGTATGTCGGAACTATGACTAGGCTTCTATTGCCCATCAAACCTCCCAGGGTGTGAAGGGCATTCCATGAGCTTCGGCAATTTGTGGGTGGATGAGTTTTCCGCCCACCGTATTAAATCCTTTTCTGATCGCTAAACTACTTTTTGCGGCCCCCTCTGCCCCTTTTTCAGCAATTTGTAGCGCATATTTCAGAGTGACGTTAGTCAGAGCAAAAGTTGAAGTTCGGCTGACCGCTCCTGGCATGTTGGTCACACAGTAGTGAACGACTCCATCCACTAAGAATGTGGGGTTCTCGTGAGAAGTGGGACGACAAGTCTCAACACAGCCACCTTGGTCTACGGCAATATCTACCACCACCGATCCTGGTTTCATTTGGGAAATCGTTTTGCGAGAGACCAATTTAGGTGCTTTGGCCCCAGGGACTAAAACTGAACCAATCAGAAGGTCGGTCTTGGTGACACTTTCTTCAATGTTGTCGATGTTAGACATCAGAGTGAGCAAACGGCCGCCAAAAATGTGTTCGAGATATTCTAAACGTCGCACATCTTGATCAATAATGGTGACTTGGGCCCCCATTCCTAACGCCACCATGGCTGCATTGCTTCCTGCAACTCCTCCTCCAAGGACGGTAACGTGTCCGGGCATGACGCCAGGGACTCCCGCTAAAAGAACTCCTTTACCGGAGTTAACTAGGTCCCAACTGCTTTGAAGATAGTAGGCGCCAATTTGAATGGACATTCTTCCTGCTACTTCACTCATGGGGCGTAGCAGAGGCAGAGAATTGTCGGATTCTTGAATCGTCTCATAAGCGATCCCTGTGACTTTTTTCTCTACGAGTTCTTCAGTGAGTCTTTTCTCAGCTGCGAGGTGAAGATAAGTGAAAAGGATCAAGTTGGGCCTTAAAAACTTAAATTCGTCAGCTAGGGGCTCTTTCACTTTCATGACCATATCGGCTGACCAAACTTCGGCGGCCGTATCCACGATAGTAGCTCCTGCTTGTTTAAACTGTTCGTCGGAAATTCCGCTTCCCACCCCTGCATTTTTTTGGATGAGAACTTTATGGCCTTGAGCCACAAAGGCTCTAACACCAGCGGGAACGATACCTACACGGTTTTCTCTGTTTTTAATCTCTTTGGGAATTCCTATGATCACGGTTTATTCCTTTGAAATAACGATATCCAAGATATCGTTAGCATCCATTTCTAAAGATCCTTTTTCATCCGATTCAAAAACAAGTTTGCCTCGAAGTTTCCCTCCCGAAAATCGTATCCAGGAATCGGTTACAGTTCCGTGGAGGTACTTTCCCATTTTATCGATGAGGGTGCACTTGGTCTTAGATTCCAATGCCTTATCAATCTTGTCTAAAATCGGAAACATACAAGACCCAAAGATATATCAGGCATCGGTAGATACGGCAAACAGGAAGAAAAAACTGAAAATTGTAGGTTTGGGGAGGATTACCAATAGTGGGTTTTGGGGACGGAACCGGGGAGTTTTAAATTCAGGGATAAAGCGGAGGGCATAGTGTATTCAGTTAAAATCCGTTGTTTTTGCTTAATATGGAAAAGCCCAGTCGTTTGGCTCTCTTTAGAAAAATGGTGCAGCGAACCCATGATCTGCTCCAAGGATAAGGTCCAATTGAAGGGCTTGATGGACTCTCCGATTTGACCTTGATGGACTAGATTGGCTTGTGAAAAATTTAAGGTCACATAGCCCGAAATAAGGTCCAATTCTTCAATTTCAATTTCCTCCACCCAAATTCCCTCTGTCATGAGTTCCAGTACCGACGCAACCGGTTCGTGACCTTTGAGAACGGCATGCCAAAAACCAATGGAAGAGGGGCGATCGAAGGCTTCTCGTCTGGAATGGCCTGTCGATTCTACCGCAAAGGCTTGGGCAGTTTCACAGTCTGTGGCTAGAGCTCTGGGTTTTTGTCCATCAAAGATGACCCTGTTTTTTTTCGGGCTTCCTTCATGGTCGATGAGGTGGTTGGTTTTAAGCGGTTGCTCTTCGATAGAAAAATTAAACTTAAAAGGTAATGAGGCATGGGCTAAGTAGGAAAAGTTTTTTAGAACCAGATCTCCCTCGAAGCCTCGAACAAAACAGGAGGTTATTTTGGCTAATGCTTTAGAGGACCAACCCACGGGTATGTTCCCCTCGGGGAGTGGCCACTTTTCTGTGGAGCCTAATTGAATTTTAGCCTGAATCTGTTCAGGGATCTTTTGCAAATCCTTCTCTAGAGTCTCTAAATCACTGCTCGAAAGTTTGTGAGAAAAACATAAAGGGTTACCGCGGTAAGAGGATTGAACATCAAATTGGGCTTCGCCTTGTTCGATTTCTCCTTCAGATATCTTATTGGGGTGAGAACAAAATTGAAATCGTTGCCGTTTTTCTCGGTACGAAAAACTCACGGGTTGTGAGAGAGAATTATCCAAGTTAATTTTTCGGACTAAGAGTTGGAGGGTTGATATTTTTTTTCCGAGATTTAAAGAATCACTCTGTTTTTTTGGGGCAGCCTTGACCGCTTTTTCCTCGTTAGGATTGAGTCCTAAAAGATTTAACACCGACTCTGTGGTGAATTGATTAGTTCTAAGAGTGGTCCAACAACCCTGAAGAGAGGTTTGATACTCCACACTCAGCCCTCCAGACTCCATGTGTCTGGCTTTTTGATCTTTATGTTCAATTTCGACGTGGGTCGTCGTAGTGCGCTCTGCATAAATACGAAAGTTTGAAAGCCCCAGCTCAGCACTTTTTTTGCAAATGAGCTCAAGATTCAAGTTTTCTAGCATGCTCAGTCCAACTTGACGGTTAAAGTTTAAGAGAAAAGGTTTAAGAAACCTGGAAAATTCGAGATAATAATAACATGAAAACATTCGTCCGAAAAAGCCTGGTGTTATTCTCTTTACCGTTATTGACTCGGTGCGCTTATTTCACTAAAGAGCGAAAGCAAAAGATCAATCCTATGGAGGAAAGAATTTCGGCTCTTGAAATCGATCTCAAAGAACAGGCCCGTGAAATTTCGCGCCTCAATTCTACGATTCAGCAATTAAAAAAGACTAAAACTCCTGAGAAAGACGAGCTTACTTTGGGGGCTTTGATTCAGCCCAAGCAGGAACTGGAAGAAAAGAAAATACTCCCCACGACTAAATTAAAGCCCGAGGAGAATGATGAAGTTCCTTCTGTATCCCCTCTGATGGCTGAGGCCGAAACCATTGCAGACTCTTCCCACGAGCCTTTGCAAAATTACTATCGAGGAGTTCAACTACGCAATGATAAGAAGTATGAAGATGCTATCGACTCGTTTCGTAGCTTCATTCATCAAAATCCCAAGCATGTTTATGCGGATAGAGCTCAATTCTTAATCATTGATAGTCACTTTAGAAACAAAGACTTTGGAATGGTGGTTGTTTCTACTAACCTTCTTGAGACGCAATATCCTTATAGTTTAAAAATTCCTGAGGCACTTTATCGACGAGGGTTGGCTTATCTAGAAATGAATCAAAACGCTCAAGCCAAGCTGACTTTTGCCCAATTGATCAAGGATTTTCCAAAAACTCCAATAGCTCTCATCGCTCGTAAAAAGTGGAGCGACATGGGAACCGAATCCCAAACCCAAATTCACTAGGAAGATAAAAGGGGTTAAAGCATGAAAAAATTATTTATCTTAATGGCCGTCGTGTGTTTTTCACCCACTTTTGCTAGACCGTATAAATATTATCTCGATCCCCTGCGAGCAGAACAGGTGTTAGGCTCTTTATCTTTTCGCCCTCGTTTGGCCGATGAAGATTGGTTGAAACTCATCAATTTTGACAAAAATGAACGCCGAATTATCCAGTCAGGGGACAACTTATGGAGCATCGCCCGTTCGCGGTTTGGTAATCCCTTTCTTTGGAGAAAACTGTGGCAAGAAAACGCCTGGTTAACTAATCCTCACGAACTAGAAGTGGGACGGCTTCTTGCTTATTATCGAGAAGAATCGGCGACTCATCCCATCAAAAGAATTCCAGTAGTCAAATTAAGACCTGAGAAAACGGGAAATATAAGTGATATTGACAACGATATTTATATCAATCGAGTTCTCAAATCCCGTTATCGAATTAGTTATATGGCTCTAGGATTTGATGAATTTTTAGGAGAGGTCACAGGCGCTTACACTGAAAAATCTCAGATCCATTTGTTAGATGATCTTTATGTTTCCTTCTTTGAAGGCAAAAAAGTAGAACCCGGGAGTCAGTTTGCGGTAGTGAGAGAGATTCAGGATTTAAGAGATCAAACTCAGGCGGGAGAGCCCGTTGTTGGGAAATTAGTTCGAATTGTAGCTGAGATTAAGACTTTGGCGAGTGAAGGGGATTTATCTCGAGTGGAGCTTATGACTCAATTTTTCCCGGTTCTTCGTGGAGACAAACTCATTTTAATTCCCAAAGTTACTGGAAATACCAATGCTGAATTTCCTTCAAGAGATCTGATTCCTCAAATCATCATGGGTGAAGACCTTGAGCGGGGATTGCTCAGACAGGGAGAATTGGTAGTTCTAAATAAGGGGCTCAACCAGGGAATGAAAGAGGGATATCTCTTCAAAGTTTTTGATGATACCGACCCGTTAAAGAACAGAACGGATGGAGTGATTCCCAATTCGAAAGGGGAAGTTCGAGTTGTTTTTGTCGGACAAGAGTACAGCGTGGGGTTCGTCCATCGAAATCGAGAACCTCTAAAAATTGGGGATAGTTTGGTGAGTTTTCCTGAACTTCCCGATAGGCCAGCCGTTCCCAAAAAAATCAGGCAAGAGGTCTCCATCGACTAAAGCTATGCTACCCGTGAGTTCTTGAAGTCATCTCTGCAAAGTGCAAGAACTTGCGGGATGAAAACTTCATCTCTACCTTTTAAAACTCAACCGTTTCTTTTAAGCCCACCGACTTCACTTGGGGAGATTTCACAGCCCCCCTCAAAACTTTGGGCGCTTGGAGATGATTCTGTCTTCAAACAACCCTGTTTTGCGATTGTGGGAACTAGGCGTCCCTCGGCTTATGGTATTCGAGCCGCTCTCTATTTTTCAAAAAGACTCGCTGCCTTGGGTTTTACGATTGTGAGTGGTCTTGCTCGAGGGATTGATAGCTACGCCCATCGAGGGGCATTATTGGCCAACGGGAGAACCGTCGCTGTTTTGGGAAGTGGATTACATTATATTTATCCTCCAGAGAACGTGGTTTTAGTGAACGATATTGTAAAATCTGGCGGTTGCGTGGTGTCGGAGTATGAGAACACCGATCCCCCTTTAAAGCACCATTTTCCCCAAAGAAACCGAATCATCTCTGGGTTAAGCCTTGGGGTTCTCATTATTGAAGCCGCTGAAAAAAGTGGCTCCCTGATCACTGCTCAGTGTGCTTTAGATCAAAATCGAGAGGTTTTTGTCGTGGGGTCTCGTTTTGATGAATTTAGTTTTAAAGGAGGGAATTTGCTACTTCAGCAGGGGGCTAAAATGGTGTTGGATATTGCAGATATTTTGGAAGAGTTCTCTTCTCTTGAACTTTTTAATGTAAAAGAATCGGAGGCTATCGCAGCCTCGGACTCTTGTTTAAGTAAACTTCAAAAGCTCTTTCACACGGTTCGAGGTGGGATCTCCATGGCGGAGTTGTACTCCATGTTTCCAGAACCCAAAGCGGACTATCTCAGTTTATTGGAGGTGGCGATTCAAGAAAAGAAGGTCGTGGAGGCCCCATCCCAGCAGTTTTTTTGGATCGATTGATGCGTTGAGAAAAAAAGTTAAAAAACCAACGCTTGCCAAATGTCTAAGTTCTAAGAAAAATAGTAAGAAGATAGCAATTCGTTTTACGGCGACTCAACTTAATAAAATAAGGAAAAAAAATGCGAGATAAAATTCTCAACATCTTGGCGTTTTTTTCGCAGTCTCTAGAGCGAAACAAGGACCTTTTCTATGATGCCGAAGAAATTTGGGATCTCCTTTCTGCCCGAGGGTTTTCTGACGAGGACATTGAAAGTGCGATACACCATATTCAAAGGACATCCCTAGAAGTCCCGGGGCCTTTCTGGAGCGATTCAGTTCCAGTGTATCGAATTTATAGTGATGAAGAGCATTCTCGGTTGTCGAAAGCTGCCCGAGGGTATCTTTGGAAGTTAAAAATGCGGGGCATTATTGATCATGCTATCGAGGATGAAATCATCCATAAAGCCATGAATTTGGAATCGCCCGCAGGACTTCGAGAAATAAAAACGGTTGCCGCTCTAACCGTTTTCGGTTATGAGCACAAAATTCAAGGAGGCTCCTCTTCTTCCTCTTTCCCGATGGAAACCAGGATAAACTAGCTGAGGTCAATCTTAAGATAGCGAATTATTAGAATTAAGGGTAACTTAGAAGGCTCATGGAAAAAGCAACTGCAAAAAAAAGAACTAAAAAAGCCTCTGCCCCAAAGAAAGAAGCGGTAGAAGCTGCTTCAGAGGTCTCCTCAACTGGGAGAACTAAAGGATTAGTTGTTGTTGAGTCTCCGGCCAAAGCAAAGACTCTAAAAAAGTATTTAGGTAGGAGTTTTGATGTCAAGGCTTCCGTAGGCCATGTCATGGATTTACCGAAAAGTAGTTTGGGAGTGGATCCTGAAAAAGATTTCGAGCCGGTTTATGAGCTCATTAAAGGAAAACAGAAAGTTGTTGAGGAGCTCGCTAAGGCCGCTCTTAAAGCCGACAAAGTTTACCTAGCTGCCGACCCTGATCGAGAAGGGGAAGCTATTGCCTGGCATGTCGCTGAAGTTTTAAAATTGCCCAAGACAAAAATTCATCGGGTGCTTTTTCATGAAATCACCAAACCGGCAGTGCTTAAGGCCATTGAAAATCCGATTGAGTTAAACAAGGATCGTTACGAATCGCAGCAAGCTCGTCGTATTTTAGACCGTTTAGTGGGGTACAAGATTTCTCCCATTTTGTGGACTAAAGTTCGTAGAGGGCTCTCAGCTGGGCGTGTGCAATCGGTCGCGGTAAAAATGATTGCCGACCGAGAGAAAGAAATCTTGGCTTTTATTGCTCAGCCCTACTGGACAGTAACTGCTAAGCTCACCGGAAGCGATAAAGAATTCATTGCAAGATTGGTCAAAGCGGGCGACAAAAAAATCGATCGTTTGACTATCGATAATGAGGCTTGGGCCAAACAGATCGTGGCCGATTCTGAGACTGCAGCTTGGAAGATCACTTCGGTGACGCAGAAGTCCAGGAAACGCAACCCGGATCCTCCTTTTATCACTTCTACTCTTCAGCAAGAGGCTTCAAAACGGCTTTACTTTAGTGCCAAAAAAACGATGACTTTAGCTCAGCAACTTTATGAAGGAATTGATCTTGGAGCTGAAGGGGCACAGGGTTTGATCACTTACATGAGAACAGACTCGACCCGTTTGTCGGATGATGCCATTAAAGATGCGAGAAATTTGATTGGAAAAATTTTAGGCCCAGAGTTTTTGCCTAATGCACCTGTTCAGTATCGAAATAAAAAGAATGCTCAGGACGCTCACGAAGCTATTCGCCCCACTTCCATCCAATATACGCCTGAAAAGATCAGAGATTTCTTGGATGCCGATCAATTTAAGTTGTATGAACTGATTTGGAAACGGTTCTTAGCCAGTCAGATGGAGCCTGCTGTTTTTGATCAAACTACTGTTGAAATTGAGGCTTTAGCCAAATCTTCTGAGAAATATGGTTACCGATGCACGGGAAGTGTTCTCAGATTTGAGGGATATTTAGTCCTTTGGCAAAGTGAGGATGAGGGTAACGAAGAATCTCAAAGTTTACCTGATCTTAAACAGTCCACACCGGTTCGTTGTTTGGGCGTTGCCGATGAAAAACACATGACGCAACCCCCACCTCGATTCTCGGAAAGTAGTTTAATTAAAGAATTAGAAGAAAAAGGGATCGGTAGACCTTCGACTTATGCCAGCATTTTAACGGTGATTCAGGACCGAAAGTATGTTGAGAAAAAAGAAAACCGGTTTTATCCCACGGAACTTGGGGTTTTGATCAATGAACTTCTCGTGGAAAACTTCCCTTCGATTGTCGACGAGAAATTTACGGCGCATATGGAAGAAGAGCTGGATCAAATCGAAGAAGGCAAACTTAATTGGATTAAAACATTAAAAGAATTTTATAGCCCGTTCGAAGAAACCTTAAAAAATGCGCAGGAAAAAATGCGCAATGTGAAACGGGAAGAAACCCCTACCGATATTAAATGTCCCAAGTGCGACAAAAACCTCGTTCTTAAATGGGGTAAAAACGGCAAGTTTGCCGCTTGTCAGGGATATCCCGATTGTCGGTTTACCTCGGAATTTACCCAAGAAAATGGAGTAGTCACTTTAGTTGCGCAGCCCACTACCGATGAAAAGTGTGTGACTTGCGGTGAGCCCATGATGGTGAAAAGCGGTCGTTTTGGAAGATTTTTAGCTTGTTCCGCTTATCCGAAGTGCAAAACGACTAAACCGATTACGACTGGAATCAAATGTCCGGATTGCAAAGAGGGAGAGCTTTCTCAGAAGAAGACCCGTTTTGGTAAGATCTTTTATAGCTGTACCAAATATCCCAATTGCAAATATGCGATTTGGGACAAACCGCTCAAAGGCCAACCGTGTCCTCAATGTCAGCATCCATTTTTGACTGAGCACTACACCAAAAAAGAAGGGGCTTCGATCCGTTGTCCGAATAAAGAGTGTGGTTATCAAGCCAAGAGTCCTAGTGCTGGTAACGGAGAAACGGCTGCTGCGACGAGCTAATTTCTGCTTCTTGCCTTTTTCTATCTTTCACGCGTAAAGTTAAGTCCATGAAACTTAAATCACTTATTTTAGTTCTGGGGCTGTGGGCCTCTTCCGTTTTTGCTTTGGACGGGTTCTATTTAGGGGGAGAAATCGGCCATGTCGCCCTGACTGGAAAAACCTCTCCTACTTATAATAATACGATAGGTTTTGCTGTCGACTTGGGATTTCTAGCTAATCCTCTCTTAGATATTCTTTTTACTTCGCAATACAGTTCTCACTCGGG
>OMIX01000050.1 GCA_900299195.1 Deltaproteobacteria bacterium
CAAGCAGAAGACGGCATACGAGATTCCTCTACGTCTCGTGGGCTCGGAGATGTGTATAAGAGACAGACTTATAATAATACGATAGGTTTTGCTGTCGACTTGGGATTTCGAGCTAATCCTCTCTTAGATATTCTTTTTACTTCGCAATACAGTTCTCACTCGGGTGGGGGCAATGGTCTTTCCGTGTATGCGGAGACTTTAGGGGCCCATTTTCACCTTTTGGAAGCCAATGATTTTGATTGGAGCGTGAGCGCAGGTCCTGGGTTTTACTTTTTTAAATACTTAAGTCAAACCGATACCATGTTTGGTTTACACGTGGGTTCCAATATCGACGTCAAAGCTGGGGATAATTTAAAATTGGGTTTGGGTTTTCGATATCACAAAGTATTTCGGAAAGATTCCGATGTTGGGGATAACCTTTGGACGATCATGATGAGAGTGGGTTACACCTTTGGAGATTAAATATGGGTTTGATCAAATCTGAAATGGCGGGGACAGTTTTAGAAGTTAAAGTCAAAGTGGGGGACACCCTTAAGTCGGGTCAGGAAATTGTAATCCTTGAGTCGATGAAAATGGAAGTCCCTGTTTTAGCTTCTCAGGTTGGCAAAGTGACTGAGATCAAAAAACAGGTTGGGGATTTTGTTAACGAAGGGGAAGCCCTCATAGAATTGGCCTAAACCTTGATTCTAACGGACGTCACTTTAAGAGATGGGTTACAAGCAGAGGCCAAAACGGTTTCTTTGCAACATAAATTGGAGCTTCTTCAGCTCTTAGCTCAGTGCCAATTTAATCGTCTAGAAATTACAAGTTTTGTGAACCCCAAGTGGGTTCCTCAGCTGAGTGACAGTGAACAGTTATGTGAGGCGTGGTTTAAGAAAACACACTCTCAAGAAACGATGGCCTTTGTTCCCAATGCGAAGGGGTGTGAACGGTTGCTTCGCTTTCCGATTCCTTGGATTAGCTGTTTTGTGGCGGCGAGTGCGACTTTCAATCAAAAAAATGTCAATTCCTCAATCGACGATACATTAAAAGAGGTTGCGTCAATCACAGCTACGGCAAAAGCCAAGGGGCGCAAAGTTAGGTTGTATCTGTCGACTGTTTGGGGTTGTCCGTATGAGGGGGAGGTTTCTCCTGCATTTTTAGAATCCTTGTTCGAAAAGATTTCAAAAATCGATGTTCAAGAATTGGCTTTGAGTGACACCATTGGAGTTGCAACCCCTGATACTGTCAAAAAAGTTCTTTCGCTAGTGAGTCGGTATGTGCCGATCGCCAAAATTGCGCTTCATCTTCACAACACTTACGGTTTTGCTTTGGCGAATATTCAGGCGGGTTACGAGATGGGGGTAAGAAGCTTCGACGGTTCTCTAGGAGGAATCGGCGGTTGTCCGTATGCAAAAGGGGCCACCGGAAATGTTGCAAGCGAAGATATTCGTTATTTATTGTTGAGACAAAACCTCATCTCTTCCTTTCCGAAGAAAGAAATTGAGGCGACCCTTAAGTTTCTTCGTGAGGAAGCCGGATTGATTTTAAATAGTTCACTTTCAAAAATATTGGAAAAAGGAGGCTCTTGGTATGGCATCCAATGAGTTATTAGTACGCCGCGAGGCGGGAATCGTTATAGCGACTCTCAATCGACCTGAAAAAATGAACGCACTCAATAAGGAAGTTTTTGAGCAGCTAAAAAATTTACTCACTCTCATTGAGACCGATTCCACCGCTAGAGTGCTTATTATTACCGGAGCTGGAGATAAATCTTTCTGTGTGGGAGCCGATCTTAAAGAGCGGCAAGGAATGAACGAAAAAGATATTTTAGTTCGAATGGATTTTGTGAAGGGAATTTATCTTAAACTCGAAAGACTTAAAATTCCCACCATTGCAGCGATTAATGGAACCGCTTTGGGAGGGGGATTGGAGCTAGCTTTAGCCTGTGATTTGAGAGTGGCGCCCGAAAAAACGGTGTTCGGTTTGCCTGAAGTTGATTTGGCCATTATTCCAGGAAATGGCGGGACTCAAAGGTTGTCTCGTCTTATTGGTCTTGCTAAAGCGTTGGAACTTATTTTACTGGCTAAACGGTTTACTTCCGAAGAGGCTTTGGCCTTAAATTTGGTCAATGCAGTGGTCCCTCAGAACCAAGTGATGAATCGGGCTATCCAATTTGCCAATAAATTGTTGGAGTCAGGTCCCATCGGAATTCGGCAGGCCAAATTGGCGATTCGAGGCGGGTATGAAAGAAGTTATGAGCACGCGTTAGATTTTGAAGTCGAATGTTATAAATCTGTTCTGTATTCGAAAGATCGTATTGAAGGGATTAAGGCCTTCATTGAGAAGCGGAAACCGGCCTATCGCGGGGAATAGGAGAAAAGTATGAGAGAGGAAATGAAACAGGTTCGAGACCGAGTTCTTAAGGGCGGAGCTCAAAAATACCACGATAAAAATACCGAATCCAAAAAACTGTTCGCTAGAAAACGAATATCGCTTTTGTGCGATGCGAATAGTTTTGTTGAGGATGGTCTTTTCGCTAATTGCTTAGACGCCGAACTGCCGGCGGATGGAGTGATTACTGGGCTTGGAAAAATTGCCGGTCGTCCTATTGCTTTAATGGCGAATGATTCGACCGTGAAAGCGGGTTCTTGGGGAGCAAGAACGGTTGAAAAAATCGTTCGGATTCAAGAAGTCGCTGAGAAACTTCAGATCCCACTTTTTTACTTAGTAGATAGTGCGGGAGCTAGAATTACCGACCAAGTGGAGATGTTTCCAGGAAGAAGAGGAGCTGGAAGAATTTTTAGAAACCAAGCGAGGCTTTCGGGGATCCTTCCTCAGATCTGTTTGTTGTTTGGCCCCTCAGCTGCCGGAGGCGCATATATTCCTGCTTTTTGTGATGTTTTGTTCATGGTAGAGGGAAATGCGAGCATGTATTTGGGATCCCCTCGAATGGCCGAAGCGGTGATTGGAGAAAAAGTTTCTCTTGAAGAAATGGGCGGCGCTAGAATGCATTGCACGGTCAGTGGCTGTGGAGATTTCCTCTGTGCGACTGAAGAAGAAGCTATCGACAAAGCTAAAAAGTATCTCTCTTTTCTTCCACAAAATTGCAATAGCTGTGTCCCCACGGTGAATGCGACTCAACCCGAGCGAGCTGGCGAGGAATTGAAAAACATTATTCCCACTTCGGAGGCTCGGGCCTACGACATGAAACAGGTGATTAAAACGATTGTCGATAAGGATAGTTTTTACGAAATCAAAGAGCTTTACGCTAAAGAAGTCATCGTGGGATTTGCGCGGCTCGACGGAAAAGCGATTGCCGTAGTGGCAAACCAACCCTTGGTTAAAGGGGGGGTTTTGTTTGTGGACTCTTCGGATAAAGCGGCTCGGTTTATTCAGTTGGCGAATGCTTACCGAATTCCTCTTTTGTTCATTGCCGATGTTCCCGGATTTATGATCGGGTCCAAGGTGGAAAAAGAGGGGATGATTCGTAGCGGAGCCAAACTTATTTATGCAATGTCGAATGCCGATGTGCCTAAAATTTCTTTAATCGTTCGCAAAGCCTATGGGGCAGGTCTTTATGCGATGTGCGGACCTGCTTTTGATTGTGATGCTACCTTGGCTTTGCCATCTGCCAAAATAGCTGTGATGGGACCCGAGCCTGCGATTAACGCAGTTTACTTTAATAAAATAAATGAATTGGATCCCGAAGCCCGTAAATCGTTCGTGGCTGAAAAGATCAAGGAATATGAAGCCGATGTGGATATTTTGAAATTAGCGGGCGAACTCATCGTAGATCAAATGATCGATTACCACGAAGTTCGAGCCGAACTGATCCAGCGGTTTGGTTATTACTCTAATAAAGTTTCTGCCTCTGTTCGTCGAGCGGGCATTCTTCCCATGTAACAAGGCCCAAGCCGTCATTCTCAGGGACGAGTGGCGTCCCTGGAAGGAATGAAGAGTGTGGAGACTATTTCGTCCAGACTTATTGAACTACTTCTAAACTTTCTGGGCTGGACAGTAAAATTTGCATGTTGGCTTGCCCAGGATCCACGACGTTAAATTTACCCGTGGCTTTGAGTTTGACGTTCAGGTTAAGGTACTTGTTTCTAGCATTCACAATGTTTTGAGGTTTCTTGTCCCAAAGGTCTTGAAGCTTATTTCGGATAGCTTCAAATACTTTAGGATCCTCAAAGTTCACCAAAGTGATTTCTCGCTTAACGCCATTTTCATCGGTCACCTGCAAGGCAAACACGTTAAAAACGACCTGAGGGCTTTTTGGGAAGAGAACCAGAGTTCCGGTAATGGAGCCGTCTTTTCCATGCCACTCCACGAGCTTGTCCGTGACAACAATAGGATTAGGCTTAGAAATATCTAAAGAAACGTGGGCCGGTCTTTTGGGGTGAACTCGAACTCTGTATTTCAAAGTGATTTTATCATTGCGATAAAGACCTTGAGTGAGTTCAGGTCTAGAAACAACCACAGGAACGATGGCATCTTTGTATTCAATCACCAAAACTTTTCCGCCGTCGGCGATGGCATGAACTTTTCCTTTTAATTCAGATTGCGAAAGAAGCTCTTCGGGGAGTTTGGCTTCGTGTGTGTATTTGGGATAAGGCATTTCGTCTTCGAATTTGGTTACCAAAGTAATCTCTTCGGCGTCGATGTGACGAATGGGGGCGCCGTTCGTTAAAAAAGAACCTTTAATCTTAACTTCATCGTGTCGAACGGAGGATTTTAAAAAATTAAGAACTACGGGATTCTCTGAAGTGATCGGGAATTCATAATGATCGAAAAAATTTCCTGGGGCTCGGTAGGTAAAAACGTATTGGTTGTACTCGTTCACTGCACCGTGAATCCAACCCTGAAGCCCAGGACCTTTAAGTTGGTTTTCCAATTCCTCTAAAGAGATATCCGATTGGGTTCCTAGAACCGGAAGGTCCGCTTTTAAGTGGTTGAAGGCAAGAAACAAGGCAATGGAAAATACAACAATTAATCGCATGGGAAAGCTCCTTATGATGAATCGAGTTTTCGCTTATTTATAAAAAAGAATCAAGGGGTTTTCGAGGATATCCAACGCCGTAAACCGTACTCAGGATTTCCCAATAGCTAGCGGGGGTTTAGCTCTGCCGATAAAACCCACCAAAACAAAGAGAGTGATGAGATAGGGAAGGATTTGAAGAGCTTGGACTGGGAATGTCGTGCCTAAGAGGGGGCTACTTTGAAAATGAATTTGGAGAGCATCGGTTAAGCCAAAGAACAGGCAGGTCAAAAAAGCTGGGATAGGACGCCACTTACCAAAAATGAGAGCGGCTAGTGCTATAAAACCCCTTCCTGCCGCCATTTCTCGCGTAAATTGGCTAGCATGGGCCACCGAAAGATAAACTCCGCCTAAACTGACTACAGCCCCGCCTAAAGCCATGGCCCCATAACGAACTTTAGCGGGAGAGACGCCTGAGGTCTCTAGGGCTTGCGGGCCATCACCAGCGGCAAGCAATCTCAAGCCCCATCCCGTTTTATAAACCATGAAATGGAGGAGAAACGGCAAGAGAAAGCTTAAGCCCAGCAGCAACTCAGAGGACATGCGTTCGCTTAAAGGAAGGGCTGCGGTGTTCGTTGGGCTTCCAAAGAGAAGTTTTGTCAAAATAGGAGTGACCCCTAGAGCCAATAAGTTGACCGCGACACCGCTTACGATGGGGTCCGCTTTGGTTTTAGTGACGAGAAAAGAGTGTATGGACATCGTCATCGCCCCCACCCAAAGTGCCGCCGCGGTCCCAAGAAAAGGGCTGTGAGAAAAATAAGTGACACTCGCTGCTGTCCAAGCTGAGGTGAGCAACACAGCTTCCAGGCAAATCGTTGCCACTCCAGAACGTTCACATAAAAATCCCCCCATGGCCGCAAAAATTAAAGGAGTAGCAAGTCTCAAAGCGGAAGCGAAGATGTCAATCACGAGAACCCCTCTTAAAAAAATGGATGATCTTTGCAATAAAAAACTGATGCCCTGCAATCAGAATAATAAGGAGGGCTTCCATGACAATCGAGATCTCTTTTGAAATTCTTTCGCTTAAAAATTCGATCTCTCGTGCCCCATTATGAATAGCCCCAAATAAAAAGGCTGCCAAAACAATGCCTATGGGGTTGTTGCGTGCCATGAGCGCTACCGCAATCCCGGTGAATCCGTACTGCGGAGAAAAGCCTTCAATGAGTTTATGTTGAAACCCCATCACTTCGTTAACACCTACGAGACCTGCAAGAGCTCCCGCCAGAGTAAAAGCGATCATTGTGTTACGGGTGAGAGAGATTCCATTAAACCGCGCCGCAGAAGCATTTTGTCCTAACGCTCTTAGTTCATAGCCTTGAACCGTTTTAAAAAGAAAGAAGTGGCAAATGACTGCAAAAATAACACTTAAAAAAAGAGTGCAATTGACGGGCGTGGTTCTAAAAAGTTCACTCCCAAAAAAAGCTGAGATGTCAGAAAGAGGGGGAACAAAATAGCTTTTTGAAATAGCAAGGGTCTCCGGGTTTTGAACTTGCGTGTTCTTAAAAGGATACAAAATGAGATAATTCACGAAAGTAATTCCAATGAAGTTTAAAAGAATAGTCACAATCACTTCATGACTCCCTCTTTTGGCTTTCAAAAAACCTGCGATCCATCCCCAAACCCCGCCAGCGACTATGGAACTTAACATTCCGAGTGGAATCGCCACAAATGGCGGTAGATGGGGGAATAAAAGCGCTATTCCAATAATGGCAGCCGCTCCAAAATGCAGTTGTCCTTCAGCTCCAATATTAAATAGTCCCGCATGAAAACAGAGGGCTACAGAGAGGCCTGTGAGAATTAAGGGAGTTGTATAAAAAAGAGTGTAGCCTAAGCCAAATCCATTAAAGAAGGTGCTGGTGAAAGCTTCCCATAAAATTGCAGGAGATTCCCCGAACGCCAATAAGATTCCCGCCGTTAATAGGGCCGAGATCAAAATCGCAAGCCCGGGCCCTAATAAGACTTGAAACAGGTGACGACGATTCATGGACACTTCTCTTTCTGATGCCCTCGAGTCATCCAAAGTCCCAATTGGGTTTCGCTGGCTTTTTCTTTCTCCACTTCGGCAACCATTTCCCCTTGGAAGATGACTAAAATCCGATCTGACAATTCTAAGAGCTCATCGAGCTCTGACGAAATGAGTAAAATTCCAGCTCCTTGGGATTTTAACTTGAGAAGGTGTTGGTGGATAAAGTCGATAGCACCAATATCGACGCCTCGGGTGGGATGAGCCGCGAGTAAAAATGAAACTTCCCGAGCTGTTTCTCTAGCCACTACCCATTTTTGCTGATTGCCTCCAGACAGGCTCCCCATCTCTTGGTCTGGATTTCCTGGCCTCACATCAAAAGCCTGTATGAGTTCCCGCGCAAATTGAGTCATTTTTTCTTTAGAAAGAAAAGCCCCCGATTTAATATTTTCCTCTCGGTGATGTCCAAGAATCACATTTTCGGAAAGAGAAAATGTGGGAACCATGGCTTCGCGATAACGGTCAGGGGGGATAAGAGAAAAACCCTGCTGCTTTAATTCATAAGTGGAACTTTCTTTGATGTCTTTTCCTTGGAGAGTGACTTTTCCGGTATAATCTTTTCTGGCTCTAGCCAATATTTCGACGAGTTCCTGTTGTCCATGGCCTTCGACTCCCGCAAGACCTACTATTTCACCTGGGAAAACCTGAAATTGTAAGTTTTTTAAAAGAGTGGAATTCGAACAAGTGAGAGACACCGATTCCACAGAAAGAATGGGGGAGTGGGCCCGTAGAACTTGAGGGCGATTTAAAGGGATTCTTTTTCTTCCGATAATTTTTTCAGCTAAACTACTTTCAGTCAGGGTTGAAGTGGGGAGGGTTTCGATAGTCTGTCCTTGGCGCATTACAGTGACAAAGTCGGTGAATTTAAGAATTTCTTTAAGCTTATGGGTCACGACGACAATAGTTTTACCAGCTTTCTTAAGGGTTCTTAGTTTATCAAAAAGTGAATCGACTTCTTGAGGAGTGAGTACTGCAGTCGGTTCATCTAAGATCAAGATTGAAGCGTCACGGTAAAGAAGTTTTAAAATTTCGACTTGTTGTTGATGCCCCACCGAAAGAGATTCCACTCGAGCATTTAAGTCGACATGAAACCCATAGAGCGTTTTGATAGCTTCCAGGGATTTAACAATAGCCGCTTTGTTTAATCGTCCTAATGTAGGCTCTTGCCCTAAAATAATGTTTTCCCAAACGGTGAGAGTAGGAACCAACATAAAGTGTTGGTGAACCATTCCAATCCCAAGTTGGATAGCATCGTGCGGCGTTGAAAGAGTAATGGACCGTTCATCAAAAAGAATTTCTCCGGAATCAGGAGGGAACATTCCGTAAAGAATTTTCATGATAGTAGATTTGCCAGCTCCGTTTTCCCCCACTACGCCATGAATAGATCCTTTCACGATGGAGAAGCTCACTTCTTGGTTTGCAACTACCGCTCCAAAAGTTTTTGTGATTTTTGAGAAGGTGATCTTGTTTTGGATTGGGTCATGCATAAGACAGGATTAATTCTTTTTCATTTGAATGTAGTAGTCGGGGACTACAATTTTCTGCTGAGCCATTTCAGTTTTGATGGAGTTGATTTTGTTTTCCATTTCTTTAGAGATTAAAGAACGATTAAATTCGTCAAGCGAGTACCCTACGCCGTTATCTGATAGCCCGAGATCAAAAATTCCCCCTTGAAAGGCATTTCGGGTTTCAAGCTCAATGGCCTGATAAACTGCCACATCCACTTTTTTGAGCATGCTAGTGAGAATTTTCCCGGGTTTCACCCAGTTTTGGTTAGAGTCGCAACCTATCGCCAGTTTGTTGGATTGCTCAGCCGCATCAAATACCCCTAAACCAGAGGCTCCGGCCGGGCTAAAGATCACATCGACTCCTTTGTTATATTGAGAAAGAGCAAGCTCTTTGGCTTTGCTAGGGTTTCTCCAAGCATCGGAAGTGGAGCCAATGTAATTGTTGATGACTTTGGCTTTGGGGTTGATGTGTTTGACTCCAGCTTCGTAACCCATTTGAAACCGGCGGATCATGGGAATATCCATTCCCCCTACAAATCCCACTTTTTGGGTTTTTGAAGCCATGGCTGCAAGGGCTCCTACCAAAAACGACCCTTCATGTTCTTTAAAGACGATGGAGCGAACATTAGGGGAGGGGGTTGTGGAATCGATTAGGACAAAATGGGTTTTTGGAAATTCTTGAGAAACTTTTTCGACCGCATCTTTTTGAACAAACCCCACTGCGACCACGAGCGGGTATCCTTTTTGGGCAAAGGTTCTTAGCGTGGGTTCAAGGGAGATATCATCGGAGGATTCTACCGTTTTAAGGGTGATTCCCAATTTTTCTTTAGCCTCTGTGGCTCCTTTAAATGCGGCCGCATTAAAGGACTTATCATCTCTCCCGCCTTTGTCTAATGCCAACCCTACTTTAAGTTGCGGAAACGAAAGTGAGGGCAGCAAAGTCAGTAATAAGGCGCTGAGAATAATAAAGGGATGAAAGAATGACATGAAAAGCCCCCTGAGACTTTAGGCTCCCGGTTATAGTCGAAAGCTTAAGGGGGTGAAAGGAAAAAGTGAGAACGACCTATTTAAGGAATATACGATAGAGGGTTAAGCCCTTGCAGCATAGCTTTGCAGGATTTAGATTTTGTAGAAGCGGGTATTAGCGATGAGGGGTCTATTCCTAATACGTCTTGTGACAGTATATCAATAGCCTCTCTATCCTTTTTGTTTCTCCAAAAAGAACGCAAAATCTCCCATCCTGTTTTTGTGGCGATGTGTGGATCTTGAAATTTAGCTTTGCTAAAATTTGTTAAGTAGCCGTAACCCTCTTTAAGAGGCCACAGTGAAAAGAGGGCGCTGCCGAAAGTTCCCAATCCTTGAAAATCATGGAGATCAAAGTAACCCGTACCCGCAGCATAGGCAAAGCTCGCCGATGCTAGTCCCAGCCCCAAATTTAAATAAGTCCGCCCTCGACGAAAGTCTGCAATTTCCTCTTTTTTAGAACTGACTTGTCCTTTTGCTTCAAGAAGCACTCGTTTTAACTCCGCTTCACTCCAGTCTGTGGCTAGAAGCTGGGCAACGACATCAATTTCTTTGGCGTGGTCGGTGCGGTCAAAATCTCCAAAGATGGAAAGAGCCTCTCTGGACCAGTTTGGGGGCAACGGAGAGGACTGGGGTGTAACCGCCAATTCTATTAACTTAAACAGCATTCTCTCTCTAGAGTCGCGGGTTGAAAGGTCTTGGTTTTCCATTCGACCTAGTCGTAAAAAATTATTAACGAAAACTATTTTTTCCTTAAAATCAGGGTGAGAGATTTCACTGATTAGAGGAAGTAGAATGAGAGATGAGCCATTTGCCGTTGAGCTTACTTTTAATTTAAGAAGACGCTTTGCGATTTCACGTTGCAATTCGGGTGTCGTGATTTCGCGAATCCACGGAATGGCTTTTTCTAATAGTTTTTTACGAGGCCCTTCTGCCAGCAAGTCGTGGGGGGAAAGTTTTTCTGCGACTTGAAAGAGCTCTTCGAGATTTGTGGTTTGATCAAGTTTATCTTCCGGCGATTTATCCTCGGGTTTGGGATTCGAAACACGCCCCAAAGAGGGTGTTTGGGTTGGGGTGGTAGGTCGAGAATATTTGGCTTTTTGGGGAGTTGGGTAAGGAGCTTCTTGGGAAATCGCGACATTCTGTTTCGAGTCCCCTGGTTGCGAACGAACAATCGCTCCCTGCGAGGCTTTTAATTTGGGAAAAAAATGCTGAATCGCTTGTTGACGTTGGGCTGGATCAATTTTGGCAGCGGATGAGATGTACTGAGCTAGTTCTTGATATTCCTTACTGGCTTCGCTTGGTACATTCTCAAATGTTTCTTGAAACTTGTTATTAATCATAGCTTGAAAGCGGTTACGGTAGTCTTGATTCTTCCACAAAAGACTACGAATTTTCCATTGGGTGTCTATTGGGCTATTTTGATATTCCTGGGGAAGCTCTTGCTCAGAAAATGCCTGGATGGGGGATTTCCCGAACAAGGCAAAAAACAGAGTGTTAGCAATCGTCTGAAGGTCTGAAATTGCACCAAACTCCCCTTGCTTACTAGCTCTCTCATATTCAATTGCACCGAAAGAAACTTCCCAGGATCTTGAAGGCGGGTTTTTACCTTGAACGGTGACCCCGTCGAAGTCACTGGCTTTGTATTTGCCTTTAACCTGAAGAATATTTCGTGGATTAAGATCATGATGAACTAAATGGAGTCGACTGAGTTGGTCCGAAGCAGCTAAGAGATCATTCATTAAGGTGTGAGCTTCTTTAATGCGTCTACCCCTTTCCTCCTGAGTTAAATTCCGTTCTAGCCGAAACTGAGTGGGTGCCAAGGCTTGAACAGTTTCTCCCCCTAGTTCCGCTCGAAGAGCGCGATGCCGTTTCCCTTGAGCATCGGTAAATAATTGCGGAGGAAAAATTCTGAGAAGATTAGGTCGGGGAGTCTTTTCGGTGGCTTTTGCAACTAAGTTTGCGTGGTCCAGATTGTCTTGAGCCTCATGGGGGTCAGAGTAAAGCTTGAGCGTGTAATGACGACCTGTTCGTAAGTCCTTTACTTTCCAAACGGATCCGAAATCCCCCTGTCCTAGAACCTCAATCAGTTGGTAGGTTTTCCCATCTTCTGAAGTTAGAAGATCGCCTGTGGTGAATGCAGTTAGAAGAAGAAACGCAAAGAGTGCTAGTGCCCTTAGAATCCTACCCATCTCATACCCTCCGATGTCTCCACTAGGTAGCAAATCCCGAACCGTTAAAAAGGAAGCTAAGTCAGTGAATCTTCGTTATATTTAAGGTGTATTCTGAGGTAGACACAAACATGTGATCATGGAGTTTACATTTTTGCCGATCTCCTCGAATTCATGTGAGTTAACTCTACTCAGATTGAGAAAAATGGAGAACCAGGTCGTACGCCTCATATTGAAGCCTAAGCCGGTAGACCTATTTTTCCATCGTATGCCACGACCAAATGGGGCAATCCGCGGATCGAACTACTTGCCGAGTGATACTTCCCAAAAGTGCAGCGCTCACAGAGCCCGTATGGGACACAATCGCAATTAGCTGAGCTTTGTGTTTTTTTGCCGCTTTCACAATAGCCTTGGGAATAAAACTGGGTTTTTCGTCAATGACAATATCAGAGTCTATCCCTTGCGCTTCTAACATTTGGGTCCATCGTTCTAATTGGCCGTGACGTTTAGCTTCGTCATCTTTTAAGTATTTTTCATAAAGGTCACTGCGATAGATCATGGGATAGGTTTCAGGAATCACATAATCCATTTTATGAACCAAAATAATTTTTGCTTTTAGCCGTCGAGCCGTAGGGATGAGCTTTTTTAGTCCTTTTTCAGAAGCTTCACTTAAATCTGTAGGGAATAAAATAGTTTTTATTTTTTTAGGTAGGTGAACCTTGGGGTTAACAATCAGAAGTGGAATGTTAGATTGCAAAACGAGAGATTCCGCAAAGCTTCCTAGAAGCCATCTTTCAACGCCGATTCTGGCATGTGTTCCCACTGCGATAAGCTCAGCTCTTTTTTCTTGGGCATAAGCCAGAAAAGTTTCGACCGCTTTTCTTTGGGAATATTCCTCGCTAAAGACGAACGCTGGAGCCACTAGATTGGGAATTTTGATGCTTTGACTTATTTTAGCGAGGGATTTTTGGGCGGCAGTTTTGAATTGGCTTTTCAACTCTTTTGTGTCCTGAGGGAGTCGAAGTTGGCTGGGGTTTAAAACTGCAGTCGGCTCGATTTTGTTTGAGCTCTCTCGTAAAAATTCTTTTAAATGCTGAGCTACTTTGAGTTGAGATCTTTTGTCCGCAAAAGGATCGATCGCCCAGAGAGAGGTTTCTTGTTGCGTCATGACTTTCTCCTTGTTTTGCTCATGTTTTTATCTGGTTGCGTTCTAGAAGTGCACTCTGGATGCCAAACTTAGAAAAATTCCACTCAAAAACTAACGGCTTTTTAATTTATCCTGTTTTTGGCCTAAAAATTGAAGGCTGTTTCATTGCAAAGACATCTGTAAGAAAGGAAACTCATGACTTCTCTAGTTAAGATTTTCACCTTGTTGACTTTAGTATTTTGTCACTTTTCTCAGGCTAAGGAACGACCGGAGGCTACGGGTCGAATGAGGGAGGTCTTTAATTCTTTGATGAACCTTCAAACTTATATTGTTTCGGAGGAGAGGTTTCGCGATCCTAAAAATCGAAGTGTGATTGAAAAAGATTTAAAAACGCTGAACCAAGTGAAACATGCTTTTCCCAAAAAGATGTTAGATGAAGAGCCTGGTTTGGCCGCTATAGCTAAGCTGTATAGCGAGTATATCAGTGACACTCATCTTCAGTTTTCTAAGGGAAATGTGGATTACGCTAGAAACCGGCTTAGAACCGTATCGGCTTTTTGTTTAAACTGCCACACTCGTGTCACCACTGAAAAAAGCTTTGTTGATTTTCAGAATCGTCTTGAAAAAGGGGATTTTTCCCTTTTCGAAAAAGCCGAGATGGCCGCAGCGACTCGGCAGTTTGATAAAGCTATAAGCCAGTACCGAGAGCTTCTATCGGTGCCGCCCAAAAATGAATGGGGAGTGATTCAGTACAGTCGCGCACTTCGCCATGCCATCAATGTGGCCGTGAGAGTGAAAAAAGACCCCGACCTTTCTCAAGAGATTCTTGATCAAGTGAGTAAGATGAAGGACCTCCCTGAGTTCGTGCAAGATTATGTGGTTCAGTGGAAAAAAGAGGTCGCAGTTTGGAAATCGGAGAAAAAAGAGGAGGAAGTGAAAGGGGCAAAAGCCATTGCAAAAGCTAGAACTTTAATTGAAACAGCGACTTCGGCTCAGGCATTTCCCGCCGATGAAAATTCGGACATTAGTTTACTAAGAGCCACCCATTACTTGCACGAGGCTTTAGACGAAAAGCCCAATTCCGATGACAGAGCAGAGGCTTTGTATCTTCTAGGAATGGCCTATCAAGTACTTCAGGATCCCATGTTGTGGGAGTTGGATACGATTTACTATGAAAGTTGTATCCGGGAGAAGCCTCATTCTGACCTTTCTAAGAAATGTTATCGAAGATATTCCGACAGGCTTTATTTGGGCTACACGGGAAGTGGCGGAACTTACATTCCGGAGTCTGAATTGAAGAAACTGGTCGAACTTAGAAAGTTAGCTAACTAAAAGTGACATTTTGTCTCGCAATGGGATATGAGATCCCCTCAATAAAGTTGTATAAAGGACAGTAAGATGAGTAATTCACCTTTAAAGGGAAACATGGTGGTTTTGGATGATGATAAGGAGATGGTCTCTTTACTTCAGGATTTTCTTACCTCTGAAGGCTATCAGGTTCATAGTTTCTCTTCGCCGCTCGATGCTTTGACCGCATTAAGGCCTGGGGGAAATTTAGCCGCAGAGAGAGCTGAAGGCGACGTAGATCTTATCGTTACTGATCTCAAAATGGCCCAGATGGATGGAATGCAGTTTTTAAAAACGATCAAAACGGAAAGGTCGGAGATCCCCGTTATTCTGATTACGGCCTTTGGAAGCATTGATACGGCCATAGAGGCCATGAAAAATGGCGCTTATCATTATTTAGTTAAGCCCTTTAAGTTGACTGAAATGGCGGTCATTGTGCAAAGGGCTTTGGAAAGGGGACACCTAGCTCGGGAGAATAAAGGGCTTAGAGAAGAATTAAAAAAAGACTGGGGCCTTGAGGAAATGATCGGCAAAAGCAAGCCGATGCAAGTGGTATTTGATTTAGTAAAGCGAGTGGCAAATTCAAACGCGAATGTGCTAGTGACTGGAGAGAGCGGCACCGGTAAAGAATTGGTCGCACGGGCCATTCACAATCTCAGTGACCGTCGAGCCAGCCCTTTTGTAGCGATCAATTGTTCTGCTATCCCTGAAAACCTTTTAGAGAGTGAACTTTTTGGACATGCGAAAGGGTCTTTTACTGGGGCCACTCATAAAAAACGTGGACTCATTGAAGAAGCCAATGGGGGCACTCTATTTTTGGATGAAATTGGGGATATGATTCCCACTCTTCAAGCTAAACTTCTAAGAGTGCTTCAAGAGAGAAAGATTCGGCCCGTGGGAGACAATACTTTTGTCGATGTCGATGTGAGAGTGATTTCTGCGACTCACAAAGATTTAAAGGCAGCTATTCGTGAAGGAACTTTTCGAGAAGATCTTTTTTATCGGTTGAGTGTGATTCCTATTTCGCTGCCCGCTTTAAGAGAAAGGCCTGAAGATATCCCTCTTTTGGCGAATCATTTTTTTAAAAAGGCGGTCCTTCGTCATCGACCGGCCCAGCAGGATCGGATTTTAGGATTTAAAAAAGAGGCTATCGCTAAATTATGTACGAGTCAGTGGCAGGGAAATGTCAGGGAGCTTGAAAATGTGATTGAAAGAGCTGTGGTTCTTTGCCCCGAGTCCCATATTCGCTGCGAAGACATCATGTCGACCGAAATCAGCAGTTCTGAACAGTTGATCCCAAGTCTTACCCAAGATTCTCCCACCCTTTCTCAATTGGAGCAGAAGTATATTGAGTGGGTCCTTCAAAAAACGGGGGGCAGAAAAGATAAAGCTGCTCAAATCTTAGGAATCAATCGACGTACGCTTTACCGAAAAGAGAGAGAGTATGGTTGGGTCAAAGAAGGTGAAGAACTTGACCTAGAAGTAGAAACAGAAAAGGCCCGAGAGAATTAATCTCTCAGGCCTTTAATAGATTTAGCTTTGATTGATCTTAGGGAAGATCGACCATTTTGTTAATGGCTTGTCCGTTCATGGATCGAACGTGGAGTAAGTACAATCCAGTTAAGCCATCTTTCAATTGCACAGTTTTGACAAAGCGAACTTTTTGCTGACCACAGTTTCGTCGATCTGCAATATGTTTCACAATGGGTTGAACCACGATAACATCGCTTGTGTAGTTTACTTTGATGTCTTCAAACACAGTACATCGATCGGAGAAAGCTCCGAGAACTGCTAACGTGTGGATTCCAGTTTCGGGATCAGTGGAAATATAAGCATCGGTCATCGGAGCGTAGAGAAACTCATCGGCTTCCGATTTAGTAGCCTGATCAATTCTTATTGAAGAGAGCGCTTTGCCGGTTGTTGCGTCGATAATTTTATATTCTCCCTTAGGAAGAATTCCCAAATCGATGACTTGGTTGAAAGGGACAATCATTTGAAGACAGATGCCGTTATATCGATAGGCCTGTTGTTGAACATTGATAGTTTGAGTTTTTAGGTCTACTTTAGTTGCGTAGGGGCCTACCTTATAACAGGTATTGGGAAAAGATCCTTCGATCGTGATTTGAGTGCGGTCGTTATCATCGAATCCCACTGGGACATAAGATTTTCCAAATGAGACATTAATCGTCTCTGGTGAGGTTGGAAAAATATCATTCGCCATGATTGATGTGCCATTGATTGCAAGAAGAGCCAAAAGAATATTGAGAGTTTTCATAAGTCGTTTCCTTTCTTGAGTCCTAGTTCTAATGCGTGTTTCAAGATTTGACCAGTGCAAAACTTATTCCAAAAAAGGTTTTTATGAAAATTATTGGAGAGAAAGTGAGTTACCAACTGGGAGGTATAGAAAAAGAAAATGAGTTAAAGGAGAGAGAAGTTGATTGGAGAAGAATGTGTGGTTTTCCCTGGGGATGAGAATGCCCGTTGTAAGGCGTATCACCCAGAATCGGACAATTTAAAAATGCTAATTGAGCACGGATTTGATGAGTTCGTCCTGTGATTAGCTTAATTTCGTTCAAATAACCTAAGGGATGAGATTGAGTGTTTAGAATTTCAAGTTGGCAATGGAGTCGGTTAAGAGACGGCTCGTGGTGCATTTTCTTAGGCGCCGAAAGACTCTTCTCCATGTAATGAGTTTGCAGCCCCAAAGGGGGGACATTGAGAGTGACGGCATGGTACTTTTTGTCCAATTTTCGCTTAATCAAGAGACGATTAAACTCACTTTGGAATTTCTGAGTTTTAGCCAAAATCAAAAGCCCACTGACTGGCACATCGAGTCGTTGAGTGACATAGAGAGGGAGTTTTAAGAATCGGCTCAATTCGCAAACGGTGTTTTCAATGGCGTTATCGAGAGTGGCGTGAACCGGAATCCCTGCAGGTTTATTCACTAAAACAAATTGATCATTTTGGAACAAAATGCGTGAATTCCAATCAATCTCGTTGACGGGATAGCGTTTGGGGTAGGGGTGAACTCGCACATAATCTAAAGGGTGAATGAGGCTGTCTTGGAACCTCCGCTCTTTATTCACAAAAAGGGAACCCAAACTTATCAGAAGAGAAATTTTATCGTGGTCGATATACAGTTGAGAACGAACAAATTCGCTAAGGGAAATAGTTTTATCGCAAATCAAATGATGGATAGAGGGAGGCTGGTTCGCAACTTGAGACATAACACACTAACTTCGGGGGGATTTTTCTTTGGGAGCAAACACGGTAAACCACTCGGTTTCCTTAATAGGATAGTGTGTGGATTCAATCAATTGGTTTAAAACATCGGTAGAGTCAAATTGGTAATAGCTTTTCACAGTGGGGCTACCGTACCACACTTTCATTCGAATCACTCGAGATTCTGGATTCATTTGAGCTCGATAAAGATTGGCTAAAATTTCGTTGGTTCTTCCAGAGTTTTCATACCAGGTCACTCCACGGGCGGGCGGTATCGGGTGGATGAGATACCCTGCGGGGCCGTTGGGGTAAACCAGAAGGGGTCCTTGAGTGTTGAGCAGTGGGCTAAGGGCTTGAAAAGACTGTTCGGTGATTTTCTGTTTTTCTTCTGAAGTGTAGAGCCCACGGTAAGGGCCTAGGGTAACTTTTTTCGTGAGAAGCTTAAAATCACTGTCACTCCAAACATTCAAAGGGAAAAGAAGTAATAGAAAAACGGGAAGCGCTAAAGAACAAACTTGAAGGAAAGAGTTTTTGGAGTGGCGATTCTGTAAACTTAGCCCCACGAAAAGTAACCCCGCTAAAGTTGCAGGCAAAAGACCGACTTGGGCATTAAAAAATCCTGAAGCAGAGGTTCCCGCGGTAATAAGCCCAGCGACCATTGAGGGCACAAAAACCCACCTAAAAAGACACTGGGAAAAGGGGGTGTGTTTGATTCGGTAAAACGAAATCAGGGAAAGAACGGGTAAGTAAAAGGGGTAGCCGCTCCAAAAACAAAACGACCATCGGCAGCAAAGAGCTGCCAATAAAGGAATTAAAGATATAAGAAAATCAAAAACGAGGGGATATTTGTAACGCGTTCGATGAGCCAACAAGAAAAAAATACCCACCAGGGCTAAAACCTTTTTGGGGAAAAATTTGTGAATCACATTCAAAAGCTTCATCAGAGTAGGCGCTTCGTGATGGTATTCTTTTCCAAAAGCGTAGGCGTTAAGAAAGTTTGACCAATGGGTGAAAATAAAAAGCAACGGAAGGGCTAAGGTAATTGCGACCCCAGAAACAAAATAGGCACTTAAGGCTTTTCTTTTTTCAAAAAGAAATAAGTAACAGGCTAAAAAAAGAGCCATCGCGGAAAAGGTAATGTAAGAGATACATGCGAATCCCATCCCAATCCCCGCCAAAAACAAAAGCCATTTGCGATGGTAATAGATACCTAAAAAAACAAACCCAAGTGAGAGCGTTAAAAATAAAGTACCCAGGCTGTTGTAACCCATGGCGAGCATATTCCCTGGAAAAAATAGGCAACTAGAAGCCGCTACTAATAAAGCGAAGGGGGTATTCAGTTCTTTTTTTAACGAAAAGTAAATTGCACTCCCCAAACCCAAGTAAAGCAGAGCATTGCAAGCTCTCATGAAGAAAATAATCCCTTCTAAGGATTGGGTGAGTTTTAAGTAAAAAGAAAAGAACGGGAAAGTTAAAATGGAAAAAGTTTGAGCGAGATAAAGCTCATCGACAAAAAGTTTCTGACCTAAAAACCATCTGAGCGCGAGAGCTGAGTAATAGGGCTCATCAAAAAAATCGACGCCAAACTGAGTTCGATAAAAGAGAAATCCAAATGAAAAAACAAAAACAAAAACAGAAAAAAAGAGCGAAAGTTTCTGAGAAGTTTGTGGATGAACGTGAGGTTTTAACATACGGAATTGTTACCCTATTTTAGCATAACTAGAATTTTGCGATTCACTTCATACGAACGCCCCTAACGCAGAGGGGTTAATACAGACAAAAAAAGTAAGTTATGATTTAAAGGTTACCATCTTTCCTTTAGCCCAAAAAATAACAACATAAACATACAACCAGAGAGGGTCTAATGAACCGATCACTGATGGCGCTAGTGTGCGCTCTTTCCCTAGGTGCGTTTGCTCAAACCAATCAATCCCGCACAGGATTTGTAGAAAATGCTGATGCGAAAAATGTGGCACTGCTAGTAGGGGTGACCTACGGCCTCCCTGGAATTGATATCGATTTAAAAAACGTGAAGGAAATTGCGGCTCATCCCGGCTATCAATTTGATACTCACGAACTTTGGGAAGATGAAGGAATGGTGGAAAACGTAGCCAAAAACTTAACCGACCTCTCTGCTAGCGTGACTAGCGGTGGTACCTTGTTTTTTTACTTCTCAGGACATGGTTCTAAAGAAGGTCTCTTAATGCAAGACCGTCTTATGAAAATTGGTGAAATCAAAGCTGCGATTGAAAAAGGACGTGAAGGCAAAGCTCCTCTGGAGCGTTTAGTGATGATGTTTGACTCTTGTTATTCAGGAGCTCTTCTCAACGGAGTGAGAAAAGTGGAACATGCGGAAGGAAATAGTCGAGATTCTCAAGCCTTTGCAGATGCTTTAGTGAGAGAACTTCAAGCAAGCAACCGAGCTGAAACCTACTGGAAAAAACTTTTCGTTTTTGCTTCTTCTAGAGCCGATGAAACTTCTGCTGCTGGCTACGACGGTTCAGCTTTTACTTTGAATATGAAGAAAGCTTTTGATGAGTCGGTAGTAGGTAAAGCTAAAGTGAGCGAATTCGTCACTAAAGCTCAGAAGTACACTGCGGCTCAACATCACCCCGTGGCTCGATTGGTTCCGGTCACTTTAGGTGATGAACTGTTAGTCCCTTAATTGAATCAAAGTTAAAACTCATAAAACCCTGTGTGAAACCACCGGAGATGACCTCTCCGGTGGTTTTTTTATTTTAAGTGATAAAAGGTAGAGTTCGGTTTCTTGTTTACTTTCAAGAATTTAAGGCTGTAGTGACAAAAAAGGTCTTAAAATTAGGGAGTTACCTCATTGACTAAAAAAATAAAATCGCTATTCTGCAGGGCAGCAACAGTCCCATTTTAGGAAGGAAACAAATGATGAAACCATTTTTATCTTTAGCGGTTGGTATTGCTTTATTGAGCGCTGGCTCTTTCGGTTCTGTGGTGCAGATGACTGGCACCCCGAAAGACGTTGATGTGGCCGGAAAAATTTATAAGGTTCATCCCACAGCGACTCTTAACACTTTGAACGGACCTACAGAACTCAAACTGACCGGATACGGAGTGCGACAAAAATCGGTCGCCTTTGTTAAAGTGAATGTTTATTTAGCGACCTCTTATGTGGATCTCGACACTCAAATCAGCACCAACAATCCTATCGACTCCATGAAAAATTCTAAAGGACGAGTGATTGTGCTGGATATGTTAAGAACTATGTCTGCTGCTGACATCCGCACCGCTTTTGAAGAAGCATTAGATGTCAATGGAGTGGATGTGAATTCCAAAGCTGTTCAATCGGTGTTTTCTAAATTTACTGGGGATTTAAGAGAAGGCGATAGAATTATTTTGGCTAGCTACCCTGGCGAAAGAGCTGCTGAGACGCTAGTGATTGAGTTACCTAAGACCCAAATTCAAGAGACTGGAAATTTTCTTGGACTTGATTTCTGGAAAATTTGGTTCGGTGAGCCAGTTGATGCTTTGATGGGCGAATTAAAATCTCGTCTCACTGGAGCTAAAAAATGAAAAACATTTTAGCTTTATTCCTAACGATGGGATTGCTCTCAAGCTGCGGCATTAAAGAAATGGCCGATGAAGCCAGAGACAACTTAAGAAAAACGGGCAATGCGGTTCACTTACAAGTGTTGACTGTAGCTCTTCAGGAAATGGTAGCTCCGGTGAATACGGAGAGTTTAACGCCTCCGGTAAGGATGTTTCCTGCTGGGGAAACATTTTCGAATGAAGCTTCAGCGCGGGAAGCGACTGAGGTTTTCCACACCTTCTTAGTGGATGTGAAATTGGGTGGGATGACGACTAAAGCTAACCCAACTCCTAGAGATGTCCGTCTAGAAGGAAGAAAAGTAAGCTTGGCTGCTGCGGGCGTGATTTCAGCTTTTCTCCCTCACCAAAAATTTGCGGAGATTTTGGATAATCAAGTAGGGCGTGGACGTTACGAAGACACAGCCTATGTGATTGCTCTGACTCGTTACACTTATTTGAGAGATTTCTTTTTCGCTTCCGTGGTGGAGAGATCTGAAAGAGTGAATATGGATTCAGTGAGAAAAGCGGTCGAGTATTTTTCTGAAATCAAATACATCGCTAAATTGCCTTATGTGGATCGCTTACGGCTTTATGTGCCCCAGTTTGTGCTGGTCCCTTCGGTGGATGGTAGCAACAACGGGCAAGATACACTTGAGGATTTAGATATTACTATCAATCCTACTGAGTATAAGTTGTTAGCCCGTAAAGCGATTCGTCGATTTGAGCGAGATGAAGTGTTAAAAGATCAGCTCTACAACACTGAAGAAGGGCAAAGACTCTTAGCCATTTTTCAAGCTGAGTAGTTTTTAGTTTGAAAACAAGATTAAGGGATGTGGTACTCACCACGTCCCTTTTTTATTGGGGGTTGGGTTCACGGCAAAGGGCTTTTAAAGACACTTCCACCGATTTTTTGGGGTAGGGGAGAACCACTTCAAGCCGCTTGTTTTCCTTTTCTGGAATGAAAATATTTTGATGCAAAGGGATGTGGTCGTTTCCCAATTCAAAAAAAGCGGAACAGGTTTGGTCCTTTTTAGAAAGGTTTTTTAACTGATAAGTGAATAGCATTTGTTGAGGAGAACTGTCTAAAGTAAATCCGCAGTTGGCTTCTAGATTGGGTAGTTTTGTTGAGTGACAGCGAAAAGAGGGAAGAGATAAACGATATCGAGTATCGAAGAAAGCAGAGAGGCAGGCTAAAAGACAGAGAGCCCAAAAGGCAAAGAGAGACCGAGTTTTAAATTTCTCAGTATAGCTTGTTTTCACGAGAAAGTTTTCTAGGTAGTAGCCGATGAGCAAATGGACAAGGAAGATAATGAGCCAGAACAAGATGGAGTAGAGGGGACCGGCCCAATGGGTGAGGCCTGGGAAACACGGCTCGTGGATGCAATTGACGTTTTGACTTCGAGGAAAAAAGAAATAAGAAACGCCAAAAATGAGAGGATTAAAAATAGAAATCAAGAGTAGGGCGTTGCTTTTTTTCTGAGGTAAATAGATCAAGGCGATGAGGGCCACGGGGATAGTGAAGTAGTGGTAGTGGCTTAAGAGAAATTCATCGA
>OMIX01000051.1 GCA_900299195.1 Deltaproteobacteria bacterium
CTGAAGAAGAAAGAAAAAGAATCGAAGAGGAGAAAAAAGCGGCTCTGGCCAAAGCTCAAGCTGAAGCCGCAGCCAAAGCAGCCAAACCTGCGGCTGTTGCAGCAGGTGGAGCTCCAATTGATCGTTCTAAGCCCACTCTGTCTCCAGCCAAAACAGCTATTTTCTTCGGTTCTTCCACAGGAAACACAGCGAATGTTGCCGAGATGTTGAAAAAGGAGTTAGGCTCAGTCGATTATTTAAAAAACATTACAGATATTCATCCTGCCGATCTCACGGTCGTAGAAAACATCATCATTGGAGTTCCCACTTGGCACATTGGGGAATTGCAAGACGATTGGGCGGCTATGCTTCCTGAAGTAAAGGCACTCGCTTTTGCTGGTAAAAAAGTGGCCGTGTTTGGTTTAGGAGATGGTAAAGGATACGCAGATACCTACGTGGACGGAATGGCAGAGTTACTAGAACCCTTTGAAAAAGGCGGCGCTAAACTTTGTGGTCTGTGGCCCACTGACGGATATGAATTCAAAAAATCAAAAGCCATCCGAGATGGAAAGTTTCTGGGTTTGGTTATCGACGTAGAAAACCAAGATAACCTTACCGACAAACGAGTAAAATCTTGGGCCTCTTTAATTCAAAAAGAGATGGGAATCTAATTCTCAATTACCGAGCTCATGTTTACAACGCGGTCTGTTAGTAACAAATGCTAACAAAAACGTGACAAAACCCTCAAATTAAAGTGAAAATCTCAAGTGAACGTGACAATGATGAATCAGGTCGCGCTGTCCAAGTCGGCAATTTAGTTCCAGTTCAGTAAGTAGTTACTTTAAACATTGGGGGAATGAATGAAGCATCTCGCTATTGGTCTGTTAGTTACATCGTTAAATCTGTTTGCAGCAAACATCGCAATCATTGATAGCGGCGTTGATTACAAACATAAAGAACTCAAAAACAACATGTGGCAAAATCCAGATTCCAAAACGGTAGATACCGATGGAACAACCTATGACAATGATACCCATGGGTGGAACTTTGCTGAAAACAACAATCAAATCATTGACTACAAATACTTAGGAACTTTTTCAGGAGATTGCACCAAAATTTTCCAAGTACAAGCCAAAATTCTTCAAGGAACTGCAACTCAAGAAGAAAAAGATTGGTACAAAGCTAAAAAGAATGATGCCGAGTTCCTGAAAGAGCTTCAGAAATTTGGAAATTTCGTTCATGGAACCCACGTTTCGGGAATTTCGTCAGCCCAAGCTGAAAAAGCGCAATTAGTCGGGTTGAAACTCATCCCAACCGAAACTCCTGGTTCCGCTGAAATTCGCCAATTCTTGGAAGAGAACAAAACGCTCGCCAACGAAACTCAAGGCGACAACCCTATGGTGAAAATGTTCTTAACCATGTTAGCTCAGAGACAATCTCAAATGCTGACAACCGTCGGTAAATACACGGGAGCGGTCAAATCGGAAGTTGCTAACGGCTCTTTTGGTGTCAGCATGACAGCGGTTAAGCCTATTGTGAAACAATTGGTTAAACAATTAACCGGGGTAGAGCCTACTGATGCTGAAACAGACGAATATGCAAAATTCTTTGTTAACGAAATTGCTAAAGGCTCGAAGGATTTTGTCGGAGCTTCTCCTAATACTCTGTTTGTCTTTGCAGCCGGTAACGACGGTACAGACAATGACACCATTCCAGCTTCTCCAGCCAACGTTAAAACCGATAACGCCATCGCTGTAGCAGCTACAAATGGAGTTTCTTCTTTGGCTGTATTTTCAAATTACGGTCAAAAAATGGTGGAAGTAGCTGCACCTGGTGTGGCTATTGACTCAACCGTTCCCGGAGACGAACGTTTAAGAATGAGTGGGACCAGTATGGCAGCGCCCTATGTCACTAACGTAGCTGGATTAGTTAAAGATGCTAACCCAGGTCTTAACCCTGCAGGAATCAAAAAGATTCTCATGGGAACCGTCGATGTGAAAGATTTCCTCAAAGGAAAAGTCACATCCTCTGGAATTGTGAATAGAGAAAGAGCTGTCAAAGCAGCCCAACTCTCGAAACAAATGACCGTAGAAGCCGCTATTAAACAATCCCGAAGATTGGTGGCCGATGAGTCTGCGGCGGTTTGGGGTTCACGAAGAGTTTCCGAAAAGGATCTCTTAGTGCTTCCACTACCCAGCACTTTCTAAGTTAATTATGAGTAGATTGAGCCCCTCTGACCTAAGGTTAGAGGGGCTTTTTTATTTCTGAACCCCAAATTAGCTTCGAGCCCGAACTTTAATCCAAAGTAGATTTACTCTCCTCCACTAAAAAAATGATACTTAAAGTTGACTAAACCAGAATTGGAATAAAAATTACAGAGTCTCTGGTAAACTCCTAATCGAACAATCGCCAGAGCTAATGAAAAGAGAGCTTTTATGAATAAACTTGTCAAAGATGCTGATGAAGCGGTCAAAGACGTCTTCGAGGGTGCTACCTTGGCCCTGGGCGGATTCGGGCTATGCGGGATTCCTGAAAACTGTATTGCAGCTTTAGTTAGAAAAAAAGTTAAGAATCTTACCTGCATTTCAAATAATGCTGGGGTGGATGATTTTGGCATCGGTCTTCTTCTGCAAGGAAGACAAGTAAAAAAAATGATCTCGAGCTATGTGGGAGAAAACAAACTTTTCGAGCAATTAGTACTTTCGGGAGAGTTGGAGTTAGAGCTAACCCCCCAGGGTACGCTGGCAGAAAAACTGAGAGCTGGAGGAGCTGGAATCCCTGCTTTCTTCACTGCTACAGGTTATGGAACTCAAATTGCCGAGGGTAAAGAGGTTAAAGAGTTTAACGGAAGAAAATACATTTTAGAACGGTCTCTTTTTGCCGACTTTGCCATAGTGAAGGCATGGAAGGGGGACTCGATGGGGAATTTAATTTTCCGTGGAACGGCCAGAAATTTTAATCCTAATGTGGCAACGGCAAGCTACATAACCATTGCTGAAGTTGAAGAGTTAGTACCCGCAGGAGAATTAGATCCTGATCAAATTCATGTTCCCGGCATTTACATCAAGCGAATTTTCCAAGGTAAAAACTACGAAAAAAGAATTGAGAAAAGAACAACCACCAAAGGATAAAGATTATGGCCCTCACTCGAGAACAAATTGCTCAAAGAATTGCTCAAGAACTTAAAGATGGTTTCTATGTTAATTTGGGAATAGGAATTCCGACTTTAGTCGCTAACTATGTCCCCAAGGGCATTACTGTGGTTCTTCAAAGCGAAAATGGACTTCTGGGAGTTGGCCCCTATCCCAAAGAAAACGAAGTCGATGCAGATTATATTAATGCGGGCAAAGAAACGGTAACTACGCTACCTGGATCTGCTATTTTTTCCAGTGCAGAATCTTTTGCCATGATTCGAGGAGGACACGTTGATTTAACTGTCATGGGGGCAATGGAAGTCGATGAATCAGGCAGTATCGCTAACTGGATCATTCCCGGAAAAATGGTGAAGGGCATGGGAGGGGCCATGGATTTGGTCGCTTGTGGAAGCCGCCTCATTGTAGCCATGCAACACATTTCAAAAAATGGAGAGAGCAAAATCCTCCCTAAATGTCAGCTTCCACTGACTGGAGTAGGCGTCGTAAGCAAAATCGTGACGGAACTTGCAGTGATCGACGTCACAAAGGATGGACTGGTTTTACGAGAAAGAGCCCCAGGGGTAACGACGGAAGAAATTAGAAAAGCAACTGCCGCCAAACTGACTATTCCTTTGGAAGTTCCTGAAATCAAATTGCAGAACGATTTGTGAAATTTTTCGTTTAAACCCCTTTAGATCCGATTACTTAGAAAAACCCAGAAAAATCATCAACCCCTTTTCTGTTAAACTAGGGCAATGAGGTACGTTTATGAGCAATCAATCAAATAGCACTTATTCATTTCCAAAACTTTTAGGTCGCTGGACTTATCATGGATGGGAAATTCTCGAATACGATGTTCGTGGTAAGACGCACTTCGAAGCTAGTAATGGGGACAATAGTATCATTTTGAAAACTTACGATGAAGTAATCGAAATGATAGACTCTCATTCGGACAACTTGAAACAAGCAGCTTGAATCTCAAGAGAAGCAATGAGAACTGTATTTCTCGGTAATCTCCAGGGAGTCTACCATCCTTAAGTCTTAGGTGAGTTCATTAAAATTATTTTACTGAGATTAGGAACTATCTCTAACTGGTAAATTTTCTCCGCTAAAATTTCATTTCCCTTTCGATTGTAATGTTGGCCATCGATATAAATAGTTTCCTCCACCTCACTAAAGGCCTCTTTCAGTGAAAATAGTCGCAGCCTAGTAGAACTTAAGGCCTTAGCCTCTCCTGATAAATAGGAGGTTCGAAAAGTTTCAGCAAACGAAGGAATCTTCATATTGGTTTCATTATTCATCCCTTCTTGTGAAGTCAGTTTTTTTCCTGTGACAATTACCGGCTGAAAAAAAGTGGTGAAGCGAATTCCTCGAGCTCCCGCCAAGGCCTGAATTCTTTCCTTAAGAGTAACATACTGGTCCCACAACTCCGGGTGATACACCCCCACATTAACCTCTTCTTTTGCTTTTAGTTTGGCGGAAAAGTAGGTGTAGGTTTTACTATAAGTTAGAAGAGTGGATAAAAAACTTCTTTGCGAAACATCGGTGTAGAGTCTCTTCAGAGCCAATTTCGTTGGAGGATCTAAATACCCCTGTTTTACGGGTTCCCAAGTAGGAGCAATGCCTTGAGCGGTGTCGTTTAAAGCATCCAAGGAAATAATCCAATCTGGATCCATATCCAAAATCTTAAAAAAAACGAGAGCCGCTTCATGCCAAGAAGCGTACCAAGGAACTCCAGCGTTAATCACTCTGATATTTTTACCGGATAGGTTTTTAATTTTTGATTGTAGTAAATAGGGGATGGTGTCGACCTCGTTAACTCCCCAGCCGAATACTGTCGAGCCTCCAATCAGAACAATTCGAATTTCATTTTCGGGTTTCTCGAAAGCAAACTCTTTTTCTCTAAATCCCAAAAGGTTGGTCTTTACCACCCACCCTCCCATATCTTGGGTAACTCCTTTTTTTAAGCCAAAACCCAGCAACGGCTCCTGATAGCTTAAGATATTCTCCGCGAAGACACCCGTAGGTCGTTTGAGCTCCCAATACCTAATCCCAAGTCGCCCAATTCCTTCCATTCCTAAAAGGCAAAAGACCGTGATGATTCCAATCCAAAGTGTCGATTTTAACCAAATCCGTAAAATAATGGGCCCCCTTGAAAAAAGGCTAGATATCTTAATTATAATGGTTTTTTGGCTTGCTTCCAGGCCCCTTTATGACTCCCCTAACCAGAGTTTTGATCCGCTTAAAAGTTTGTGGTATCTCCCTCGAATGATGGAAAAGCCCTGGTTGAAGCACTATCCCGCGGAAGTTCTGCATGATTTAAGTCATTTTTCGAAAATGACTATCCCTGCTTTTTTTTCGTCTTGCCTAAATCCTAACAACTCAAAAACGGCTTTAAGCTGCATGGGACATGAAGTCACTTATGCTGAATTAGACCGACTGAGCAATCAATTGGCTAGCTATCTTCAAAATGAAGTCGGTTTAAAAAAGGGGGACAGACTTGCCCTCGTTCTTCCTAATATCATTCAATTTCCGGTCGTCTTTTTTGCGGCTCAAAAACTGGGGGTCGTTTGTGTCGCTACCAATCCTCAGTATACCTCTCGAGAAATGCTCCACCAATTCAAAGATAGTGGAGCTAAAGCGATCGTTATTTTGAATCTTTTTCTAGATAAGCTTGAGCCCATTATCAACCAAACCGAAGTCAAAACGGTCATTTCAACTGAATTAGGCGATAGTTTTCCCTGGGCCAAATCGAAACTGGTCTCCTGGATCATGAGTTACCAAGGGCAAAACACACCCCCCCACTCAATTTCGACAGTTAAGTACAAGCATTGTTTGAAATTAGGTAAAACAAAACACTATATCGCTCCTCATATAGATCCCAAAGACATGGCCCTACTTCAGTACACAGGAGGAACCACGGGAATCTCTAAAGGTGCTATTCTCACGCATAACAACTTGGTGAGTAACATTCTCCAAGTTCGAAGTTGGATTGACTCTCACTTAGAAGAAGGAAAAGAGGTAGTTTTAACCGCGCTTCCCATGTTTCATATTTTTGGCTTAACGATCAATTCCCTCATGTTTCTGTCTCGTAATGACAAGTTGATTCTTATTCCAAAACCTATTCCTATCGAAAATACCGTTAAAGCTTTTGAGAAAGAAAACGTTTCTATTGTTCTTGGAGTGAATACCTTATTTAATGCCTTAAATAACAATAAACGATTTAAGCAACTTTCGCCGAGTTCAATTAAGTTCGCTTTAGCCGGCGGCATGGCTCTGCAAGAGAGTGTGGCTCGAGCTTGGTTTGAAATCACTAAAAATCGCCTCATGCAAGGATTTGGTTTAACTGAAGCTTCTCCTGTCACCCATGTGGTTCCCTTAAAGGGAAATTGGCCCTCTGGAAGCATTGGAGTTCCCATGCCTGGAACATCAGTCAGAATTATCGATGAACAAGAGGAAGACGTAACTCCAGGAGAGTCGGGGGAACTATGCATTTATGGCCCTCAAATCATGGCGGGTTATTGGAAAAGACCAGATGAAACGCAACAGGTTCTTTCCAATGGGTGGTTAAAAACAGGTGACATCGCCAGGATGGATGACGATGGCTTCTTTTATATTGTGGATCGAAAAAAGGATATGATTTTAGTTTCTGGGTTTAATGTTTTTCCCTCAGAAATTGAAGAGATTATTGCAAAACATCCAAAGGTCTTGGAAGTCGCCGTAGTGGGCGTGCCCCATAAAACAGCCGGAGAAGCCGTCAAAGCCTTTGTCATTCCTAAAGATCCTTCCCTGACCGAACGAGAACTAAAAAGCTTCTGCAAAGAGAATCTCATTAGTTACAAAGTCCCTCGAAGTTTTGAATTTCGAACGACACTCCCCAAAACAAACGTGGGAAAAATTTTGCGACGAGAGCTTAAACAACCCAACCCGTTGAATGCTTAGTTCAAGGGTTCAATAGCAACTTTAGCTGATATCGAATTGGCAATGAAACAATGTTTATGAGCTTTAGCGTGGAGCTCTTGTACTTTTTCAAACGGGACTTTTTCATTCCCTTCAAATACCACTTTGGGCTGAAGGGTAATTTTAGTCACACACAATTTACCCTCGGCATTTTTATCTAAAGTCGCTACGGCTTGATCACTATAGCTTTTCACGTTGAGTCGGCTTTTGGAAGCTACAGCTAAGAAAGTTAGCATGTGGCAACTAGCTAATGCTGAGGCTAACAACTCTTCGGGGTTAACTAGATTAGCCTTACCTAAATACTCGGGAGCTGAAGAAGCCTGACATTTAATGCCTCCCCCAAATTCAATCTGGTGGGTGCGATCGAAAGTCTCATAATTAAAATCGTTGGTTTCTCTTTTCCAAGTTACAGTTGCTTTATAGTTTGACATATTTATCCCTTTCTAATTTTCAAGATCCTCAGTTTCCTGAACAGGAGTAATAAAACCACTTTCATCCGGAGAGCCCTTAGGTTTGTCCACCAACGACATCACATTAGCCTGAATGGTTAAACAAATATTCTTTAAAGGAAGATGGCTTAAGTTTCGAGGGGAGAATGGATTTTGAAGTTCAGCGCCAATTTCATCTAAATTAAATAAGGGGTAAGCTGCTAGAGCCACCACTATGGGAGTGAGCCAAACTACCCGATCGACCAAGCCCAACGGAAGTAATAACAAAAACAATAGAATAAATCTCCGAACGATAATCGCAATGGAAAGAGGAATCGGTGTATTTCGAATTCGCTCACAGGCTCCAATGGCATCAATGAGAAGTGCCCGCTCTCTTTCTGCCCTTTGAAAAGCAAAATTATCCAACCCTTTTTGTCTTAACATCGATAACAATTCAGCAATTTTGGCACCCACATAAGTTGGCATATGCTGGCTTTTTCTAATGAGGTCGGTTTCTTTCTTTCCTAGAAGTTGCTCTACCTCTCCAAGCTCTTTTTCATTTCGAAGAGACTCTCTCATCACATGAGGCCAAGCAGCAACCCAACTCAAATAAGTTTTAGAAAATTGAGCACTCGCCGAACTGTACTCATAACCAATAATAGCTAAATTTCGGCTCTGATTAACGATACTGCCCCAAATTTTTCGGGCTTCCCACCAGCGATCTAAACCAGAATTAATTCTTAACAGCAAAAACAAACTGAGAACAGCCCCTGAATACTCAAAAGGGGTAATCGGAATAGAAACTTCCGGATAGTGGTGAAAGACCACAGAACATAACAATGAAAAACCGGCTGTTGCAATTACTCGCCGAGTCACCCCTGGAGATGCCGAGCCTTTTACGGCCAGAGCTGTTCTAAGAAAGCTTTTAGATTCCCCCTTATTGGTCAGATCAGGCCTAATTTCTATGGGGGTTCCGACGCCAAACTGAGTTGTAGATTCTGATGGGGACATAAAACCTCATACCAGCAAATTACAAATCTGCTTAAACAGATGAGGTTAGATTTTGCAGCCTGTCCCCCCCAAAAGTAAAGAGTTATACCTTAAACGACCCTGATTCAGTCTGTTAAAGCTTGTTTTAATCTCACATATCCCGATTTAATTCCTCGAAACAATTCTCGGGTCGATTTTTTGATTTCTCCTGTAGATTTTTTTGCCGCTTGTGCAGTTGGTTTCACTTCCCGCTTCAACACTTTCCAGTCCCGCTCAAGTTGATTCCATTCCTTTTTTGCTTCTACTTTGAAAAGATGACTCTGTAACTTAAGTTCATCTCGTAATTGCCCCAAACTTTTAATGTCTTTTAAAACCGAAGAATTTTTATTCACGTTTTTCTCCTTGCTTCCTCAAAACATGCGAATTTAATGCCATGGACAAACCTGATAACCCATCATTACGAACTAACTTCTTTAAATAAAACCTACATTTAATCTAACTGAGAATTTTTTTATAGCGGCGTTTTCCCATGGACGACGAAGTTGAAAGAATAAGCTAAATTCTCGGTTGGGATGGTGATCGATGCGGAATCGAAATCGAGTGACTCCAACACCCCCTGGGAGTCCATGAGTAGATATAAAACTTGGACCCTCGACCAGAGTAACCGAATTAGGCACAGGCGGATTTTGTAACTCCCATTGATAGCCAGTACCAGAAGTTGTTTTTATATTAACTTCGATTTCACCCCCGGCGGCTACATCTACCTTTTCAACATTACCTTCTCCAGTGAGCCACAGAACTCTCTTTTCCAAGGTTCCCATGGTGTCGAAGCAAGGCAAGGTGGCGATGCTTTTTGCACCGGCAAAAAAGATTTCGCTTAGTTTTACCGATTCAATAGTTCCGGACTCAGACGTGAAAAAAGTCGCTGAAAAACCGGCGTCAGCTACATTCTTGCTTCTACAGATAAGCTTGGTCCGAGAATCGTTTTCTGCGCTAGGGGTTGAGCAAACCAGTTCACCAAATCTGAGTGGTAGCAAGTCTTTGAGTGCCTCGGCTGAGGAAAAATCATCGCTTAAAATAATCTGGTAGTTCGATTCGCTAGAAAGACAGATAAGTCCTAGTGAAATATCGGAAACCCCAAAAATGACAGCTAGCAGACTGAAGAAACAGAGCTTCATCATATCACCTCTTTGGATTGGAACGACTGCAAGGACCGTTCCCTACGGATTCACCCCTTGAATAAAATGTTTAGAAATTTTTGGAAGAGCTTGGGGGAGCTGAATTTTCCTTCGAATTTAATGTAATTGACACGCCCGCACAGGTTTTACTTCTGCTTAAGTGAAAAACTCTCCAAACGACTTCAAACTCGGGGTAAAATTACAGTCTATCAACGATCTTTTTCATGACCCATTCACAAATCCAAATTGGTATTTTTTCTAAGGGGCGTTCTTGGTTGTGGGATCTCTTCATGGCTTTAGAAACAGGAATTTCTAAATGAAAATTCTCATCAATGCCCTCGGAGCTGATGTAGGTGGAGCCGCTAATCATCTCAGTCACTTCTTACCTGCACTTGCCCAAATCAAGACCGAGAACCAATATTGGATTTTAGCCCGAGAAAAATTTGCTGATCTAAAATTAAAAGATGACTTTCAATTTATTTTTCAGTCCTCGAAACACTCAAAAAATTTTTTTCACCGTTTTATTTTTGAAAACTTCGCCATAGCTCGATTGATAGAAATCCATCAAATCGATATTTTGGTCTCCTTAACCAATTTTGGTCCTATTAAACCTAAAGTGCCTCATATTGTTTTCCAAAGAAACCCCCTTTACTTTTCTAAGTGGTACCGAAAAAACTCCCAAGGAAAGTCAAAGATTGAAAACTTACTTCGTGCTCAATTGGTTCATCAAATCATGAAAAACTCCAAGAAAGTGGTAACACCTTCGCACTCTATGGAAAAAATGATTCTAGAAACCTTTCCTGATCTACAAAATATTTCTTTTCAAACTCTTTATCACGGCATTGATATTCAAGAGCCGCCCCAGCCACTCTCGTTTCAAAATATGAAGCTTTTTCAAGGGGAACATTTCAAAATCCTTTACCCCACACTGGCAGCTTTTCACAAAGGTATCTTTTTGCTGTTTGACACCCTCAGATCTTTGAAACTCTCTTTTTCAAAGCCCTTTAAGTTTTATTTAACTTTCTCTGAACAGGATGCGATTCAATCCTACGCCCATCTCCCCTTGCCCTCAGATTGGAAAGACCTTTGTCGTCATGTAATATTTATGGGAAACCAACCCCAATCTCAAATGAAAGCTATTTATCAATCCTCTGATCTTATGTTTTATCCTTCTCTTTGTGAATCTTTTGGATTCTCAATGGTAGAGGCCTTAGGAGCTCAACTACCGATCGTTGCAGCAGATACCCCCATCAACCGCGAAATCTGTCAAAAATCTGCTCTCTATTTTCAATGGAATGCTCCAGACACCGCTGCCCAACAAATCCAACAAGTTTTTGAACAACCTGAAATAAGGAACACTCTGATTGAACAAGGACAAAAGGCACTTCTTACTTTTGATTGGTCCTGGAAAAGATACTGTTTCGAATTTGAAAATATCTGTAACGGCCTAAAAGCCCCTAGAGTTGCGGCATAATGCTGAGCGGCTTGTCTCTGCGACATTCAGAACGTACACCCATGGCTCCAAAGTTTTTAGCAACAGGAGCCACACATCATGCGAGGACATCGAAAAGCCGAACCTGGAGAACTCAACGAGCTTTATTTTTTCTTTAATACGGTCAGAAGTTCTCAAACGATTACCCCAAATGTCATTCACAACTGGAAAGGAGCTATCGGAGCGATCACCCATTGCTTATCGCCTGAGGAAAAAACCATTTCGTTTTTAAATGAAAACTTAGAATCTCTCAGGGTTAGAATGAAACAACAAAACTTGAGGGTTTCTTCCGCTACGATAGATACCTATTTTAATCGAGCTGCCTCAGCTCTTTCCTATTATCTTGTTTGGAGAAATGATCAACCCAGATGGGAAAAAGAGGTCGTATCCACGTCCAAAAAATCGTTTGGAAAATTGCATGGCTCCCCCTATGCCCTGCCCACCCATTTAGCTTCAAAGAAGCCAGAAAATCTCACCCACACATTTCCGACCAAACCCAAGAACCGAATACAACTTCGAGCTGATGATGGAGGGTATTTTATTATTGAATTTCCCGAACAGTTTTTTATGAAGGATGTTTTGCGGGTGATTTGGGCTCTAGCAGCGCACGCCAGAGACTTTGATTACAAAGAGCTACTTCATCGCATTTGGAGCGCTTAGTTTTAACAAGTGTTTCAACAAGTTCCTAACCTCCCTTGTCGTAAGTAGACTCTGGACAAGGTTTTGGATAAGATTAATTCATGAGTTTAGCCCTAGTCATTCTAGTCCTCTTTAACTCAGCTTTTGGAAAGATCATTGCGTGCTGTAAAACGACTGAGGCCCAAATCAACACCGTTAGCGCCCAAGAACATCCTAGTTGTTGTCATAAAAAAACCTCTCAAGAAAAGGCCACAAAAAAGGAGAAAACTCAAAAACCCCATCACGCCAATCAAGATTGCAGCCACTCATGCTGTGTTCCATTTTATCTTGCTTCCCAAGAAAACACTTTTAATTCGTCCCTCGACTCCAAAAAAGTAGCGCTCCCCAAATTTCAGGAGCCGTCGAACATCTTCTTAGCTGTTCGCAAACGACCTCCCAAGCTTCTCTAAAGTTTTCCCGTAGTAAAAATCAACCTAAGTTAAAACAGAAACACTAAAAAAGGACGTGTCTATGAACTGTCTGTTAAAAATAACCAGACTGATAGCTTTGCTATTTGTCTTTAATGTCTCAACCCTGTCACTAGCTGCTCAGTCTGCAGCTAAACACACTGGAAACCACGTGAAGCATTCTTCAACCGTGGAATCCCAAGTAAAAGCAAATCATGACGATTGCAGTTGTGAGTGTGACTCTTGTCAAACCGGCCACTGCGATGATTGCTCTTGCACCGATTGTGATTGTGCTGGTTGTCATCACTGCAACTGTGATTGCGATCACTGTCAATCCGGCTGCTGCCACGACTGCGATTGCGGATGCGATTGCAGCAACGGAAGCTGCCATCCCGGCTGCTGCCAGGACTGCAATTGCGGATGTGATTGTGCCAGTGGGAACTGTCAAGACTGTGATTGCAACTGCGATCACTGCCATGACGGCCATTGTGACGGGAAAAAGTAACTAATCATGGAGCCTGGGAGGATCACCTTCCGGGCTCTGTTTATCAGTGAAGATGGTTTTATATGAAACTAAAACATTATTAACAAAAACATACTTCCGCAGTCGTTAATGGCCCCCTTCATTTCCTTCTCATCGATACTAGAAATACAGTTCCAAGAAATGAATTAGAAATTCGGTAAATACTCCGTTTACATATCGACTACAGTGCCGATTTCAATCGCCCGATCTGAGGGGATTTTGAAGTAATCAGTAGCTCTTTGTGCATTTTGGGCCATAAATGCAAAAATCTTCTCTTGCCATCGAGGCATTTCGGTTCGATTACTTGCAATTAAGGTTTCTCTTCCCAAAAAGAAGGTAGTTTGTTCGAGATTGACTATCAAACCGAGCTCCTCGCAGTTTTTCAAAAGCTCTGGAACATTGGGGGATTCCATAAAACCGTACTGAGCAATAACTCTAAAAAATCCCGGAACCACTTCATCCACTTGAACCCGATCTTTTTTGGGAACTTGAGGAACTTCGAGAGTAGTCATCGTCATAACAATGATTCTTTCATGCAAAATATGATTGTGCTCATTGTTCTTAGTAAGAGCAATTGGAATTCCCTTGGGGGTCGCTGATAGAAAAATAGCAGTGCCTGGAACCCGAGTTTTACAATTCTGAAATACCTCTTTAATGAATTTATCCTGAGACACAGCCCGGGCCATCAATTGTTGAGCTAAAATCTTTCGACCTCTTTTCCAAGTAATCATCAACAGAAAAATGACAGAGGCCAAAAGAAGTGGAAACCATCCCCCATCTAAAATCTTCATAGAATTGGCACCAAAAAAAGACAGGTCGACTACCAAAAAGATCAAGCTCAAAGGAATAGCCCCTATCAAACTCCAATTCCACTTTCTTCTCATCACCACATAAGTCAGAATGGTCGTGATAAACATCGTAGTAGTCACCGCTATTCCGTAAGCTGCTGCCAATCGACTCGAAGAGCGAAACTCAAATACCAAGTATAATGTTCCTAACAACAAAGCCCAGTTCACCATGGGAACATAAATTTGCCCAATTTCTTGTTCCGAAGTGTGCTTAACTTCCATCCTCGGCAAAAAACCTAATTGGGCCGCCTGTTGACTTAGAGAAAAAGCCCCAGTGATGACTGCTTGTGAAGCAATAATAGTAGCTAAAGTTGAAATAACCACAAGAGGGTACAACGCCCAACTCGGAGCAAGTAAATAAAATGGGTTTTCTGCGGCGGCTGGGTTGGTCAATAAAAGCGCCCCCTGACCAAAATATTGCAAAATCAAACTAGGTAAAGCGACTGAAAACCATCCGAGTTGAATGGCATGCCTTCCAAAATGGCCAAGATCTGCATAGAGCGCCTCGCCACCTGTGACCACCAAAAACACACTTCCTAAAACGATAAATCCATCTTTGGGGGGAGAGGAGAAAAAATCCACCGCATAAGAAGGAATCACGGCCTTAACCACATGAGGAGAATCTAAAATTCCTTTAATCCCTAGAAGAGCCAAAGCTAAGAACCAAATTAAAATGATGGGACCAAATAATTTTCCAATCTTGGCGGTTCCAGAACTTTGAAACACAAATAAAACACAAAGAATTCCCACTGTGATTAACACCACATAGGGTTCAAAAAAGGGGGTCGCAATATTTAGTCCTTCAACCGCACTAAGAACCGAGATTGCTGGCGTAATCACCCCATCTCCATAAAGAAGAGCCGCCCCAAACAAACCTACCGTAATCAAAATCCCCCTAGCCCCTTTAAGAGATGCTTGAGCTCTGGGGGCGACTAACGCTGTTAAGGCTAAGATTCCACCTTCTCCCTTATTGTCAGCTCGCAGAACAAACACCAAATATTTGACAGAAATAACTAAAATGAGTGACCAAACGATTAAAGAAAGAACTCCCATTACATTCATCTCAGTAAGGGGAATACTGTGGGGGCCATGAAAACACTCGCGAAGAGCGTAGAGCGGGCTGGTACCGATATCGCCGAAAACTACACCCAATGCCGTCAATGTGGCGATTCCTAGTCCAGAAACGCCCCGTTGAGTACCCTGCGCCGAAAGAGATTGTCCTGTCATAAGTAACCTGTTTTAAAGGTCCACATACTAGGCACCTAAAAACCTAACGTAAAGCGGTTAATTGAGTAAAAGATAGATAGTTACGCAATTCTTGAGTTGTGATTTGCTATAATAATATCATGCGCTTAGCCATTATTCGAACTCACCCCACTCAATATTTTGCCCCACTGTTTCGTTACTTGGCCAAGATTCCGGGCCTTAGGATCAAAGTCTTCTATGTTCTTAAGAACCGTGGACAAGGAGAATTCGATCCTGACTTCAACCAAGAGGTTACTTGGGATGTTTCTCTCCTAGAAGGTTACGACTACGAATGGGTCCCCCCATCTCCCCTTCCCTTTAAACCCAAACATGTATTTGAATGCCGAAGCCCTAGACTAATCGAGAGACTCAAAGAAGAAAAGTTTGACGCCATCTTTTGTGCTGGGTATGCGCTCTGGTTGGATTGGCAAGTTCTACTTTTCGCCATTGGAAATAAAATTCCTTTAATTTGTCGCCCTGAACTCAATGAGACACCCCACCCAAGAGGTGTTCTTAAAACCTGGCTAAGAACCCAATTTTTGAGTTGGTATTTTTCTAAAATATCAGCCTTTCTTTTTATTGGGGATAAGGCCAAAAAAGATTTTTTAAATTTCGGAGGCGAACCCTCAAAAACCTTCTTTTCTCCTTATTCGATAGAAAATGATCGTTTTGCTCCAGTCGACCCAACTAGCGCAAATAAGAAAGCCCTTCGAAAAGCGATGGGTTTTAATGAATGCGATTTGGTTTTGCTTTATGTAGGAAAATTAATCCCTCATAAAGGGGTGGACTTGCTGGTGGAGGCCCTTTCTATACTCATCCGTGAAAAGAAATATCGAATAGGAATGATGATCGTAGGAGATGGGCCTAAAAAAACATCCATCCTCGAAAAGTTCCATAAAATAAACTTACAACATTTTCATTTCGCAGGATTTCAAAATCAATCTCACTTGCCGAATTATTATTATGCTGCTGATGTATTAGTGGTTCCCTCAGTGAAAGAGCCCTGGGGCCTCGTCGTCAATGAAGCCATGGCTTCTGGAACCCCAGTCATTGCCAGCGACTGTGTCGGTGCTTCTTATGATCTCATCGAAGTCGGAAAAACAGGCTATGTATTCAAATCTAATGACCAAGAATCTTTAGCTAAAACCCTGGTTCGATTTTATGAGACTTTCTCTCAGTCTGGATTTTCATCTGATTACATAAGAAGCAAAGTTTCTGCTTTCAACATAGAGAATTCAGCCTCTGGATTTGTCGAGGCCTTAAGATCAATAAAAAACCGAAATCTATTCTAATTATAAATGAAGATCCTTTGGCAAAGGACTCCCTTCGAGCTAAGATATCGAAACACTTGGAGGAGAAATGAGAACTTATTTTTTGTCTATTACTTTTCTTGTCGTGTCGTTGGCTTGGGGAGAAACTACTGGCGTCAAGATCGATGACGTAAAAGCCGATACTGCGATTGTAGTAAAAAAAGGAACATCGGCATTAGGTTGTAATTGCACTACTTTTGAAATTATTGATGGGAATGAAGAGATTACTGGCGTACCCGAATATCAAAAAAGACTGGCCCTCTCAAGCTGGCAGAAAGCCTGTGAGGACTGGAAAAAGGGAATGAAAGAACTTAATGTGGGAAATCAGATCATTGCATTAAGTTGCCACTCCCCACAACAAACTAAAGATGGCGAAAACAACTATCTCTACATCTCAAAGGGAACTTATAAAATTCGAGTAAAAGTAAAAGAAGAAACAAAGTAAATTCTGTGTGATTTCGTTCAAAATAAAACACAATGATTAATGCGCCCTCCAAATCAAAATATTTTTATTTTTTAGGGTTATTTCCTCTTTTGTGTCTAGTGATTTATATCTGGGTTTGGGGGCTGGAAGATTTTTATTTTGTTCTCGATAATGCCATCCACCTTGTTCTAGCCAAAGAGGCTGGGTGGAATGTCGTTGAGCACCTTCGCAGAGAACCCCACCCTCCCTTGTTCTACGCCATTCTCAAGTTATTTATGGAGATTTTTGGAACACGCAACCCCCTTATGCTTCGAGCCTGTTCGCTTCTAGCGGGCATCCTTGCAGTGGTCGTTAGTTATTTTTTTGGGAAAAAGCTGACTGGAAGTCATTGGGTTGGATTTGTGGTCGCATATCTTTTAGTTACCTCTCCGCTTGTAACTTCTCTAAGTCAGGCACTTAGAAACTATTCCCTTTTATTGTTTTTGTTGTTGTCTATTTTTCTCTGCTTGCAAGAGGAAAAACCAGTTCTAAAACATTGGATTGTTTTGGCGTTTTTGATTCTTCTTTCGACTTTCACTCACTACTCTTCGATTTTGTTGTTACCCAGTTATCTGTTTTTGTTTTTCTCTAAGCCCATAACTAAGTGGCATAAAATAAAACAAAGCCCCCTACAACTTGTTTGGGTTTTCTTTTTGATTGCAAATGCTTTTCTAACTTATGGCATGGTAATGATTCGACCAGACTCTACTTCGGGGGAAGACACTCACATAGCAAGCCTCAAATCGGTAGTTGGCCAAGATATTTTCAGATTAGGGCCAGTCTTATGGTTTTTTCTAAAAGAAGTCTTTGGCAATAATACTTCATGGCTTGTGGCATGTTTGGGAGGCTGGGGATTCATTAGACTTATCGTAGAACGTAAGAGGGATCTCATCATTTTGACTGTGGGCCCAGTTCTTATAGGAATTCTTTTTTCTCTTACAAATAGTTATCCCATGACCTCAGAAAGACACTCGATTTACTTAGTTCCTTCAATTTTAATAGCGATTATTTGGGGCTTGAAATGGTTTAAAATAAAGAATTCGGCCAGCATAGCAATCATTTTTGCTTTAATCCTTGGTACTCAGTTTTTTTCTGACTTTAATGTTTACAAAATCAAACGAGATAGAGATGGGAGATTTTTTGAATTAGGTCCAAGGTTCTCTGAATTGAAATCGGTAAAATCAAAGCTGATGCAAAATGGTCCCAATGAGACTATTATTTTTGATGCTTCTTTTTATTCTGGTATTTGGATGGAAAAAATCCTTAAACCGGAATGGTCAATTTTTCTAGACGTTCCCCAAAAACTAGAAAGCAGCCCCATTTGGTTTGGAATCAACGAACCCAAGGGACGCTTTTGCACATCTATTCAGAAATTAACTAAGGAATATAATCGGACGAAATTTCTTTTATTTTTGAGAAAAGAACAAACGAGTTCTTTTAGAAAATATGCTTTAGCAGATAACCATTGTTACCAAATTCGGGATGAAATAGAACTGTCGCCAAATTTCGTAATTGTTCCTTTAAAATCCATTTCAAACTAAGTAGTCTTATCCTATTTCTAATTGCTCCGAACAACTAGACATTAACTCATTGTAATTACAACACTAATTTAAGCCTTGGTTCCATCATTTTTCCTTCACATTTTTTTGATAGTCTTAGAAGTAGCATTTAGCGAAACTCTAATTTTTTGTTTATGCCAACCTTTAAAAAAAACACCTCGATGTCCCCAAACATTTTACTTGGTCATGATACTTCTGCATTTTATATTTTCTTGCAATCAACCTTGGTCCTTTCTTTGATGTTGATCACCGGTTGTCTTTCTCCTGGAGATCTGCCAGCATCCTCCAACTCTTTTAATCCTTTTGAGTTTTTATCAAAACCCAGTCAAGCTACCCCAGATTCAGCTACAACTAGTTCAACGACTACCACCGCGCCATCAACAACTAGTTCAACGACTACCACCGCGCCATCGACAACTAGTTCAACGACCACCACCGCGCCATCGACAACTAGTTCAACGACCACCACCGCGCCATCGACAACTAGTTCAACGACTACCACCGCGCCATCGACTACTAGTTCAACGACTACCACCGCGCCATCGACTACTAGTTCAACGACTACCACCGCGCCATCGACTACTAGTTCAACGA
>OMIX01000052.1 GCA_900299195.1 Deltaproteobacteria bacterium
GAGCCGCTATCGACTATGACGTCTTTAGGAAAGCAGTGGTAGTTAGAGTAGGTCACGCTGTTAGTTAAATCATTACTTCCACCGCAAGTAGTGGAGTAGGAAGTGATAGTCCCATCGGTTTGAACTTTAAGAAGGTACATAACAAAACGGCCGGTGCTAGTTTTTGTGCGAAGAAGAACCCACCAATAGGTTCCATCCCAAGCAGCATTCATCGGTGTGTTTTCGACATCATTTGTATTAGCTCGAACAAAAATCTGCCCTGGAATATTGACTCTGGTGGTTTCGTTGATGTTTTTAGCGTTTCGCCCTACCGCTTGAGCTGAGGCATCGCCTTTTAACTTTAGGGAGTCGGCAACGACGAGTGAAGCAACATAGCGAGCAGAGCCCGAGGCGGGAGTGTCTAGCCAAAAGCGGGTGCCTAGTAAAACTTTGCCTGAGCCGTTAGGAACAGCAAATAAGGCTGAGGAATTGGCTGTGGAGCTAAAGCGAAGTTTTTGGCCGTGAAGCCGCTCGGCTAAAAGGGGAGAAGCGTAAAAAAAGGCTAGCCCCACAGGGAGTATCAGGCTTAACCAGAGATGTAATTTAAGCGTCTTCACAATACGTACCTCGGTCACTTAAACCCATTTCTTCATTATGATTGTCTCATAGGGGGGAGGAGCGGTGCAATACTACTTATGTGCAGTGCCGCTGGGCCTGAATCCTCTGTTTTGAAAACATAAAAAAAACAAAAGTATCAGAAGGTTAGGTGTTTTTTAGAAGTAGAGCATTAAGCAATTGATTTGATGAGCTCGTTATGCTCTGGCACGGGATAATAAATTTAGGGCCCAAAACGAAAAGATTTTAATCTAGCCGACCTGAAGTTGAGCCGTAGGGTTAAATGGGTAGTAGTCTGTGTGCCAGCTGATGTCAGAAAGTTGACACCTTGGGTGTCCATTTAAAACCAATGGCTATTTTGCTTGTGAATTGTGTGGAAAATGACATGTTTGGGGGGAGGGAGAGGGCTCTGGTCATGTCAGGTACAAAAAACATGACCGCTACCGTTTAAGCTTGTTGGGAGACTGACACCTCTAAGGCCTCTAAGGGCAGGGCTGCATGTTGTTGTCTGAGGACCAGAGAGGGGTTCCATCGGCTTTAGAGATAACGGTGTTACAGCTATCGGTAAATTTGAAATTAACAGCACCTTTATTGTCGGTTCGGGTCTGATTGATCACCCCTTTACTATAATTGTAGACGACTGAGTTCCCATCGGTTTGGAAAATTTGGAAGTGGTTGGTCCCTGTTCCACGAGAGCAACGAGCCGCAGCACCATCTTTGTAGACGATATATCTGCCATCGTAGCTCAGAAAAGCCTGGCAATTCACGGTGGGTGAGGGAGGGAAAAGTCGTTGTCCCATCTGTAAACTTTCTCCTCGCTGAAGTTCTGATCTTCTTGAAACTTGAGCTAGAACTTCAATTCGATTGTTATTCGAATCTGCAATCAACATCGGGCCTTCGGCTAAACGATGGATAAATTCAGGCGCATCGAATTGCCCATAAAGATTTCCCCGTTGTCCTAGAGAAAACGAAACGGTCTGATCGGGTTTAAATAGAACTAAGCGATGAGAAGTTCGTTCTAACGAGATAATGTCTCCAGCGGCGTTGGCTGTCATAGAGCTTGGCGAGTTGAAAGTGAGACCGTAATCTCCGAATGAAGAAACCGAATTGTCGGAAAGATTGACTCGAGTAATTCTCTGGGTGTCGGTAATGAACAATAGCTGATTGTAAATGAATACGGATTTAGGAGAAGCAAGTTGACCCACAGCTTCTCCTAAACTTCCAAAGCTTGCAAGGTAAGTGTGAGAAGGTGAAAATTTTTGAATTCGGTTATTGCCTGAGTCGGCTACATAAAGATTGCCTCCCGAATCAAAAGTTAATCCTCGAGGAAATTTGAATTGCCCCGTTTGACTTCCTTCGGAGCCAAAACTGCTTACATAGCCGCCGCTTGAGTTAAAGATAGAGATTCGGTGATTTCCATAATCCGAAACATAGAGATTCCCGTTGCTGGAGGCTACAATTCCAAAAGGGTTTGAGAGCTTTCCGGGCTCAGAGCCAGAGCTTCCGAAAGACCTCTCGAAAACTCCAGACTCACTATATTTGACAATACGGTGATTAAAATTATCAGCCACATAGATTTTTCCTGAAGCATCACTCGTGATCCCAGTGGGGTGTAAAAGGGCTAAAGGAGTGGGTTGAGGTAAAATTCTCGGCAGAACATTAAAGGTAAGCCGTTTAGTTTGGTTAAGAGAATCTTTTAAGTCATAAACGACAACGCCTGATTGCCACGGTTGGGCGACAAAGAGTGAACGAGTGGTGTCCATGAATCCGACATTGGTGGTGTCTCCAGAAATTCTTACAAAAGAGAATGGAGCGAGTCCTCCGATGGGTGCAATGGTGGGTGTTAGGGTCCCAGGTGCCAAAACGTATCGGGTGGTGACATTGAAAGGGGCGTAGAGATTAAGAGATAGAGTGAATTTTGATCCTAAACTATCTGTGACTTCAACAAGGACGGATGAGTTAGCATTAATCATCTGGGGTGAGTTGTAGGTGGCTCCTGAACTGGTAGCGGTGACAGAACCTGGGTTGACACTGGGATTCAATGCATAAGTGAAGGGCCCTTTACCTCGAGTGGTGGTCAGTGTGGCAGTTTGGTTGGCCGCCAAGTTGGATACATTTGAGGTCATGAGAGGAGCAGGATAGGTATAAAGTTTAATTATTTTTTCTTGTTGAGAAGCATCGGTTACTTTTATCTGTGTTTCCACTTGGCTGGTAAAGGTTCCTGTAGGAGCTTCAGCTCTAAATTCAAGTTGAGAATCTCCTTTAGGAGAAAGAGTCCCAGGCCCGGACACTTTGCTGAAGGTGTAAGGTTTTGCGCCTCCAGCGGCTGTGAGTAATCCAGTGTCAGAAACTCTGTAATCTATTTTATTAGCGGCAAGAACTAAAATAGGTGCCACCGTGACCGTTGCGGTGTCGGAGTCTCCACTCCCATTGAGATCTTGGATGGTTACTTGAACTGTACCTGAAGCATTTGATTTTGCGGTGAACACGCCCGAGGTCGCATTGATGCTACCTACGGGATTATTATTGGGAACCGTATATTTGAAAGGGGCTCTTCCTCCCACTGGCCGAAAGGTAACTGATTTATTAGATGAGATAGAAATCGTTTTCGGGGAGATGCCTACTCCCACCTGAACAGTCGCTACCGCAACTCGGCTCACAGGTAATGTGCTGTCGGTGACTTCGATGGTGTAGCGTCCCTGCGTGTTGGGAGCAGTGTAAAGACCTTGGGAGTCAATCGAGCCTGAGCCAGTTCCAAGCACTCTAAAACGGTAGGGAGCCCGGCCTCCCGAAGGAGTGAAAGATTGTTGCTGTAGTTTTGCCAGCACTGCGGATGTAGGATCGAGTTCTAACTGGCGCGCTACCGATACGGTTCCGGTTGCTTTTTGTCCCAAATGATCGGCGACTTCAAATTGGAGATCTCCTGTGCTTGCTCGACTCAAAATAGTAGCCCCTTCTGTTTGAGTGTTTTTGGTAAGTTCCGCATAGCTTCCGCCCGAGAGGACTGTGTAAGTATAAGGTTTCTCTCCGCCGGAAGGATTGGTTGATCCATTGAGAAAAGTGGTGTTGGTCTCGGAATAACCCAAAGAGAGAGTGTTCTGCGGTAGGGTCAAAGGAGTTCTGACCCAGTAAGTCCGGTCTGCGAACAACGCTGGAATGTTGGGGTCTGAGGCTCTAACCACTATAGTGAATTCTTGGGTGACCGCGGGCGGAGTTCGCAGCTCCCCGGTAGTCGCATTGATTTGGCAATTATTAGCATTGCCTTGCAAAGAAAATCTAAAGTTTCCATCACCCCCGGTGGCTCTTACAGTGTAAGTTGAGTTCTGTTTGAGATTAGTGATGGGTTCAGTGATCTGGATAGGGCCTTTTAGATAGATCATGACAGAAAACTGGCGTTGCAGACTATCTCTAACCGTAAGCGGAATAGCAGTAGAACTTACAATGGGTGAAGGGGCGGTGTAGCTCACTTGAACTCCCGAATCTGTGCTGAGTGACCCCATGCCCGCTGGAATTGAAAACAAATAGGGTGAGGCTCCACCTAAGAAATTAAATGTTTGTATTTGCCCGCTGAGCAGAGTGGCTTGGGGGGGATTGCTCACGAATTGAGGATCCACTCTGACAGCGCTTTCCGAAAATTGCCCCAAACCATCGGTGACTCGCACTTGAAAATTTAAAGCTGTCGTCAGCGCAGTCGGTGTTCTTAAGACCCCGGTTTGAGTGTTCAGTTGAGCCGATCCGTAACTTCCTCTTAAACTGTAAACCTGGGTTCCATCGCCTCCTGTGGAAGTAAAAGTGTAATCCATTCCCTGAAGCAGAGCTATGCTTGAAGGATTAATCACAATGGGAGGTTTTAAAGCTAAGTTCACGGTGGCCGTCTGAGGAGCTGAATCTCTCACAGTGAGAGTTGCCGTTTCAGCGGCAGTAATGGAGGCTTTGGTAGTTAATGAAATACTGTTTTGGGTCACTGTGACAGTTCCTGCGGTGGGTGGGTTGAGAGTGGCCGAGTATGGAGCTACTCCACCCGAAATGGTGAGGGTTTCCACGGCCGATTGTTTTAAAACGATATTAGTTTTATTTAAAGATAATGGGGGAGCCACAAGGATTTGAGCAGTTTTCGAACGTTTTAGTCCGTCCGATTCAAGTACTTTGAGAGTAAAGGTTAAGGCTCCCGTTCCCGAGGGAGGGGCTGTGAATATCCCCGTCAGGGAGTTAATCGAAGCGCCGTTGGGAGCACCGACAATACTGTAAGTAACGGGAGAGGAGATCCCCGTAGTACTAAAACTTCGAGTTTCTCCGTAGTTCATCTGGACACTAGAGGGGGTCAGAGTGAGAGGGGCAAAGACTTGCACTGCCGACCTTGCTACCAATTGGGTTCCACTGGATGAAGTTGAGGTCACTTTAATCGTCACTAACCCGGCTTGAGAATTTGAGGCGGCATATCTAAGAAGAGTGCCCGAAGTGCTAGGAATGATTTCACCTAAACCGGCTTCAATCGAAAAAACATAGTTGCCATAACCTCCGGCAGCGACAAATTCACTATAACCGCCCAGTTCCATCAAAAAGGTCGATGGGCTCAAAGTGAGAGGGGTGACAACAGGTTGGGGATTAATTTGTCTTTCTTTTCCTCCTTGTCTTGCTCCATTACAACCTACGAAAAGGGTTGAGAGGATAAGAAGCAAAGGAAGAAGTTTTAAACGAACAGAATTAAGTTCGATAAAAGTAAGAACACTTTTCATGCAACGTCCCCGAAAATAAAACCAATGAATCACTTATTATTTTAAAGAAGGGATTTAGGATTTTCAGTGAAACAATTGTGGAGTTATCTTCACAATTGAGGTTCTCGAGGGATTTGAAGCCGTTAAGCCCAAAGGTGTCTAAAAGTTAGTAACTACGCTCGTTTCTTTTTTAAGGGTGAGAAAGAAACTTTTAATGTTCCGTTGAAAGAGAAGGGACCCGAATAGGTCTCACCAGAGGATAATCCACTCGGTGCCCGGTTGAGTACAAATTGTCGCTGATGAGTTTGAGCAAGCGCTGTTTGAGATGGTACTCAATCTGACCATTGGGTCGAAAATTGGTGACAATGTCTCGGCATTCGCTCATTCGGCTGTAGTTTTCTTTATCACTCAACGGAATCAATCCGAGTTCCCCATCGATAGAGTCCATGGCCATGTATTGGTTTCGGGTCAATCGTCCTATTTTGACAGATTGAAATTCCAGATTTGCTTGAACTAAGAATTGATATTTGGGATCGATGTGGTCCAGATACGTAAAAAGCACATTTCCTTTCTTATCAAACCACAACTCACTTTCATTTAAGCCATGGTAGTGTCGGATTGCTGGAACTCGATTGTCTGCAAACATCGATTCCCCGACTTTCTTGGGACATAAGAAAGTCCTCAATTGGGATTTCGCACTGGGGACCCATTTCTCAAATTGAAATCTCAGCCATCCCTCTCCGCGGCCTTGAATGGTGACTTCGGTGGAAAAGTCGTAGCCATTTAAAAAAAGTTGCATGATCATCGATTGTCCTTCAACAATCGCAGGCCAAGGCTCACTTTCTTGTAGAACTAAACGAACAAATGAGATGTCCAAGATTTGTGCATCCAGTTCGCTCCAACGAGCGATACACTGGTTTAAAGCCCCCGGCGTTACCAATGAACAACCTTTCGAACTTTCGTTCGAAGCTTGTCCGGTAACGTCCCCTTGATTACCGATTTGATTTTTTTCCATTCGCCCCAAGTCTAGAAATGGATGAGTGTTGGATCAAGTGTTTTTTCTAAAAAAACGTGCCGCAGCGCGCGCTCTTAGCCATTTCTTTGGTTAAACGATTGCCCATCCCAGCTCAATGAAGTAGCTTACGCTTGTCGTCGTTAAATAGTTGTTTCTAGGAGATTTCTTTATGGTTCAGAACACTCAAGAATCTATTGTTTTTGTTTCGGCTCAACGGACTCCCTTTGGCGCATTTGGTGGAAGCTTTAAAGAGTTGTCTGCCACTGACTTAGCGGTTCAAGCTTCACAAGCAGCTTTGAGTAAAATCCCAGGTATCGAGAAAGAGATTGATCATGTGATTTTGGGTAATGTGATTCAAACGTCTAAAGATGCCGCTTATTTAGCTCGCCACGTAAGTCTTCGAGTTGGGCTTCCCATCGAAATTCCCGCAGTCACTACGAATCGTCTGTGTGGTTCGGGTTTTGAAGCCATTGATGACGGCGTTCGGCGATTGAGACTTCATGAAGCGAAAGTGGTTTTGGTAGGCGGTACCGAAAACATGAGTCAATGTCCTTACGTTTTAAGAAACGCACGTTTTGGTCATAAATTTGGAAACACCGAGCTTGAGGACAGTTTGATGACGGGTCTCTTCGATACCTTTGCACAAATGCCCATGGCACTGACGGCGGAAAATGTGGCCACAAAGTATGGTATTAATCGAGAAGAGTGCGACGCTTTTGCCCTCAAGTCTCAAAAAAGGAGCTGGGCTGCTACTGAAGGCAAGCAATTGGCTCATGAAATTTTTCCGATAGCACTCACTGAGAGAGGGAAAACAAAACTCATTGAACACGATGAGCACATTCGAAAGGAAGCTACTCTCGAAGGCTTGCAAAAATTAAAACCGGTTTTTAAATCGGACGGTGTGATCACAGCGGGTAATGCCAGCGGAATGGTGGATGGGGCGGCGGCTTTAATCATGACCACGAGATCTTTGGCCACTTCTCGAAATTGGCCTATTTTGGGAGAATGGTTGGGTTCCCATGTGGTGGGGTGCGATCCCAAGTTGATGGGGTTAGGTCCCGTCCCTGCGGTTCAGGGACTTTTAAAAAAGCAGGGTGTCTCAATCAGTGATATCGATCGATTTGAAATCAACGAAGCCTTCGCGCCTCAGGTACTGGCCTGTCAGAAACTTCTTGAGATTCCAGAAACAAAGCTGAATGTCGAGGGCGGAGCGATTTCGATTGGACATCCTCTAGGGGCCAGTGGGGCCCGTCTTGTGGGGCACCTGTTGCATAGTCTCAAACAATCACAAACTTCTTTGGGTTGTGCCTCGGCCTGTATTGGGGGCGGGCAGGGCATGGCTATTCTTGTTCGGGTATAAAAGCTTTGCAAATTGTGTGGATCATTTTTGTTTTGTTCTTTGGGCTTGGGAGTGTAATTCGGGCGGAAACTCCACCCGACCTTCAATTTCGAGCGGATCACTACGAAAGAGATCTAAGAAGAAAAACGGAAAAAGGAACTGGAAAGGCTTGGATCCAATACGGAGATAAAGAGATTTGGGCGGATGAGATTGAGCTCGATCGAGACTCAAAAAAAGCCATTGCGAGCGGAAATGTAAGACTCAAAGAAAATAATATTGAGGTGTTTTGTAATCGAGCGGTTTATTCATTAGACGGCAGTGAGGCCATTCTTGAGGAGGCGACCTTAATTTCGGGTCAACTCGTGGTTACTGGAAGCACTGTTAAGAAGCTTGGGCCCAATCGATATGAGCTTCGTGAAGGGATCTATACCAACTGTAATACAATTCCTATTACTGACAAAACAGCAGGCCGCTGTTTGTTTGATTGGAAACTTTATGGCAGTCGATTTGATTTAACTCTGGACGGTTATATTTATGCTTACGACGTTATCATTTATACCAAAGATCTTCCGTTAAGTTATATCCCCTTTTTCATTGCCCCTGCCAAAACGCGAAGGCAGACGGGACTTCTGTTTCCATCGATTACGACGAGTAACCATGTGGGAACGGGATTTTCCTGGCCTTTTTTCTGGGCGATTTCCTCTTGGCAAGATCTGACGGTGACGCCAACTTATTACACTCAAGCAGGTTTTCATGGGGCTGCTGAGTACAATTATTCTTACAGTTCAGAAAGTTTTGGGGGGGGGACTTTTTTCTTTAACGAAAAACCGTTTAACGCAAGAAGGGCCAATCCCGAATTGTTATCTGCGCCCAATGATAATGACCCCTCAAACCCCGCATTTATAGCAAAAAAGAAAATCTGGGGTTTTGTCGGAGAACTTGCTTTGGCGTTTAAAAATAGACTGAAGATCTCTGATGGAGTGATTTCAAGACAATCGATTCATTATGTGAGCGACCCCTTTTACGTTCAGGACTATCCCAACGATATTGGCTTAAGTAAAAGCAATTTAGGTTATTTAAGGTCGCTTGCCATAGTGACTTATCCTACCGAGAGTTATTTGTTTTATGGAGGGCTCATTCATCACCAATCGTTGATAGTTTCCACTGATTCGCCTCCCACGACCCAAACTGAAAAAAGGGCAGACAGAGGTTCGCTCACTCAATTGCCCAGGTTAGGCATTGGACACAAGTTTAGTGAAATGGTTTCGAAATACCTGTTTTTTGAGTGGGACAGTCAATTTGTGAATTATTGGAGGCCCGACGAAAGTTTCGATAACAATATCCCTTTGCCTGGAGATGTTGAAATTACACCGGGAGCGCCTTATCAAGAGGGAGATTTCATCAGAGAAGGGCGACGATTTCAGTTAGAACCCAGATGGTTTGC
>OMIX01000053.1 GCA_900299195.1 Deltaproteobacteria bacterium
CCGCATCCGGAAAACTCACTGTCTCCTCCATTAACATCGGGACTCAAGCTTCATTCCCCATCAACCGTTTTATCCCTTTCTTGAAATTTGAAGGTTCGTTCAACTTTAATGACGTGTCTTTTGATTCCACTAAAGTAGTGACCGCAGGTAGCGATACTTTCGTGACTACGGTAGGTCTAAATGTCGGCTTAGGAATGGATTTTATTGTAGGCCGTGAAATGAGTTTTGGTTTTGAAGGGACTTACCATTATTTGGTTCCAAAAAAGATTAACCTCAGCGACAACTCCATGTTCGACTTAGGCAGCAGTTATGCCTCAGTTGGCTTTCGAGTTAACTTCTAAACTCAGAGATCTCCCAAAAGAAACCGTAGGATCGTTTGTGGGTTAGTCCCCCCACACTGAACCCTTTTCATCATCCGCTTTAGCTTTTTTGACGCAGTACGCAAGCCTACATCTTCCCTTCTTGAAATCCATCCCAGTTCCCCCTATCATGCCCCCTGGCTTCAATCTTTAGTTTTTGTACTTTTGAAAGTGGGTAGCTAGATGGGTTTTCTAAAACAAAATGCGCAGCTTATTTTAATGATCTCAGCTCTTTTAGCTTTGCGTTGGAGTATCGTAGAGCCTTATGTGGTACCCACTGGTTCCATGGAACCCACTTTAAAAACTGGCGACCGTCTTTATGCTTTGAAGTGCGCTTACGATTTAAGAATTCCAATGACCGATACCATTTTATTTCGAACCGGTAATGTGAACCGGGGTGACGTCATTCTTTTTCAAGCTCCTAGAACTCCTGAAGTGACTTATGTTAAACGTGCCATCGGTTTGCCTGGGGACAAAATCGCTTTTCGCGAAGGGGTTTTGTATATCAATGGAAAAGAAGTTCAAAAGAGCCTTTTTCCTACAAGAGACGTTATGTACGACATTGAAGAGAAAGAGCAAAAAGCTTTGTACCTCGAACAGCTGGGGGACGTAAAACATTACGTCATTTTAGACAACAAATTTGAACAAGCCCAAACGCGATTCATGGATGAAATTATAGTTCCGGAAGGTTATCTTTTCGCCGTTGGAGACAACCGAGACCACAGCTACGACAGTCGCTATTGGGGATTTGTTCCCATGGAAAATCTTAAAGGTCGAGCGATGTTTATTTGGTACTCAAGCTGGGATCCCAACGTAAAAGAAAGCATGACCTCCACTTCTCTGACTTTCTTTGAAAAAGTCTATTATTACATTTATGAATTTTTTAAATTTTTCCCTGACTATTTTAAAGGTGAGGCCTGGATCCGAAAAGAGCGAGTCGGAACTTTAATTCAGTAAGAATAGATAGGAACATTTTTTAAGATGTCGGCAGAGTTCACACATTTACATGTCCATTCCAATTATAGTTTGTTGGATAGCACAATCCGGATCGACGACTTAGTTAAAACTGCCTCAAACGACAAGATGAGTGCGCTAGCACTCACCGATCATGGAAACATGTTTGGAGCTTTGGATTTTTATCTTGCAGCTAAAAAATACGGCTTAAAACCCATTATCGGATGTGAACTTTATCTAGCTCCAGGAAACCGTTTCATGCGTGGTAATAATACGAGCGGAGACGAAGAAGTAGCTCCCTATGCCACAAGTCGCTCGGGAATGAACCACCTCATCCTGCTGGTACAAAATGAGATCGGATATAAAAATTTGTGTCATTTGGTCAGCAGTGGTTTTCTTGAAGGTTTCTACTACAAACCCAGGATCGATAAAGACATTTTAAAGGAGTACAGCGAAGGTCTTATCGCTACTTCAGCTTGCCTCAAAGGAGAAGTTTCTAATCTCTGTCTCATTGGTGACATGGACCGAGCTAAAGAAGCAGCCTCTTTTTACCGAGATATTTTTAAGGGCAATTTTTATTTAGAACTGCAGCAAAATGGTGTTCCTCAACAAATGTTGGTCAATCAAAGGTTTCAGGAACTGTCTAAGGATTTAGGGATTCCCCTCATTGCAACGGCAGATTGTCATTATCTCACGCAAGAAGAGGCTTTTTCTCAAGAGGTTCTCCTCGCTATTCAAACCGGAAGGACACTAGAAGATCCTTCAGCACAGAATATCGTCAGTGATGAGTTTTATTTTAAACCTCAAGCTAAAATGATTGAGGAATTTTCTTACTGCCCTCAAGCCATTGAAAACACCCGCTTGATTGCTGAAAAATGCAGTTTTGAATTCAAGTTTGACGATGACAAAGGAAAAAAAATATACCACTTTCCCAAATTTGAGCCACCCGGTGGAAAGTCAGCTGATGAGTTTTTGATCGATTCATCAAAAGCGGGTTTAGAGCGAATTTTATCAGAAAAAGAAGAGCTTGAGGGCCGAGCTTTAACACCGGAACAAAGAAAGAAATATGAAGATCGCCTTGAAAAAGAACTCAAAGTGATCACTTCCATGGGATTTACCGGTTACTTTTTAATCGTTTCAGATTTTATTATTTATGCCAAAGACCACGGCATTCCGGTAGGGCCGGGTCGAGGCTCAGGAGCAGGAAGCCTAGTGGCTTATTGTTTGCGAATCACTGAGCTAGATCCTCTCGAACATGGTCTTTTGTTTGAACGATTCTTAAATCCTGAACGGGTCTCTCTTCCCGACTTTGACGTCGATTTCTGCATGGATAAGAGAGATCAAATTATCAAGTACGTAGTTGATAAATACGGTAAGGATTGCGTTGCTCAAATTATCACTTACGGAAAATTACAAGCCAGAGGTGTTATTAGAGATGTCGGTCGTGCTTTTGGCATGCCCGTCAGTGAAGTTGATAAAATTGCAAAGCTAGTACCAGAAACGTTAAATATTACTTTAGATAAAGCTTTTGAAACCGAATCTAGGTTAAGAGATCTCACAGCCAGCGATCCTAAACTACATCATCTTTTTTCTGTTTGCCGTTCCTTGGAAGGATTGGCTCGTCATGCCTCCATTCACGCTGCGGGCCTGGTAATTTCAAACCGCCCCATGGTGGAACATTGTCCTCTTTATCGAGGAAAAAATGATGAATTGGTCATCCAATTCGACATGAAAAAGGCCGAAGAGATAGGGCTCATTAAGTTTGACTTCTTAGGCTTAAAAACTCTCACTTTTTTACAATCGGCTGAAAGGTTGGTCAATTTACGCCATTCGGAAGCCAAGTTTAATCTGACACGTCTCAATTTAGCGGATAAAAAAATGTACGAAATGCTCTCGAAGGGAGACACTTTCGGGATTTTTCAGCTAGAAAGTTCGGGAATGCAGGATCTGCTCAAAAAAGCACGCCCCGATTGCTTTGCTGATATCGTCGCTATTATCTCTCTGTATCGTCCAGGCCCTA
>OMIX01000054.1 GCA_900299195.1 Deltaproteobacteria bacterium
ACACACGACGAGTTCCCCTACACACGGCGCGCGAGATCAAAAAACAGGCGGGGCATCGATGTGAATATATTTCACCCTCTGGAGTTAGGTGCTCCCAAACAGCCCATCTTGAAATCGATCATATACGCCCTTACGCCTTGGGGGGCAGCAGTCGAGACAAAGCGAACTTACGGTGCCTTTGCAAAACCCATAATTTATTCATGGCAAGAAAGCACTTTCCCAAGCATCCGGCCCTCATGAAATCTTTTGTATCAGGCGGTACTTTAGTTCCTTGGTAAGTTTCTTAAAATCAGGTGACAGCCAGAGGAGCAAAACTTTAATGCAGGTAATTTTCCAAACCCCTTCGCATTCCGTGAAGCTCTGAGCCTCACTTTTCTGTTAGAGATCCCAGGGATTCAGTTCTCCAAGGAGTTTATGTAGCAGGTCCAATAGTTTTATCTAGATAGGTAATTTCACTTGAGTGTGAAAAGAGGCGAATTGAGTCGTTAACCGATTGATAGAGGACAAAAGCTCTGGAGAAAAACTGATATCATCCCAACAGGTGAGTTTTATTTGATCGGCTACATTCACAAGATTTCTTTGGGTTGGGTTTAAAGTAAAAGCTCCTGTAAAGTCAGCTTTGGGTGAACAGAGTCTACAAAGAATTCCCCCTGAGTTAAGATCAAAAACACCTTCAATATCTTCTTCACTTTCACATTTGGCACAAGTATCGACGCGAGGTTTTAATCCAATTAAGGATAAGAGTTTCAGTTTAAACACTGTATTTAACAGGTCGAGTTTCTCAATGTTTTGTTCTTTTTCAATCAGTGCTAAAGATTGGCCCATCAAGCTATAGATGGCTGGCATGGGAGTGGGAGTGTTGGCTAGCTTTTTTATCCAGTGAGCTATTTTCCCAGCAAGGAGAACCTTATCCAAATTTTCCCTGAGTTTTGGGAAAGAATTAAGAACAGAAAGTTCATTAAGGTAGGGGCGATCTTTGGGATCTCCTCTAAGAAAGATTTCATTGTGACAAAAAAGATCTAAACCTCCTACATATCGACGCTTACTTTTTCGAGCTGATTTGGCGAGAACCGAGATCACTCCCCAGTCTTTGGTTAAAAATTGGATGTATCTATCGGCTTCCCCAAAGTTTTCAATTGAGAGTACAATTCCCTTAGAAGAATAGGTCATAAGCAAGGGCTTGGAGTCCCAATGGGACTTAAATCAGTCTTTCCTAGGGTTGAAGGTATTCGACGTTTGGATTTGAGATAAAATATCGCTCCTAAGCAGTTATACAAGATGGTGTAAATCTGCATGAGTGTGCACAAAGTTCCGCCAAGTTCGGGGTCTGAAACTCCCATCCACTTAAACAAAGTAAAAAACGCGACTTGCCCTGTTCCAATACCGCCGGGCAATAAGGGAACGGCAGAAACGGTTAGGGCTAACGGGATAATAAAAAAGTACTGACCGTAGGATAAGGGAATTTGGAGCAAATTTCCCAAGTAAATATGAAAGAAAATGATCCCTAATACAGAAGTGGCCGATAAAGCAATGGAAGCGCTAAATCCCCAGAAATGATGTCTGAAGTTCATCATAGCATGAGTCATTTCTCCCAGACGTTTGTTTTTATTAAGGGTGTTAATCATTTTTTTTGTTACAGAGAGTTCCCATACTGGGGGCCAGAAAAAAAGAATCACAAAAGCTAAACTACAGCCGCTAAATAGCCATACGGCGATGGCAGTCACCTTAAGTTGATGATTGATCTGTAACCATTGGGTGAAAAATAATAACGTCACTGCTGAGTAACACACGATCACAGTCAAACCCAATAATCTATCAATCAAGACAGAAAAAACAGCTTTGGTTCTTTTTTCAGGCTCTCGGCCTGCGATATACCAAGCTTTGATCAAGTCCCCCCCAACTGAACCAGGCATAAATGTGTTGAAAAAGTTTCCAATCATGGTGAGCGAAAAAACAGAGGGAAAAGATAAGGATAGTTTTTGAATTTTAATAATAAGAAACCAACGGGTACAACAGCATAAAATGGAGAAGCTGAGGAACATGAAAGCTACAATTAAATGTTCGGGGGTGAAAAGAAGTTGCTTGAGAGAGGTAAAATCAACCATCTTTGATTTGAATACCCAAACGACCAACAAAACACCTAAGAGAGATTTTAGAAGAGATTTAAAATGAGATTTATATTTCGCCATACCTTATCCTTGTGCGTTAATGGCTCGTCTACATTGCCTAAAGGTCTGATTTAGTTTAGAGTCTTACCTAGCGTCACTCAATGAAAAAGTCATGTTTTTAAACAACAGTTTGTTTTTAAGACTCAATTGAAAGGGCTGTTCATGAGACTTTGCGTGTTAGGGACTGGTTATGTAGGTTTAGTGGCCGGGGCCTGTTTTTCAGATTCCGGAAACCATGTTGTTTGCGTAGATATCGACAAAGATAAAGTCAAAAAACTTACCGCTGGTGAAATTCCTATTTTTGAACCCGGGTTGGAGGATCTAGTCACCCGGAATATCAAAGCTAAGAGGCTCGAGTTTTCGACAGATTCCGCAGCTGCCATCGGAAACGCTCAGATTGTATTTGTGGCGGTAGGAACCCCTTCTGGTAAATATGGGGCTTTGGACCTCAAGTATGTATTCGAAGCGGTAAAAACGGTGAAAGAATTTGCCAAAAAAGATCTGTTGGTCGTTCTAAAAAGTACGGTTCCCGTGGGAACGGCGGCTAAGGTTCGAGAGATCTTAGAGGGAAGTCGCGTTAATATTGAAGTCGTATCAAACCCTGAATTTCTGAAAGAAGGCACTGCGGTTAATGATTTTCTAAGACCGGAGCGAGTGGTGATTGGTTGCCAAACCTCCAATGCTAGAAGAATCATGTCAGATCTTTATGCCCCTTATGTGAGGTCGGGGAATCCTGTTTATTTCATGGATAATAGTTCGGCAGAGATGGCGAAGTATGCCGCCAATGCTTTTCTTGCCATGAAAATCTCATTCATCAATGAACTAGCCAATCTCTCTGAAAAAGTAGGGGCTGACATTCAAGACGTGAGAAAGGCATTGGTGAGTGATAGCCGAATTGGAAATAAGTTTTTGTACGCTGGATGTGGATATGGGGGGAGTTGTTTCCCTAAAGACGTTCAAGGATTAATTCACGTCGGTCACCAATTTGGAATGCCTCTCCAAATGTTTCGCTCTGTTCACGAAGTTAATGAAAAGCAAAAAATGGTGATCTTTGAAAAAATTAAGAAGCATTTTCGAGGACAACTAAAAGACAAGACAGTCGCAATTTGGGGATTGTCGTTTAAGCCGATGACAGATGATATGCGGGAAGCTCCAGCGGTCACTTTAATCAACTCTCTACTTGAGGCTAAATGTAAAATTAAAGCTTACGATCCGGTAGCTTCTCACGAGGCGATGAAAATCTTTGAAAATAGAATTCAAGTGTGTTCCGATGCGTACGATGCCATTCAAGGAGCCGACGTGTTGGCTGTCATGACGGAATGGAACGAGTTTCGTTCACCGGATTTTGAGCTTTTAAAATCAAAACTTAAAGCTTCAGCCCTTTTTGATGGGAGAAACCTCTTTAATCCCGATAGCGTAAAAGCTGCAGGTTTGGATTACTATTGCATCGGCCGTCCGGATCCGAGAATGGAAAACTTATGACCAGTACAGAACTTGTTAAAGGGAGATATTTAGTCACCGGTGGCGCTGGCTTTGTAGGCTCTCATTTGTGCGAAAGATTATTAAACTTGGGATGTGAAGTTATTGTGGTTGATAACTTTATTACGGGCCGAAAAACCAATGTTCAGGCCTTATTAAGAAATTCAAAGTTTTCACTGATAGAGAAAGATATTGTCGAGCCTTTGGAAATTTCAGGTGGTCTTGCTGGAATTTTTCATATGGCAAGCCCCGCAAGCCCCGTAGATTACATGAAATACCCGATTGAAACTTTGCGTGTGGGAGCTCACGGGAGTGACCATATCTTGAATCTGGCTCGCCAAAAAAAATGCCCTGTTTTAGTAGCATCAACTTCTGAAGTTTACGGAGATCCTTTGGAACATCCTCAAAGAGAAACTTATTGGGGCAATGTTCACACGATTGGTCCCCGAGGTTGTTACGACGAGTCTAAGCGTTATTTAGAAGCTATCACGATGGCTTATCATCGGGTTTACGGTGTTCCGACAAGAATCATTCGAATATTTAATACTTATGGACCTCGAATGAGAACCGATGATGGCAGAGTGGTTCCTAACTTTTGTATGCAAGCTTTAGCGAATGAGGATATTACGGTTTACGGTGAGGGTAAGCAGACCCGCAGTTTTTGCTATGTGAGTGATCTGGTTGAGGGAATTCTAAGAGTGATTCAGTGCGACCATGTGGAGCCGATCAACTTGGGCAACCCGAACGAGACCTCTATTTTTGATTTTGCTCAGAAAATAATTGGAATGGCTAAGAGCCATTCTAAGATTGTTTATCGTGCTCTTCCTCAGGATGACCCCAAGACCCGTTGTCCTGATATTACAAAGGCAAAAAAACTCCTAGGTTGGTCTCCCGAAGTCCAGTTGGACGAAGGATTAAGGCTGACTTTCGATTATTTTAAAAATATCTAGACAAGAACGTTTTGACGCGCTGATTGTTACCCTCTTTTCATGCCGCGCTATTTAATGGGTAGTTGATGCTTGCGAGTCAGACATGAAATTGTTTGGTTGGAATGATCTGTTCAAGATATAATTAAATATCTTCTTTTTAAAGCTCAGCAAAACATTCAAACCCTTAACCCCAATTAGGTTAAAAATGGATAATCGCAAATCGAAAGATAAAAGCGAAAAACAGATTATTGATTTGAACCATTATCGCAAAGAACGAGACGAAGAACGTCGGCGTGAGTATGAACGGGTTCTCTTCAATCGCATTCTCGGCGTGTATAGCTACACGGAGGGAGCGGGCCAGAAAGCATTAACCCACGTTGAGGTTCTAGATGTGAGTTACTCTGGATTGCGTTTTCGAGAAGATAAGCCCGAACTGCCTATGAGAGTGGGGCAAAAAGTAGCTTTGAGATTTTATTTCACTCCTAGCTCTTATTTGAGAGTCGTACTTGATGTAAAACGTGTCACTAAGTTCAAAGAGGATGAGCGCACAGGCTACGATTACGGCTGTGAAATGGATTCTGCAACAAAATCGGCCGAAGTTTTAAAGTCGTTTGTTGGATTCATGTATAAGTATGCAGAAACTGCATGTAACGACGAAAACCCCCCTCCTAATTTCTATTAGAATTAGTGGGTTAAATTGGGCCACATCGGGGTGACCGTTTCAATGTCATTGCAGTAGGGATATAGGAACATCCCTAATCTATTTAATTCTTTTAAGCTCAGTCCTTCTTCAGGGATTACCACCTCAACATTAAAATCAGGCCGAACAGGAAAAGAAACTTTGCGTGTGGGTTGATTGAGAATTTTTACTTCTGGCACTGAAGTTTCTTCTTGAGGAGAAGTCTCCACCTCAACCGATTTGGTTTCAGAGGGTTTACTCACTTTGGGGGACTTCTTAGTTCTTCGTTGAATATGATTAGCAGCTTTTTTCTCGTTTAATTTTCGTTCCCAAGCAAAGGGATCATTACTCCAAGCCTTGTAATCTTCCAAAGAGCTCTTCACTCGAGACTTATACACTTTTAATGTGGCTTCATTGACCGACTTGCTTTTGTTTCGAAATCGGTTGATGAAGAGATCTAAATTTTTCAAAATATATTCCAGTTGGTCTTCCTCTTCTTCCACCACTGAAAATAAATTGTGACAAGCGGTCAAACGACAATGAATGGCGTGTTCTTCCAAAATTGATTTTTTGCCTACAAACTCTAAAAACTTTAAAACTTCCTCAGTATCTCGGATGAGAGACAATTGGTTCCCACCCTGGATGACCTTCATTCCTGACTTCTCCATGCTGCCCTTCCCAAAACCCTGACAAATTTAAAACAAAAAAATAAGAAAACTAGTTAAGTAATTGAAACGACTCTAACTAATTCTCGATCAAGACACAAGTGTTTGAATTTTTTTTTTGTGAGATCTGAAAAGGCTTGCGGATCGGTTTTATTGAGATGATTTTTATTATGTCAAGAGTTCTTCAGCAAATTCTTTGAAGCCTTTTCCCCCTTCTTCTAAAGTCAGATATTTCGGATGGTGTTTGAGTTTGTCCCAAAATAATTTGATATTAGCAACTCCAATGCTCAGAGGAAAAAACTCAAATAAGGGCTCATCGTTGGGAGAATCTCCAGAGTAGAGAACATTTTCTTTATTGATGTGTCTTTTTTTACCTTCGGTATTTAACAGATATTCACAGGCAGTGACTTTGGTGTGGCTTCCGCACCAGTAATTAATATGAATAGAAGATAGTTTTGCTGTGATTCCTGGTTTTTTACTCAATCGATTTAGAACAAATTCTATTTCTTTTGCCGACAGAGGAGGCGGTTCCTCAATAAAATCGATCGCATAGTCATAAAGACGATAGGGTTGGTCTGTGGCTAATTTAAGATGAGGGATCTCTTTTTTTAGAGAATCAAAAACCTCACGGAGTATTTTTCTTTCCTCTTCAATTTTTTGATCATTGGCTAATCGAACGGTTCTAATTTTATTGTTTTCTTTCACCATGACGCCGGCACCATTCTCGAAGACCATGGCATCGATGGGTAAAATTCTCATTAAACAATCTGCCCAACCGGCGGGTCTTCCTGAAACGATAACTAACCAAAACCCCTTTTGTTTAAGCTGTTCAATTGTTCTTAAGGTTTCCGAGTGAAAAAGAGATTGATGCGTTAAGGTATCATCAAAATCACTGAAAATGGCTTTGACCTGGCTTTTGATTTCAGGTGAGAAAATCAAAGAGTCGGCCTTTCATCATATAAAGCTGATTTATTTTCCGAAGTTTGAGAGACATGTGCGGATTTTGCAATTCCAACCATAATTTGTTGGACCACTTGATCAATAAAAACCTCTCGACTGAAAGCAAATAAATGCCCTCGCCCTGAGCCATCAAAAATTTTATGACACCCCAAAAGGATTCCCCAAAGAAGAAATACGACTTGAAGAGCTTCATCATCATTTTCAGCTCGAAATTCAGGAGACTCGACAATGAAAGTCTTGAGTTTGTCTAAACTCCCAAGAGTTACGCTCATAAGCTTAGTCAAAGTGGAGCCCTGAATTTGAACTTGTTTTAAACCTTTGTAGGAGTAAAGAAGCATGTCAAAGTACTCTCCATAGGGAGAGTAAAAATCAAAAAAAGATTTAGCAATGTTGGTTAAAACTGCCTGGGCAGTATTTTTTTTCCTTGCCCCCTTTTTTAAAGTGGCCTCTAAATCCTGATCAAATTGTTCAGCCCCTTTTAGAGCTAAAGAAGCAAACATGTCCTCCTTGGACTGAAAATAACGGTAAATGAGACCCACAGATATTTCAGCTTCATTGGCAACGTCTTGAAGTGTGGTGTTCAAGAACCCTTTAGATTCAAAAAGGCGCCTAGCGGCTTCTAAAATATCTTGTGATCTTTGAAGTTTTTCTCTTTCTTTCCGCTCTTTTACACCCATTTTTACTAGCCTCTTCTTTTAACTTCCGCCGATTTTCCAAATATGCTAAATCAGTGGTCGCAAGAGAATAGTGCTGGGCCCTCGGGTTTTCAAGGATTTATAATTCTCATTCAATAAGTGAATGGCGTTCAAAAAGAAAATACGCTTCATGTAACCTATTGAATTGACCAGGTTTTTTCATCGGTAGACAATGAGAATTGGGAGCGAAAAGTGGGGGAGGATCCTAATTTTTAGGACTGTGAACTGAGGAGAGATGAATATGAAAGAAACAACCAATGGCCACTCCAACGGGCATGTGCATCATTTTGAAGAAGCCCAAGAAACTCACAAAGATATTTTCACCAAATGTTATGAATTTAATCAACATACTAAAGCTCAGTCTTTAGGGCTCTATCCTTATTTCCGACGCATTGATGCCACGATGGGGAACAAAGTGGTCTGCCGTGGTGAAACCAAAATCATGATTGGCTCTAACAATTATCTTGGACTAGCCCAAGATGAGCGAGTAGTGGAAGCTGCCATTGAGGCTACCCGAAAATATGGTGCAGGTTGTACTGGCTCTCGCTTTTTAAATGGAAATATTCAACTCCATGAAGAACTTGAAGAGGCGCTAGCCAAATTTCTCAAACGTGAATCGGTTCTGTTATTTTCCACCGGTTTTTTTGCAAACCAAGGCGCTTTAACTTCTCTTTTGGAAGACACCGACGCTATTTTGTGTGACCGAGAGAACCACGCAAGTATTATTGATGGGTGTAAAGCTTCACCCGCCAAAACGATTCCATTTGCGCACAACTCAGCGGATGCCTTGAGAAGACGCTTAAAGAGGCTTCCACCGAGTGCTGGAAAGTTTCTTGTCGTAGATGGCGTGTTTAGTATGTCCGGAGATGTTGTAGATCTTCCTGCTATGCAAAAAGTAGCTAAAGAGTACGGATGCCGAGTTTATGTCGATGAAGCCCACGCTCTGGGCGTTTTGGGTCCCAAAGGAGAGGGAACGGTTCATCACTTTGGTCTTAATGACGAAGTGGATTTAGTCATGGGAACCTTCTCAAAGTCGTTGGGTTCCATGGGGGGATTTCTGGCGGGTTCCAAGCCGGTCATTGAATTTTTAAGACATAAAGCAAGATGCTTTATGTTCACAGCATCGTTGGCTCCAGCCGTCACAGGCGGGGTTTTAAAAGCTCTTCAACTCATGCAAGAAGAACCCGAGAGAATAGAACAACTTTGGAAGAACACTCGTAAGATGCATGAAGGATTTAAGTCGTTAGGTTTTAATATTGGAACCACCCAAAGCCCGGTAGTTCCCATATTAATTGGTTCTGAGATCAAAGCGCTTCAGTTTGCTCAAAGACTTTTTGAAGCGGGTATTTTTGCAACTCCGGCAGTTTTCCCGGCGGTAAGGTACGGAGAAGCGATTGTAAGAACAAGTTACATGGCCACTCATACTAATGACGAATTAGATTACGTGCTTGAAACTTTTGCTAGAATCGGAAAAGAGCTCGGGATTTTCGATGATAGTGCCTATCGTGAAGGGGCAAAGAGAAGGACCAATAATGGTTACGATTTCGAAGTGCAGGACCAAGAAAGAGCTCAGCCTCTTTGAGAAAATCCCCCAACTCTTAAACGGGCAGGATGTCTATTTTGTTCCCCCGTTCCCAGGGAGCATTGTTAAATTAATAGGGCCTAAATCTCCTTTTTATAAACACGGGGATTTGGTCGCTATGATCGCTTATCGGGAAGGTAAACCGGTGGGAAGAATAGCGGCTATCGAGAATCGTGCCCACAATGAGTATTATCAGGATAAAGTTGGGTTTTTTGGTTTTTTTGATGTGATCGATGATGTTTCGGTCTCTCAAGCTCTCATGTCAGCCGCTGAAGCCGAGTTAAAAATTCGAGGGCTGACATCGATTCGCGGACCGTACAATCCTACCGCCAATGATGAATGTGGACTTCTAGTTGAGGGGTTTGATTCCCCACCCATGATTATGATGTCTTACAATCCTCGGTACTATTTAGAGCTATACGAAAAAGTAGGGCTAAGGGGCGTAAGAGATCTTCATGCTTATTACATTTCAAACCAGGTTCCTATTGCTGAAAAATTGATTCGGGTAGCGGAACGATTCAACAAGTCAGGAAAAGTCACCATTCGGCATTTAGAAATGGCGAAATTGAAAGATGAACTCAAGATTATCCATGAGCTCTATAACTCTACTTTAAACCGGAATTGGGGATTCATTCCGCTTGCGTTGGAAGATTTAGAGTTTGCTGCCAATGATCTGAAAGCTTTTGTTGAGCCTGAGCATGTTCTGATTGCTGAAAAAGAGGGCGAGCCAGTCGGATTTTCTATGTTACTTCCCAATATCAATGAGCTCATGTGGAAATGTCGAAAGTCATCCACCCTAGTTAAAATGATTAAGTTCATTTGGAATTTAAAAATGAACCCACCCAAAGAGGCTCGTCTTGCGGTCTTGGGAGTGAAACCTGAATTTCAGGCGTCTGGAGTCGCTTCGGTCTTTTATTTGGAGGCTATTCGACGTGGGGGTAAAAGATTTGCCGGGGCTGAGTGCTCCTGGATTGAGGAAAGCAACACTGCGATGATGAGATCGTTAGAGTTGCTGGGAGCCAAAAAATATAAGAACTATCGAATTTTCGAGAAGCCTCTATGAAATTACTGCTTACGGGTTCCACTGGGTTTGTCGGAAGAAATTTGTTGCTAGAGCTTCTTAAGAAAAAAAAATACTCCACGATCTATCTCCCGGTTCGAAAAGAACAAAAGTTAAAAGAACAACTCAAAGAAGAAGGGATCGAAACACTCCCTGGCGAAATTCAGTTGCTACCCAGAGAGGCTCCAGATTGGGATTTTAGTGATGTTCAGGATGTGGACCATGTCGTTCATAGTGCAGGTGTTTTGCCCGGCAATTCTTTAGCTGATTATACTCGGACTAATACTCAGGGAACTTTGAATCTCATGCGGACTTTGGTAGGTGCTAAAAAAATAATAGTACTATCCTCTCAAGCTGCCAGCGGTCCCTGCCTGGCAGGTCAAAATCTAAAGTCTGAAAGGGATCCAGATAATCCTGTGACTTGGTATGGGATCTCTAAGTTGGAAATGGAAAAACAACTTGAAAATGAGTTTCCACAGAGCAATTTTGTGTGTTTGAGGCCGCCCATGATTTTAGGCCCTAGGGATACTGCAACTTTGCCTTTATTTAAAATGGCCCAAGCCCCTTTTCAATTTAAACCTGGATTTTCTCAAAAACAGTATAGCTTTGTGGCCGTTCAAGATTTGGTCTCTGCTATTTTTAAGGCTTTAGCCCTACCCGTGGATTTTCGAAACTGTGCGCTTCGAAAATTTTTTGTGGCCTCAGAGAAGACCATCACCGATATTGAGCTTATTTCCACAGCGACCCAAGTCATGAATAAAAAGTCTAGGCTTTTAAAAATTCCGCAGCCGATGATTTGGGGGATTTCCCAAGTAGTAGGTAACATACCAGCTCTCAGAAAAGCCATTCCTAACCTTTCAAAAGACCGAGCCAAAGAAATTTGGCCTGATAAATGGGTCATTTCTGCAAAGTCTTTTGAAGAGCAGTTTGATTGGAAAGCCCAAATGACTTTACAAAGCTCTCTAAAAGAAACCTTAGATTGGTATGTCAAAACGGGCCAAATGAGAGTTTGAAAAGTTGGCTCATCTTGTCTCTCACATCAATGGCAGCTAGGTCTGTGTTATACTTTTACTTATGAACATCGACCTTAAGGTGCTGACCGGACAAACTGACGAGAATATATGTTGGATTGAAAATCCGAAGATCGGAGTTCACAAAGAGGTTTTGACTTCTCTTCAAAAACTTCAAATAGCCTCACAGCAGGCAGGATTTCATTTAGCCATTTGTAGTGGATTTAGAAGTTTTGAGTCGCAGTTATCGATTTGGAATGCTAAGGCATCCGGTAAAAGAAGTGTTCTAGATTCTCAGAGTAGGCCAGTCGATGTTAGTCAATTGTCTTTAGACCAATTGATGTACGCGATCTTGAGATGGTCAGCTTTGCCTGGTTTGAGTCGGCATCACTGGGGAACCGATTTTGATGTGTTTGATCTCAAAGCAATGCCTCAGGGATATCAATTGAAATTAACCTCGGATGAATTTGAAGGGGCAGGTTATTTTGCTCCTTTGCATGATTGGTTGGATCAAAACCTAAGTCGGTTTGGTTTTTTTAGGCCTTACGCTGAGGATTTAGGTGGCGTGAGTCCTGAGAGATGGCATATCAGTTACGGTCCTATCGCTGAAAAATATCAGGCGGCCTTAACTCTAGATAAAATCCGAAAAATTATTTCCAACACTTCTATGATGTTGAAAAGCCAGGTGGAGAAAGAGTTACCCCAAATTTACGAGCGATTTTTTACTCGAGTGTCCAAGTCTTAAGTTATTGAAAATATTGGTTTAAGCAAAAATTGTCAGTGACAAATCTTGCCTCTTGTTTTGAATTTTAATTTTCCTTATAGTGCCGCTCTCTTTAAATTTAACCGAGGTGAAAATTGGCTTTTTTTCGGCAAGGGCATGAGCGCTCAACTGTACTTAAACCGTTTTTGCTAAAAGTCCGTGAGGGTTTTTTATTGGGGCTGGCGCCCGAACCTGAACGAAGTTCTCCTTGTGCGGGTTGTATCCAAATGTGGCTTATCGACAGAGAGGTTGCTGTTGAAAGAGTCGAACTCTCAGAACTGACTGTGAGAAGAGAGCTCATTCCAGAACTTCTTAGTGAAAATAGTTGCCATATTTTTTACGAAATTGATTTGGATGGAACCTATACTCGGCTTGAGGCTTTGGTTTATCCCCATCCCAACTGCTCTTGTGAAAAGACCCATTACCTGCCTCCGCAAGAAATTACTAAACGAACTAACTTTGCTTTTTCTCCACTCACTCAAATCAAAGTGGCTAGATTTGGAACCCCAGATGGAAATTTGTGGTTAGCTAGTGCGACTGGAGAAGCTCCTTTGTCTGAGAAAACATTCACTTGTTACGGTGTAGATAAAGACAAAGAAGTGGCTCGGTTTAAAGCTGTGGATGAGTGGATGAAGCGTTGTGTGGTCATGGACCTTCCTGAACGTCTCAAGCGTGGAGAGACAATTCCAGCAGAGGTGCTGCAAACTGGAAATGTCGAGTTGATCACTCGAGGGCTGCCTCAGCAATCTCTTTTTGAGGGAATGGGGGTAGGGGCAAATAAAGAAGAGGCGACTTTAAATGCTTTGTTCGGTTTAGCTAAGGTAAAAACATTAAAAAGATATGCCTCTAATATGAAAAATCCCATGTTGGTAGTGGGCGCTAACAACTGGATGCGAACTAAAGTTCCTTTCTATTTGCTTCAACAATATGATCTTCATTTGCTCTTTTATCCCAACTCCACTCAAGCTTGGGTGGTCGGGCTTGCTGCATTTTCCAGACAACGCTTAGATGAAAAGCCCGTATTTGTTTTTGCTGCTGAAGCCGATATTCACAAGGCCATCGACCAGTTGTTCTTCAAAATGGTCGAAGTATTGAGGCCGAGTGAGCCAGAAACCGAGATCCCTCGAATTCCCGAAGAACATCCCAGAGGAATGGGTTCGAAATTGCATCTGTGGTGGACTCACTGGATTTATCGTTGTCCTAAAATCAGCCTCAAAGATGTTCTTCATTTAGAGCCCTATCCAAGAAATCTAGAACACTGGCGAAATTATTTTAGAGATGGACAAGAGTTAGTTTCTGTTCTGGCAGTTAACAACGATTATTTGCCTAGCCAAATTAGAACTTTAGTGAAGTTAAAATTATCCTCTTCAGACCCGATTCACACGACGGCGAATATCAATGGAATTGGTACTTGGAACGATTTTAGAGATGCTTTAGCTTAGTGTCGGTTGAAGATCGAGAAAGGGATAAAGGCTAAAAGCCTCTTTTAGCTCCAATTTAACTTTTTCAGGAGTAAATCGATTCAAGGCCGCCTTTCGGGCGTTGTTTCCTAAACTTTTAAGTTTTTGACGGTCTTTCGCGAGATCTAAAATGGCCTTGGCCAAAGACTCAATATTATCGGGTTCGACCAAAAGTCCTGTTTTTTTGTCTTCAATAATATCCATGGCGCCACCACATCGATAAGCAATAGAAGGTAGTCCTAATATAGCAGCTTCAACATAGACGATGCCAAACCCTTCACCCCTCCAACATTGGCCCCAAAATCCAAATCTTGAGGGCATGACAAACACGTCGTGAGATAAGTAGCTCTTTTTTAAGTCTTCGCGATGGGTTACAGCTGGCATAAAAGTAACCCAAGAGTCGAGTTTCAAAGACGTGACCAGGTTTTTTAGCCTTGGGATATCGTCCCCATTTCCTTGTATCGTGTAAGAAAATTCCAATTGAGGTTCCTGCATTTTAATCTGCTTCAAAGCTTGAAGAACATGATCGTGTCCTTTGTACTGTTCAGCAGAATCAAGTCTTGAAACCGTTAAAAGTTTAAGGGGATGAGATTCAGTGGTTTGGAAAGTTTTATTTGGGCTCTCGATTAGTTGAGGGCTGATGCTAGGATGAACGACTGAGATCACCCTTGGATCAAAGCCCTGTTTTTCTAAAATAGTTTTAGTCCAGTGACTAATAGAAATAATGCCATTCGCTTTCTTTAACGCCCATTTGTCTTGCGGTTGAAATTTTCCCCAAACCTCAAACCCATAAGCGATGACGAAAAAAGGAGTCGATGTGAGTTTAGAAATCAGAAACGCCAAAGGGGCTAAGCTCAGGTGACTGGCAATGATGATTTTGGGTTTAAATAAAGAACAGAGCTTAAGAGCTTTAAAAAAGTAACTTGGGCTAAACCTATTACTGAGGCTCTTCATCAGTCCTTGTTCCAAACGGACAGATTCGATTTGGTAATCTCTGGGGGCTAGAAGAAGTTCCTTTTTACGGTAAGCTAGGAGAACCTTCAGAGATTCTTTTCCGTAGGTTTGAGAAATAAACTGGAGTAGATCATCAATGTAGTACTGAACCCCTCCATAGGTTTCAAAAATAGAATCGTGTTGAAGAAATAAAATGGGACAGTTTTGGGTTGTTTCTGTTTTCAAGCCGAAGCAGTGTAAACCTGGTGTTTGGGACGGCCAGCCAAAATCTGCTCTTTCCCCCAGTTGGTAACTTTGGCAAACGCTTCCGATCTGATAAAAGTATCAAAAGCCGCTTTATCATTCCAATCCGAAACGATGAGATAAGAATTAGGCTTTTCAATGTCTTTATAGAGATGAGACTCGGTATGTCCCGGAGCTTCTTTTAATGCGGTTAGCACTTGCATAAAAGCCCGCTCAAAAATTGATTCTTTACCCGGTAAAACCACATAATTCATTCCAATAGTAACCATATTGGTATTAAACTAGAGTTTTGTTGAATCGTAAACTCTCTTTCATAACCTTAAGGAACTAATGACCTCAAATCGACATTTAAAATGGGGCTTGTGGGGGGCTTTTGGGTTTTGGTTCTTAGCTCTCTTAACACCGGTGTTCTTGGGACGGGTTTTAATTAATGATGATCTTATTTGTTCTTCTTACCCTTGGAGAATTTTTTACTCACAGTGTTTAAAAGGTCATCATGAGTTTCTTTGGATGCCATCGCTATGGAATGGGTATTTTGTTCATGGGGAGGGACAGGTGGGAATGCTCCATCCTTGGCATTTATTCCTTTATAAAGTTTTCCCACTAGAGATTGCATTTCAACTAGAAATTGTTTCCCCCTATCTGTTTATCTTTTGGGGGGTTAAGCTTTGGCTTCAAAAGCGGATCGATGAGACATCGGCTCTTTTTGGAGCTTTTGTATTGGTGACCTCAGGCTTTTTTGCTTTACGGATCGTTCATACCAACGCTTTGCAAGTGACTGCCCATTATCCTTGGTTATTACTGATGGTAGATTCACTCGTTTCAGAAAGAGATCCCATCCAAAAAACGAAAGCCTCTCTTCTGGCCGCTCTACTTTTGGGATCTATGTTACTTTTAGGATATCCCCAATATGTTTTCATTTCGCTATTTTTGGTGGCCCTTTATTTGATGGTCACAGCTTCATGGAGAGAGTTGTTATCTTCACTCAAATATTGGGTTTTAGCGGGTTTGTTGGGAACTTTGATAGGAGCTGGACAACTTCTTCCCACCTTCGAATATTTCACTGATTCGATGAGGGTAAATCTCGGGATTGATTTTGTAGCGTGGGGTTCTCTTAATCCACTTCAGTTTTTTCAATGGTTTAATCCTTACATTTTCAAAGGCTATGCTCTTTCGACTCAAGGGTTTTCTTCAGATACTCACGAGTTTGGACTTTTTGAAGGGGGATTCGCAGTTTTTGCTTTGATGCTAACCCTCATTAAGTACAAAAATATCAAACATCATAAGGACCTCGCTAAGTTTGGGATTTTATTGGTCTCTATTGGGATGTTTTTTTCGCTGGGAAAGTATAACGGTATTTTTTATCTCTATGGAAAGATTAAACCCTTTAGTATGTTCAGATTTCATTCCCGAAACAAAGTTCTAATTAGTTTCGGTATGAGTATTTTATCAAGTGTTCTTTTTAGTGAAATGATTCAAAAACGGATCCCTAAGGTCCAAAAAGGTTTTTATTTTATTCCCTTTGGTATTAGCTTCTGTATTGCTGGAATTGCCTTTGCAATGAAACATCAAAGACCCGACTTGGTAAGTCAATTTTTTTCAACCTGGATTATGCTCGTTTCGCCTATTTTGTTTCTGATTTTAGGATTGTTTTTTTATTTTGATGGCTGGAGGTATAAGCACTCTTTGCTCCTGTTGATGTTGTGGGTTGTTGTTGAAAAAAGTGTATATCATTTTTCCTTTGTGTTTAGTGTACCCCCTTTAAAAATTAAACTAGAGAATCAAGATAAGTTGGCAGAGAAAAGGTCACAAGAATTTCACAATTTTGGAGTTTTTTCCGGCCAAAGGAATGTGTGGGGTTATTTAGGAGTAGCTCCCCGCAGGGAGCTAGATTATTTTACACCTAAAGCCCTGCAGGCCTCAGCTGCTGTGGGGACTAGTAAGGATTTCAGATATTGGTGGGTTGATAATGTCGTTTTTTCTCATGAGCCCCAAAAAGACATCGAATCTATTGATCTGGCACACACCGCTTTAATTCAACAACCTTTGGAAAGGGCTTTAGATACTTCTGCTGTCGGCAGAGTGGAGCGTACTTTTGAGAGCCCCGGTCGGTTTGAATTTATTACAGAAACCAACGGCACGAAGTTGCTTGTCATTTCTGAAAGTTTTCATCGGGGATGGAATGCTGAGATTGATGGAAGTTTGACCCCTATTTACCGGGTCAATGGTGATTTTATGGGAGTTCTTATTCCGGGGGGCAGACATACTCTTAAAATGCATTTTTTTCCAAAAAGTGTGAAGTGGGGGCTGCTTTTGAGCTGTTTGGGGTCCGTTGCTTGGATTGGAATTTTAGCAGCCCAATGGGTTAAAACGCTGAAACTCCCCTTGAAAAAACAATGGGTGGGTGGCTAAATAGCCTTATGTTTGATGAAAAATATCCTGAATTGGATCCTAATAAGAAAAGTGCCGTCGAAGTTTGGGAAAATCGTTATGCGGTAACTGGGTATCTTTTTGGCAAAGAGCCTATCGTAACTTTAAAGAGTTTTGTTCAGCAGCTAAAGCCAGGAAAGGTGCTTGATGTTGCGATGGGTGAGGGGAGAAACGCAGTTTTTCTTGCCCAGAATGGTTTTCAAGTGGAAGGGCTGGATTGTTCAGCAAAAGCGGTCGAAAAAGCCAAGGCTCTGGCTACTGAAAAAAAAGTTAATATTGAAGTTAAAGCTCAAAATCTTGATTTCTTTCTGATGCCCTTGATGAAGTATGATTCGATAGTGATGAGCTATTTTAAACCCCTTCCTAGGTTCTTCAGTGAAATCAAAAGAGGTTTGGTCATGGGGGGAACTGTGATGTTTGAAGCTTATACCACCGAACATCTTAAAGCTTTTCCCAATCCGTTGATTGATGTGGACCAGTGTTTTAAGCCCAATGAGTTGCTACAACAGCTTAAGGATTTTCATATTCTTTACTACCATGAACTAGCTGAAGGTAATTCTCATTTAGTGCGAGCGATCGCTAAAAAGAAACAATAGCTTGTCGGGTAGCAGTCTAGCCTTAGCAAAATAAACAGACCTAAAATTACATTCCCATTCCACCATCAACTACAAGGGTTTGGCCCGTGATGTAGCTGCTGTTAGGTGAAGCTAAGAAAACAACCGCTTGAGCGATTTCATCAGCAGTTCCAATTCTTCCTAACGGGATCACATCAAAAATATTTTTCTTTTGGTCTTCCGTTAATTGATGGGTCATGTCGGTTTCAATAAAACCTGGAGCAATCGCATTCACTCTAATATTTCTTGAGGCAAGTTCTTTAGCCATCGATTTGGTCAAGCCGATGATTCCAGCTTTTGCAGCACAATAGGCAGCTTGACCTGGGTTGCCGGTAATTCCCACGATCGATCCCATGTGAATGATGCTGCCTTTGCGTTCTTTCATCATACTTCTAATCACTGCTTGAGAAACGATGAAAGCACTTCTTAAATTTGTGTCCAAAACTTGATCCCAATCCTCAACCGAGTATCGCATCATCAGTCCATCACGGGTGATTCCGGCATTGTTTACAAGAATAGAAATTTTCTTTTTATCTTTTAAAATGAGTTCAATAGCAGACTTCGTTTCTTCAGGGTTGGCGACGTTAAATTTAACAGCACTCGCTTTGCCTCCCAACGCTGCAATTTCATTGCACGTCTCTTTTGCCTTAGCTTCGTTGGAGACAAAGTTAATAATCACTTCAGCCCCTTCTTTAGCTAGAGCTATTGCACTCGCTCTGCCAATACCCCTAGAACCCCCAGTGACCAATGCAATTTCACCTTCTAGTGTCATGATTGTCCTTCCTTAAGATAAGTTTCGAATTTTTTTAAATCGTCGATAGAATCCATGGAGAATAGTTTCACGTTGTCCGCGATTCGTTTAATAAGTCCGGTAAGAACCTTATTAGGCCCCATTTCAACAAAAGCAGTGGTTCCATGACCGACTAAGCTAGAAACGCACGAGGTCCAAAGCACAGGATGATCCAACTGTTGGGTGAGAAGACCCACTAAATCACCTTCTTCTCTTATTTGAGCATCTACATTGTGAACCACGGGAAACGCCCTCTGCTTCCATTGGATGGTTTGCAGATGAGAAGTAAATTTTTCAGCCACAGGTTTCATCAGGGGGCTATGAAAAGGGGCACTGACATTCAGGGGGACCACTTTTCTCGCTTTAAGTTCACCCGCATTAGGATCACTGGCTATCGACTGAGCTCTGTCTACCGCTTCGGCGTGGCCTGCAATCACCACTTGCGAAGGGGCGTTAAAATTGGCAGGTACCACGAATGATCCACTGCCTTTTTCTGAAGCTTTTTCGCAAAGTTCTTTCACTTTATCGTCGGACAGTCCAAGAACAGCCGCCATTTTTCCTTTCCCCTGGGGAACTGCATTTTGCATGAGTTCTCCACGGACTCGAACCAATCTAACGGCTTCAGAAAGGCTCATGGCGCCCGAGGCGAGTAAAGCTGAATATTCTCCCAAACTATGGCCCCCAGCTGCAAAAGGGGAGAAGTCGAGAGTTTTCTTAAGAACCTGAAACCAAGCATAAGAAGTGGTTAGAATGCAGGGTTGTTGATTCTTGGTGAGCTGAAGGGCGTCTTCGGGACCCTCTGCACAAAGTTTTAAAACATTTTCTTTGATAGCATCGGAGGCTTCTTCATAAATTTGAACTGTCCAAGGGAATTGATCCGTAAGCGTTCTAGACATACCCACATATTGTGAGGCTTGCCCTGGAAAAACGGCTGAGATGGTGTGTTTTACATTTGGACTAGTGTGGCTCCCCATGTGATTCCTCCTCCAAAAGTTGTCATAAGCACCTTATCACCTGATTTAATCGCTCCAGCTCTCCAGGCTTCGTCCAAACAGATAGGTAAAGTGGCAGCTGAAGTATTTCCGTATTTGTCTACGTTTAGCCAAGTTTTATTCAGTGGAACATTTAAAGTTTTAGCGCACATTTCTATGATTCGAATGTTAGCTTGGTGAAAAATAAAAAAGTCGACATCCTCTACTTTTAGCTGATTGTCTTCTAAGACTTTCATTGAGGCATCACACATGTTTCTGACAGCTAGTTTAAAGATTTCTGAACCTTGCATTTTAATTTTGTGCTCCGAGGGACGATAGTCTGCTCTCCAAGGAGGGCAAGCAGCATAACCGTGAGGGATTTTTAAAAGATCCCCTCGAGTTCCATCGGAATAGGTTCTCGTCGATAAAATAGCGTGAGATTTGTTGTCCGTTCGAGTTAAAATAGCAGCCCCAGCAGCATCACCAAAGAGAACGCAAGTGGAGCGATCCTGCCAGTTAATCAAAGTAGAAAGAGTTTCGGCGCCTACAACTAAAGCTGTTTTAAGAGATCCACTTCGGATGTACTGATCGGCAATAGATAATCCATACAAAAATCCTGAGCAGGCTGCTTGCAAGTCAAACGAGAAAGCATTCACGGCTCCCAGATCTCTTTGAAGTGAATTGGCGGTAGTAGGCATGACACTTTCCGGTGTTACTGTCCCAACAATGATAAGTTCAATTTCTTGAGCTGGAATATTGGCCATTTGCAAAGCGTTTTGTGCTGCTTTTCGAGCTAGGCTGAGTGTGCTTTCCCCTTTTTCTGGGTTAGCAATGTGTCTTTGCGCTATTCCGGTCCGGGTGCGGATCCATTCATCACTGGTTTCCACAAAGGCTTCAAAATCTTTGTTGGTCATGATGGTCTCGGGGAGGCCCTTACCGGTTCCAATGATCTTCGAATAGTAACTCATATAGATGGGTCTTTCTCGGTTGAGGATTGTCGTTTAAGCAGTTGATCTCTCATTTTTAAAACAAACTGGGATTCTACCCCTTTTTTGGCGGTGAGAATGCCGTTACGGATAGCAATGGCATTAGAACTGCCATGACTGATGAAAACGACGCCATCAATGCCAAGCAGGGGAGCTGAACCATAGGGCTTGTAATCAAACTTCTGTTTAAAAGCTTTTAAAGTTCCTCTAAGAAACGCCAAACCTAAAAGTCCGCTAATTTTGTGTTTGCTGATTTCATTTTTTACCCAATTAAAAGCGGTTTCAGCTAACCCTTCGGAGACTTTTAGGACCACGTTACCTACAAAACCATCGCAAAT
>OMIX01000055.1 GCA_900299195.1 Deltaproteobacteria bacterium
CCAATCTGAGTGTTTTGACCTTATTTTATTAGACCTTAATCTTCCGGACTCTCGCGGTTTGGACACTTTCACCCAATTCAAAATCGCCAATCTCAACGAATCGCCCATTTTTATTTTTAGTGTGTTTGGCAACGAATCGGTAGCGGCAGAGGCTGTCGCTGCGGGGGCTGCCGATTTTTATCCCAAAGATTATTTAACGGACAGCGTGCTCATGGGTCGAGCCATTAAGAACACTCTTGAGCGCCAATCGATTTTACAATCCCTCAGAAACTCCGAGCAAAAGCTCAGAGGTATTCTAGATTCATCTCCAGATGGGATTGTGGTGACCGATTTTAAAGGGACCATACTTTTTCTTAACACAGCGGCAACACTACTTTTAAAATCTCTTTCTCTTAAAGTAGGATCTGTTTTCCCGACACTTCCCAACCCTAACGATAAAAAGCAGATAACCCTAAAAGAAGAAACCGACTCTATCGATCCCAAAATTATTTCCGTCGTTTCCGCTTATTCTTATTGGGACAACACTCCCGCCTACTGCTTGACGCTACATGATTTTTCCCATCGACAGAAAATGATCGATGAATTGATTTTGGCTCAAAGGGTAGCAGACAAAAGCAACCAAACAAAAACCACTTTTTTAGCCAATATCAGTCATGAAATCAGAACCCCTCTTAATGGGATCATGGGTGCGATCACTTTACTTTCCGATACCCCGCTGTCTCGGGAGCAAAAGGACTATGTAAATACCATCAATCACTCGAGCGACTTTCTTTTAGCACTGATTAATGACCTTCTCGACCTCTCTAAAATTGAAGTAGGTAAAACCCATTTAGAGACCACATCATTTAACCTGAACGAGTTAATCCAATGTGTGTTGGACCAGTTTGCTGAAAGACCCAACAAAAAGTCTGTCACTTTCAAACTTATTATGGATCCTAACCTATCTGCTTGGGTGGTAGGTGACCCTTGGCGAATTCGACAGATCCTTACCAATTTATTAAGTAATGCTTTTAAATTCACCCAAGCAGGAAATGTAACCCTCTCAGTGAGCCCCTACGCAGATTCCCATGATCCCAAAGAGTGTTATCCTATAGCTTTTGAGGTCAAGGATACGGGGCCTGGGATGAGTCCCTGCTTTTTACCTTCACTATTTACTCCATTTTCCCAAGAAAATTTAGATATCAGCAAAACCGAACGAGGCTCTGGTTTGGGTCTAGCTATTTCAAAACGACTGGCCGATTTGATGGGAGGCTCGCTTAATGCAATCACTAAAATCGGGCTGGGTTCCACCTTCACCTTAAAAATTCCCCTCAAACCTTCAGTGGAACCGAACCCAAATAACTTTTATTCCAAAGCCAATAAAGCTCCCTTGCTGTCCAAGTTAGCAGGACCCAGCCTACCCAACCCGGGCGTCGTAGGGAAAGGAAAACGCCCCCCTATGGTATTGGTAGCAGAAGACCATCCTATCAATCAGAAATTAGTCGTTACGATGCTAGAAAAGATAGGATGTCGGATTTTATTGGCCCAAACGGGAATCGAAGCTTTAAGTCAAGCAGCTCACACAGCGGTCGACCTTGTTTTAATGGATTGCCAAATGCCTGAGATGGATGGATTAGAAGCCACTCGCAAACTACGAGAACTTTCTCAGTACAAGACGACTCCTATTATTGCGATGACTGCCTTTGTGTTCTCTGAAGACATTCAACACTGTCTCGATGCTGGCATGACTGAAGTTTTAAAGAAGCCTTTCAAGAAAACCGAACTTGAGGAGCTACTTCATCGATGGCTTCCAACTCACTTTAAATCAGATTCGATTTCTACGCTGCCTACTTTAGATGACGAAATGGTCAAACAATGGAAAGAGGTCATTGGCCATGAAGACCTTTCTTTCCAGAAAGAATTTATCCACCTCTTTTTTTCAACTTCCCAAGATTTTCTCTCAGAGGCAGCGAGTGCGATCCAAGAGAAGGACAAGAAGACTGTTCAACATTTACTCCACCGTTTCAAAGGAAGCACCGGCCACATTGGGGCTTTACGTCTTACGGCTTTATTAGAAGAGACTGAGCTCTCGCTTTTGAAAGACTCGGATCTTCCCGAGGGATTTATCCCACGCGTACAATTCGAGCTTGAAGAGCTTAAGACGGCACTCAATTAAAGTTTTTTCTTATTTCTCAACTAAAACAGGACGTAGTTAATGCACAGCGGTTTCTGGAAATGGATTCTCTTGATTAGGCTGAGTTTCGGATTCTTCTTTTTCTCCAAGGGTAATTTGATATCGCTCCGCTTTTCGGTAGAGCGTAGCTCGATCGATCCCTAAAATCTGTGCTGCCCGAGTTTTATTAAAGTGGGTTCGCTTAATCACTTTGACTATGTGCTGTTTTTCCAATTCCTCTAAGGAGAGTAACGTATCTTCCTGGCTGCGCAAAATCATTGGGGGAGTCAACGGCTGGTGAGGTTCGCAGATTACAGCCTCCTCCATGAAGTGCGAATCTCCAAGTGCAAAATCTTCCGGATATAGAACCTCTCCTTGTCTCATGGCTACAGCCCGTTCCACGGCATGCTCGAGTTCGCGAATATTTCCAGGCCAAGAGTGGTTCATCAGCAAGGACACCGTTTTTCCACTGAAGAAACACTTTTTTCCCAAGGGGGTTTTCTTTTTCAAAAAATAGGAAGCTAAAGGAATAATATCCTCAGGTCTTTCTCGAAGCGCTGGCAACTGAAGTGTCAGGACTTTGAGTCGATAAAACAGGTCTTCTCTAAACTTTTCCTCCTGTACCATTTTAAATAAATTACGATGAGTTGCAGCAATAATTCTCACATTCACTCTTCGATTCTCAACGCTCCCAACCGGTTTAAACTCTCCCTCTTGAATCACTCGCAATAACTTAACTTGGAGCCCAGGTGAAATATCCCCAATTTCATCTAAGAAAAGAGTTCCACCGTTGGCTTCTTCAAAAAGCCCCCGTTTGTTAAAAATAGCTCCGGTAAAAGCGCCTTTGATATGCCCGAAAAGTTCAGACTCAAGGAGAGTCTCAGTCAAGGCCCCGCAGTTGACTGTCACAAATCGATTTTCTTTTCGAATACTATTTTCATGAATGGCTTTAGCTACCAATTCTTTACCAGTCCCACTTTCTCCCCAAATAAATACATTACTATCTGAGAGCGCTGCTCTAGCCACGTTCTTATAAAGCTCAACCATTTTAGGAGATCTTCCAATGAGACCAAAATCGGGAACATGGTTTTCTTGAAGAATAAGATCTTGAGTTTTCTTCCGTTCTAAAAATGCTCTATCTAAAATAGGGAATAGAACTTGGGGCTCAAGCGGTTTACCCACATACTCAAAAGCGCCTTCGGCTAAAGTTTCGACCGCTGTGCTTAAACTCCCTTTAGAAGTCATAAATATCAAAGTAGGTTTTTGCTTAAGCTCGTCAAATTTATGTAACAGTTCTACACCTCGATACGGCTTCATTTCAATATCGGTCAGAATCACCTCCACCGGCTGCACTGAGAAAAGATTTAAGGCTTCCGGAACACTACTCGCAGAAAAAACCTCATAGTGTGCATTTTCGAGCATTTTGATGACTAAGATACGAGTGATTTCGTCGTCTTCAACCACAAGAATTCGTTTTGTTTCCATTCCCTATCCCCCAAGTTCGTTTCTATCTCTTTTACTTTTACCCGGACCGATAGGATGGGGCTAGAATTCGATTCTGATTTTACGCAAAGTTTTTTTAAGACTGTGGTTGCTTTCACAACATAGCGTTGCAAAATGAAACTTTTTAAACTCATCTGTGGCTCATTCTTAAGCCCAATTTTTGGCAAGAGAATTGCTTTAACATTTTTACTGAGAACAGACTTTCCTAAACCCAAATTTATCTGTTCTCGAGGGCAGTAGTTTAGTCCTCTTAACACGAATTGAAGCATCCTAAGGCTTCAACAACGGGCCTAGAAGAGTACTCCCCCCTTTTTACTCCTCAAGGCCCGTTTTATTTTTTTGCCCAAATTCTTTATAATAAGCTTACAATTTAAGTGGAGGCCCCTTTGTTCTACCAATTTCTCATCACAGGATTTTTGGCCGGAATTTTATCAGGTCTTTTCGGCATCGGGGGCGGGCTAGTGATTGTTCCCACCTTAATCTACTTTTTTAAAATGTCACAACCCACCGCTACTGGGACTTCTTTAGTCGCACTTTTGATGCCCGTGGGACTTCTTGCCGTTTATGAATATTACCGATTAGGCAAAATCCAATCCGACCACATCAGATGGGGCTTATTTGTTGCGTTGGGACTTTTTGTCGGAGCTTTTTTAGGAGCTAAAATCGCGCACCGACTCCCCGAAGAGATCTTGCGCAAATCTTTCGCCATTGTTTTAATCTTAGCCGCAATAAAAATGTGGTTCAAATCTTAGTGGGTGCAGTGTTCGCCGTGCTCATGCTCGTGCTCAGTTTCACTTTCAGCAATTTCTGCTTCAGTAGCTTCTCTAGCCTCTTTAACCTCAACACTAAAGTACAAATCAACCCCAGCGAGTCTATGGTTACCATCTAAAGTGGCTGAGGTTTTTCCCAATTGAGTGACAGTGAACGGATGAAAATAGTTTTCTGCAACTTCAATTTCCACTTCAAGCCCAACGGAAACTTTTTGATTGGCAGGGAATTGGTCTAAGGGAACTTCGATCACTAGCTTTTCTTCCCGGTCGCCATAAGCTTCCGAAGCAGGCACAGTGATCTCTTTTTTATCGCCTTTTTTGACCCCCTTCATTCGTGATTCTAAACCAGGAATGATTTGGTTAGAGCCTTCTACATATCTCATGGGTTCGCCATCCATTTCAGTAGAGCTGTCGAGCACTTCTCCCGATGCATTTTTTAATAAGTAATCAAATTCTATTAAACGACGAACCATGCTTCCCCCAATATGTTAGTGAGACCATTAAAGCTCAAAGAAATAAGAGTACACCACTCAAAATCGAACGGGAAAGCAAAAATCGCTTTTTATTTAAGTCCAAAGACTAAGGTAAGAGTCGAAGTGAAGGCGCGGCTTCGAATGGCGGCGGAAGGTTCTGCGACATTCTGAATGTTGGCTAATCCTTGGTCGTATCTCATATCAACGCCCACAGCGAGCTGCGGGTTGGCCCAAAAACCAAGCCAGGCGCCATAAGAAATTCCAAAATCATTGGCAAAATCGCCCTTAAGTGGAGTGTCAACTCCGCTGACCTGACGATTCGCAGCTACCATCATCCCGGCCAAATAGGGACCTACTTTAAATTGGAGTTCTCGAAAGGGGGCCCATTTGACATACACAGGAAATTCTAAATACGAGAGGTCATACTGTGTGACTGAAGTGGCTGTTCTGAGTTGATAGCCTTTCTGCGTGTACAACATGTCGATCCCCAAACTGATCTGACTCATGATTTTGTAATCCACTCCAAAACCAAATGCCAAACCCGTTTGTCCGGTTACGTTTCCGGCCCCTTCACTTTTATGCGAGGTAAAACTAAACCCGCCATAAATCAGCCCAGAAAGTTTCTTTTGGGCGCCGCTACTGATTCGGCGCTCAGCAAACGAAGCAGAGGCTGCCACCATAAAAACCAAAATTAAAATGTGTTTTATTTTTAACAAAGGGTCCTCAACATAAAGCGTATCGGCATCTTCTGGGGATTTCCTAATAGCGCATCGCATGAGCTAGACCCGCTACTTGAATTTTTTTTGATTCTGTACGAAACTACAGACATAGAGGCTTTATTTTATAGAGCGTAGTGTTCTTAAAGTTTAGCGTCTAACACCTTGTTTTTAGAAGTATTTTATTTCTAAAGACCCCAAAAGGAGCCAACCTATGTTTACTCAAAAGCCGTGGAATGCGGTTCATGTGTCTTCAGTTCCCTTAACTAGCAAAGCCTCAAAAAAATTAAGCAACGGAGCCCATGAAACCCCTCCCATCTCTGAATATTTTGGAGAACTTACTTTTGGCTTAGGCCAAATGCGGGAAAAGCTGCCCAAAGATGCTTATCAAAATTTAATCAAAGCGCTGGACCACGGAAAAAAACTCAATAACGAAACCGCAGAAGCCATTGCCACCGTCATCAAGGAATGGTCAGTGCAAAAAGGGGCGACACACTTTTGTCACTGGTTTCAGCCGATGACAGGTCTGACGGCCGAGAAACACGACGCTTTTATTTCCATCCAACATTCGCATCATTCCGAGCTCAAAGTGATAGAGCGATTTACGGGGAGCCAACTCATTCAAGGCGAACCAGATGCCTCGAGTTTTCCGTCAGGCGGAATGAGATCTACCTTTGAAGCTAGAGGCTATACGGCTTGGGATCCCTCCTCCCCTATTTTCATTATCGATGGGGAACACGGAAAAACACTTTGCATCCCTTGTGTTTTTTTTGGATACCATGGAGAAGCTCTCGACAACAAAACTCCCTTATTACGATCATGCCAAGTGTTGTCTCATGAGGCGGTCGAATTTCTTAAGTGTATTGGAGATGTCGATGCAAAATCGGTGACTGCAACGCTAGGACCCGAACAAGAATATTTTCTCATTGATAAAAACCATGCTCAAGCCCGGCCTGACGTCGTCATGACCGGTAGAACTTTGCAAGGGGCGGCCTCTCCGAGGGGCCAACAACTGGAAGACCATTATTTTGGTTCGATCCCCTCAAGAGCCCAAGCATTTATGGTTGATTTGGAACAGGAACTTTATCGGTTAGGGGTTCCAGTCAAAACTCGTCATAACGAAGTGGCCCCCAGCCAATTTGAGCTGGCTCCTATTTTTGAACATGTCAACATTGCTGCCGACCACAACACATTAACCATGGAAACCATGAAGAGAGTGGCCAGTCGACATGGTTTAGTTTGTTTGCTGAACGAAAAACCTTTTGCCGGCATTAATGGAAGTGGCAAGCATTGTAACTGGAGCATGTCGAACGATAAGGGAGAAAATCTTTTAGATCCTGGAACTACCCCTCACCAAAACTTACGTTTTTTGGCGGTGGTTTCTATTGTGCTCCAAGCGGTGCATCGGCATGCCGACGTTTTAAGAGCAGCTATTGCTTCACCTGGAAATGATCATCGTTTAGGGGGGAACGAAGCACCTCCGGCTATCATTTCAGTCTTTTTGGGTTCGATGTTGGACAAGATTTTTAACTCCATCGAAAAAGGAGAAGCTAGCCAAGCGACTGAAGCTCAGATTATCAACTTAGGCGTGGGGCACATTCCCAATATTTCAAAAGACTACACCGATCGAAATCGAACCAGCCCTTTTGCTTTTACCGGAAATAAATTTGAATTTCGGGCTGTAGGGGCTTCTGCCAACGTCTCGGTGCCCGTGAGCATTCTAAATGCCGCAGTCGCAGAATCTTTTCGAGAAGCCACAAGTTCATTGAAGGACCTGCTGGCCAAAAAGAAAACAAGAGATGAAGCCGTGATGGAATTGGTGAGAGAATTAACTACAGCTCATAAACACATCCGCTTTGAAGGCAACAATTACTCTGAGGAGTGGAAAAGAGAGGCCCAAAAAAGAGGGCTACCCATACTCAACACGACGGCAGAGGCCTTGGAAGTTCTTCACCAAGAGAAAGCCACAGAATTTTTAGTGACGACTAAGGTTCTCTCGCGCGCAGAAATTGAGTCTCGATATCATATCGCTGTAGAACGTTATAATAAAACGCTCGAAATTGAATTGAGAGCTCTAAGTGAACTTGCCGCAGGTTTTATTATTCCAGCCCTTGAAGCACAAATTAAGCAGTCGGGAGAAGCCCTGGCTGTATTAAGAACTCAAGGGGCCAAGGCTTCTCAAGCCAAACGGCTAGAGGCCATGGAGGTTTCACTAGAAACCATAATCAAAGAACAAACAGCTTTAAATAGTGGTTTGGAGAGTCTTCATCAGCAAGGAAGTGAGTTAGAGATCATGAAAACGATTTCGTTGAAACTAACTCCCCTAGCACACAAATTAAGAGCAGCTTGCGATGAAGCTGAAAAAAGAATTGCAGATAATCTTTGGCCATTACCCAAATATCGGGAAATGCTTTTTTTAAATAGTCAGGCTTAACTGCAGTTAAGTGCCGGAATAAAAATATTCCGGCACTTTTTATTAGACCCAATTCCTCTTCATAACCCGCAAATCACAAGAAACAGAAATAACTCTCTCCTCTTTTTCTTAGTAGGGATCTTCTCCAACTTCTTCTCATTTAGCCTCACGTTTTAATTTTTTAATTATTGAGAATCCTCTCAAACTAATGCACTGTGCCAATCTTTCAACAATCGAGAGGTCTGCCCACTCGAACGGCTTCAGGGAGGGTGGCTTAGAATAAAAGGATTTAAGGCTAACACAATGCAAATATTCAGACTTATCGCTCTGGCAATACCTCTTACAGCATCCTCCCTGCTTTTAGCACTGCCCGAGGATACGGTGCAATTGTCTTTAGGGGCCTACCACTCCTGCGTTCTTATTGATAACCAAGTTAGGTGTTGGGGAGAAAATGATAAGGGTCAAACCAACGTCCCTCCACTTAAAAACCCTAAAATGGTAAGCGCGGGTAGTTGGCACACCTGCGCTCTGGATGAGAATGGAGTTAAGTGCTGGGGACAGGATATCTATGGTGAAACCAACGTCCCTCCACTTAAAAACCCGAAAATAGTAAGCGCGGGTGGATACCACACCTGCG
>OMIX01000056.1 GCA_900299195.1 Deltaproteobacteria bacterium
CAGCGAGTTTATACCCTTTTCCCTTTTTGGTAATGGCGTGCACTAAATAAGGGCCCCCTTCGGCCCCTTCAGACCGAATAAATTGAAGGGTATCTACGAGCTCATCCAAATTGTGGCCGTCGATGGGACCAAAATATCTAAAACCGAAACACTCAAATAACATTCCAGGAGTGAAAAAGTTTTTAATACTTTTTCTTATTTTAGATACGACGTTACCTACAGGAACTCCATGATTATTCAGAGAATCAACCAACGAGCGGATTTCTTTTCTCAAGCGATTATAACCAGGATGAGTTACGGTGTGATTTACAAATTTAGATAGGGCTCCTACGTTAGGATCTATCGACATGTCATTATCATTGAATATTACTATCAGATTTTTTGCGGGGATATGGCCTGCATTGTTGAGAGCTTCATAAGCTAGCCCCCCGGTCATGGAACCATCTCCAATGACAGCAATGCCCATGTGAGGAGATCCTGCGAGACGCATTCCTTCAGCAATTCCAAGAGCTGCTGAAATAGACGTGCTGGCATGACCTGCTCCGAAGTGGTCGTATTCACTTTCAAATCGGTTCGTGAAACCGCTTAAACCGCCCTCTTGTCGAATGGTGTGAAATCGATCTTTTCTTCCGGTCAAAATTTTGTGGGGATAAGATTGATGGCCTACATCCCAAACAATTTTGTCTTTTGGGGTTTCAAAAACGTAGTGGAGGGCAACCGCCAGCTCAACGGTTCCCAAATTGGAGGCAAAATGGCCCCCTTTTTCAGAAATCACTTGAAGGATAAGCTCTCTAACTTCTTGAGCGACTTGCTTTAGGGAAGAAGCTTTAAGTTTTCTTAAGTCTTCCGGAGAATCGATTTTCTCTAAAAGTTTCATGGTTTTTTAAGCTTTCCTTGTACGGATGAACTCAGCAATATCCACCAAATTTTGGGATTTGTCACCCAAGGATCTAATGGAATTGATGGCATGATCAATTAAAAAGTTAAGTTTTTGCTTCATTTCTGATGGGCTCATCACCTGCGTATAGCAGGGTTTGGGTTTTTTTCTGGGGCCTCGAGAATAACGCACCGAGGTCTCAGAATCCAAAAGGTCATCTGAAATTTGAAAAGCCAAACCTAGAGCTTCACCATATCTTCGAAAACTTTGAATTTTTTCCTCTTCTAGAGGAATTAGCTTAGTAGGAATAAGCACTGAAGCCAAAATCAAGGCTCCCGTTTTATGGATATGGATAAACTCAATTTCGGGTAAAGAGGCGTCGGACGTATCAATGGTGACATCGAGTAATTGTCCCCCAACCATTCCTCTCACTCCTGAATGATGAGCTAAAAGATCCACTACGCCCAAAATTTGGGCCGGCAAAAATCGACCCGATTCCCCCAAAAGAAGAATTTGACCAAAGGCTTCAGTGAGTAAAGCATCTCCCGCCAGAATGGCCACCGCTTCTCCAAAACGTTTGTGACTTGAGGGTTTTCCTCGCCGAGTATCATCATCATCTAAAGCGGGAAGGTCATCATGAACTAAGGAATAAGTGTGAATGTATTCTAAGGCGCAAGCTGCGGGAAGAACGCTCTTGGGGTCTAAACCCAAGGCCTCTGCGGCAGAGAGAGTTAGAATCGGTCGTAGTCTTTTTCCGCCCCCTTCAAGAGAATACCTCATGGCTTCGATAAGAGGCTCAAATCTTTGGGAACAAGATTTTTCAAAGCGAGATAAGTTGGTCTCTAAATAATCGTTGATTAATTTAACTCTGGAATCACTGAATGCAGTACTGCCCGACTTTTCCATGAAACACCCCTATCCCCAGCCAAAAGAATAGGTGAGTTAATCGAACAGTGTCAACAGGTTAAGAATTTTCCGGCCAAGGGTTGGTTTGGAGTTCTTTTTGGGAGTTGCGAGTTAATAGTTCAACCCGTTTTTCAACCTCTTCTAGTCTTTTTACGCAGTCTCGAGATAAACCCACACCCTTTTCAAAAGCCTTTAACTGGGATTCTAAAGAGCCGTCCCCTTTTTCTAATTCGGTCACTATTTTTTCCAATTCTTTAAGCGAGGCCTCAAAGGTTAGGCTGTTTTCCTCTTTTTTCATATCCTCGAAACTAAAAGAGCAGGAGAAGTGCTGTCAAAGGGTAAAAGTAAATTAATTATATTCGGTGCTTGGGATTTATTGACAACCTGTGTTTAACCCCTTTTACTACCTCAAGCATTGTAATTTGGGAGAAAAATTAAATGATCACTTAAGCAAGCCGAACGACTGTTAAAATCCTCTCTTTTGTAGGATGTGTCTTATTCATTTTAAATTCAGGTTGTGTCAAAAAAGATGGCACTACGGGAGGTTCTTCTTCAAATGTTGCCACGGGAAATGAAATTCTAGTGGGAGAATTTGGGTCGATGACCGGATCCGAGAGCACATTCGGTGTTTCTACTCATAAAGGTATTTTGATGGCGCTTGATGAAGTCAATAAAGCGGGTGGAGTTAAGGGTAAGAAAATTCAGTTAAAAAATTACGATGACCAGGGGCAAGCTTCTGAAGCAGTGACTATCGTGACGAAGTTGATCACGCAAGATAAAGTCAGTCTGCTTTTAGGTGAAGTAGCAAGTTCCCGTTCCATTGCTGCTGGAGCTGTGGCGCAACAATATAAAGTTCCAATGGTGAGTCCTTCGAGCACCAATCCTAAAGTAACTCAAGTGGGTGATTACATCTTTAGAGTTTGTTTTATCGACCCATTTCAAGGCTCTGTGATGGCCAGATTTGCTATTAACAATTTGAAACTTAAAAAAGCAGCTGTGTTCCGTGATATCAAAGCTGATTACAGTGTGGGCTTAGCCAACTTTTTCGTCGATGAGTACAAAAAAATGGGTGGAGAAGTTGTGGCTGATGTGTCTTACGCCAGTGGAGACATGGATTTTAAATCTCAGTTAACTTCGATTAAGGGCAAGAATCCCGATGTTTTATTTGTCCCCGGCTATTACACTGAAGTGGGACTGGTAGCTCGTCAAGCCAGAGAGCTCGGTTTAAAAGCCGTTCTTTTGGGTGGTGATGGATGGGACAGTGAAAAGCTGACTGAAATTGGTGGAGATGCTGTGGTGGGCGGTTATTTTAGCAACCATTACTCTCATGAGGATCAGAGCCCAGTGGTTCAAAATTTTGTAGCTCAATTTAAAGCTCGTTATGGGGAAGTTCCTAGCGGCCTTGCAGCTCAAGGTTATGATGCAGCTATGGTTGCTGTAGATGCTATGAAGCGGGCCTCTGAGCTTAGTCCTAAAGCTTTTCGCGAGGCTCTGGCTCAAACTAAGAACTTTCAAGGCGTCACGGGTATGATCACAATCAATGAAGAACGAAATGCGGTAAAACCGGCCGTGGTGTTGAAAGTCGTAGGCCCACAAAAGTTCAGTTATGTGACTACCATTAACCCCTAAACTGAGCTTTGGATGCTACAAGCTTTTTTGCAAAATATTATTAATGGTCTGGCCCAGGGCAGTGTCTATGCCCTAGTGGCTCTGGGTTACACCATGGTGTATGGGGTACTTCAATTTATCAACTTTGCTCACAGTGATATTTTCATGCTGGGGGCTTTCTCCGGTTATTATTTAGCCAAATGGTTGTCGCCTGCGATCCAAAATCCCATGCTCCTCATGGTGTCGATTATTTTGGGGAGTATGGCCTTTTGTGTGGCGGTGGGATTAACCGTAGAACGAATAGCTTATCGGCCGCTTCGTGGAGCCCCTCGATTGAATGTCCTTATTACTGCGATTGGGGTTTCCTTGTTTTTAGAAAACTTAGGGCAGATTATTTTTGGTGCAGATCCTCAAGTATTCCCCGCTCTCATACCGACCCGTTCATTACTCGAGGGTGATGGATTGGTACTCAATAATATTCAGCTTACCGTTGTTTTGGTTTCTCTGATTCTTATGGGTGTACTTCACTGGATTGTTCGTCACACGAAGCTAGGAATTGCCATGAGAGCTGTTAGCTTTGACATTGAGGTGGCAAACCTCATGGGGATACCCACCGATACGATTATCATTTTTACTTTTACAATTGGTTCTTCTTTGGCGGGTGCGGCTTCAATTCTTTATGGTCTCTCTTATCCTAAGATTGAGCCTTTGTTAGGTATGATGATTGGACTCAAAGCTTTTGTGGCTGCTGTTTTTGGTGGTATCGGAAGTATTTTAGGAGCTGCTGTCGGCGGGATTGTTCTAGGATTGGCAGAGTCTTTCACTGTTTATTACATTTCTTCCACTTTTAGAGATGCGATTGCTTTTGGTATTCTTATTCTAATTTTATTGTTTAGGCCTGCCGGACTATTCGGAACTTTTCGACGAGAGAAAGTATGAAAGTTTTTCAATCAGCTATTCTAATCGCCGTCGTAGGTATCTTGTATTCTGTTAACTACCTACTGGAAGACATGGTTAATCCCTACGTCATTCGAGTGATTGTTAACTGCGGTATCGGAATGATATTGGCCATGAGTTTAAATTTAGTGAATGGTTGCGCTGGACAATTTTCATTGGGGCATGCCGGTTTTATGGCGGTAGGAGCTTACACGAGTGCGACTCTCACCACTGTCCTTGCATTGAGCCCGTTTTTCAAAACAGATGTCGGAGTGGGCTGTGCCATTGTGACTGGGGGAGTTGCTGCTGCCTTGGCTGGATATTTAGTGGGATTACCTTCATTGAGATTAAAAGGGGATTACCTAGCTATTGTCACCTTAGGTTTTGGTGAAATCATTAGAATCATTTTTTTAAATATTGAGGATGTAGGAGGAGCTAGAGGCCTTCCTGGAATTCCACCCAGAGCCAATTTCTTTTGGGTCTATTTGTGGGTGGTGATAACTTTTATGGCTCTTCTGAGATTGTTAAGATCCAGCTATGGTCGGGCCATTCTATCTGTAAGAGAAAATGAAATTGCTGCTGAATCCATGGGAGTAGATATCTCGAAATATAAAATAGTAGCGTTCGTGGTGAGTTCCTTCTTTGCTGGAATTGCGGGGGGATTATTCGCCCATTTCCAAAGTTTTATTGATCCTAATTCTTTCGTTTTTAATAAATCGGTGGAAGCTGTCATCATGGTGGTTATGGGCGGGATGGGTAGTTTATCTGGAGCTATTTTTGGAGGCATTATTGTCACTTTATTGCCTGAGCTTTTACGTGTGTTCGAGCAGTACCGAATGGTTATTTTCCCTTTGATTTTGATTATTCTCATGTTGGTTCGGCCCATGGGACTTTTTGGGCATAAAGAAATTTGGGAACTCTTTAAAAAGAAGGCATCGTCGTGACTGCGGAATCGAATCAAATTTTAGGTGGTGACTTTAAAGTAGATTCCCTATCCATCGCATTTGGGGGTCTCAAAGCGGTCAATCAATTTAGTCTGCATTTAAAGCCCATGGAACTTCAAGGTTTGATTGGTCCCAATGGAGCTGGGAAAACGACCTGTTTTAATCTGATCACAGGGGTTTATCTTCCCGATTCTGGTTCGATGGTTCTTAATGGCAAATCGCTAGTGGGATTAAACCCTCATCAAATTGCCGAGGCGGGAATTGCAAGAACCTTTCAAAACATTCGACTCTTTGCAGACCTGACCGTTTTAGAAAATGTCATGGTTTCTTATCACATGAGGGTTGAGTACGGTTACTGGGATGTCTTTCTTAGAACACCTAAGTACTATCGAATTGAAAAGCAATTTAGAGAGAGTGCAAGTGAGCTTTTGAAAGTCATGGGGCTTGAGAATAGAAAAGAGGATAAAGCCAAGAGTTTGTCGTATGGAGATCAGAGGCGTTTGGAAATAGCCAGAGCTTTAGCGACACAGCCTAAAGTTTTACTTTTGGATGAGCCAGCAGCAGGATTAAACACTCAAGAAAAAGCGGCTTTGATGGGGACGATTGCAGATATTAGAAATAAGTTCAAAACGACTATTTTATTGATTGAGCATGATATGAAACTCGTGATGGGAATTTGCGAGAAAATTACGGTTCTTGATCATGGGGAAATTATTGCCGTTGGAACTCCGAGGGAGATTCAAGATAATCCAAAGGTTATTGAAGCTTATTTGGGGGTAGGGTGATTCTATCGGTTAAAAATTTGAGCGTGAATTATGGCCTGATTCCCGCGGTTCGAAACTTATCCATGGAAGTGGCTGTGGGAGAGACCGTTGCTTTGATTGGAGCTAATGGCGCAGGTAAGACGACCATTCTGAGAGCTATTTCGGGACTTATCAAACCAGCCTCTGGAAGTGTGGTCTTCGATGGACAAGATATTGCGAATGTTAAACCCCATTTGATTGTTCGTAGAGGAATGTCCCATGTTCCAGAACGTCGAGGTATTTTCGCGAACTTAACGGTTTATGAAAATCTTCTGATGGGTGCATACACTCGTAAACTTCTTCCCGGAGATTTGGATGAGGTTTATTCGCTATTTCCGAGATTAGCCGAAAGAAAAAAACAGGTGGCCGGGACTTTATCTGGCGGAGAGCAACAGATGTTAGCTATCAGCCGAGCCTTGTTATCTCGTCCTAAACTGATGTTATTAGATGAGCCCTCTTTAGGATTGGCTCCACAGATCACTAAATCGATATTTGAGACGATTCAAAGAATCAATAAGTCTGGGACGACAGTTCTTTTAGTGGAGCAAAACGCACAAGCTGCGTTGAAGATTGCTCATCGAGGTTATGTGCTAGAAGTTGGGGAGATAACTTTCGCGGACTCTTCTCAGAAGTTACTGAATAATGATGCGGTCAAGAAAGCGTACCTAGGGGAACACTAAATCGTTTTAAGATTCTTATCCGATCCCATGGACTAAAATTTTTTCACCCGAACGGAATATCACGACAATTTTTTTATCTATTCTTACCTCTTCGATGATGCCAACCCCAAAGGTGACGTGATTGATGACATCCTGTTTTTGAAAAGTTTGTTTAGGGCTGTAGGGCTTTAGGGGTTTGCCTTTCTGTAGATCCATTTGTTGCTGCCAATAATCCTGGGCTAAAACAATTTGCTTTCTAGGGGCTCCCGAGGGTGTCGAGGATCGCGACACAGATCTTGCCCTGCTATCGCCTATTCTCTTGAAATTATGGTTGCCTTTGCACATCTTGCACTGGACTCTGGCTGGTTTCCTATCGACCATAGAAACGACAACATGAGAAAATTCACCTTGGCATTTCGAGCAATAAGCTAAGATGTCACCGCCAACTTTAGGGGGGTCGTAGAGAGGTAATTCTGCCATGGATCTATCCTTTGAATAACTATGCTATCATTAAGATGTATACTGGAGTTTAAACCATGGCAATTCCTAGCGGAAATAAAATATTAAAAAAGCATGAGGTTATTTTAGCTGTAGGAATTATTCTCATGGCTTTTGGACTTATTTTGTTTTTTGCCGGAAGGTGGGAGTTAAAGCAGGAAGGCTTTTTAGGGAAACCAGCTCCGGAGATAGAGTTTGAGCTTGAGCCTGGTGTTTCGAATAGTTTGTCGAAACAACAAGGTTCGGTGGTTCTATTAAACTTTTGGGCGAGTTGGTGTGCCCCTTGTATCGAAGAGATGCCAAGTTTAAAAATGTTAGAGGATCATTTTAAGAGTCAGGGATTTGTCTTGTTAGCCTTCAATATTGAAGGGGATGCCCATGAGACGCTGGATGGAAAACTAGAGAAAAGTCAGCTTCCAGGTAATCTCGTTTTTAACTTTCCTAAAGAGCAATTAAAGCCCTATTCGGTAGATGCGATACCCATCTCCATTTTGATTAATAAGAGGGGTAAAATCCACAGGGTTTATCAGGGACCTAGGAATTGGATGAAACTTGAAGTTTTGCGAGAGATCGAAACTCTGATTAAAGAGTAAGAAACTTGTAAGTTACGAAGTTGACGATGAAAGACCTCTTTGGTGAAATAATCTCATGAAAACTGACAGCCCTTACGAATTTAAAAGTAAGCTTAAGTTGTTTGTTTGGTTCATGTTGGGCTATGGGGTTTTTTATATTTTTCCTAATTTCTATGCGCCTTGGACCCCTGTTAAACTCCACCTAACCTGGATTGATAGGAATGTACCTTTTATTCCGTGGACTTTTTTAATCTATACTTCCGATTATTTTTTGATTTTTCTCGCTATCTTGATTATCCAAGAAAAGAACCACTTTCTTTCTTTTAGTCGAAAGATGTTTGCCACTTTAGTCCTTTGTGGATTTTTCTTTTTGGTTTTTCCCACGACCTACCCGAGACCAAGCTATCCTTTAGTGAGTCACTGGTTAATTCAATCCGCAATGGATTTGGTCTATGTTGCCGACAGTCCAAACAATTGTTTTCCCAGCATGCATGTCGCTTTGACTTCAGTTTCTGCTTGGAGTTTAAAAGATTCCTATCCACGTATTTTTAAGGTTTTTGCTGTATGGACCCTAGCTATTATTTTTTCAACTCTAACTACCAAGCAGCATTATTTTGTAGATATTGTGGGGGGTTTATCCGTATTGGCGAGTGTGACTTACCTTGAGAAAAAGTGGTTTTCAAAATACTTTTCCCGTTCTCAAGACAGAGATAGAAACGTAGAAACCTCTGGATTTACGAAGGTTTTCTAGGGTTTTCCCTTCCGTTGTCACTTTTGATGTGGTGTGCTAAGACTTTCTAGTGTTAAATTTAACGGAATTAATGCATGCCATCTCGACTGAATTAGAGATCGATTCGGTCAATGACGATGTCACAGTTCAATTGTTAAAAAATCATCAGAACGATCGCTGTCGGGCCATCTTAAAAGTCAAAGAACCAGGGGTTTTTTCCGGTAAGTGTGTAGTTGATGCATTGGGTGGTTTGTTTGAGGGAAGATTAAAAATTGATTTAAAGGTGGCCGAGGGAGATACGCTTGTTCCGGGACAAGCGATTTTATGGTTAGAGGGCAGCGCTGCTCAATGCCTCTCTCTAGAACGAACTCTCATTAACTACTTGAGCTACTTAAGTGGAGTTGCCACGCTGACAAGAAAATTTGTCGAAGCAGTCCAACCTCATTCCACTAAAATTCTGGCAACAAGAAAAACTCTTCCCGGGTTAAGGTCGCTGCAGTTGAGTGCGGTAGTAGCAGGCGGAGGAAATATTCATAGAAGAAGTTTGAGCGATGGGATCTTGATTAAGGAAAACCATCAGATATTTTTGGAACCTGTAAAACTTTTAGAGCATTCAAGACGCCAGAGATCCCCTCTCCACAGCATTGAAATTGAGGTTCAAAGTTTTGATTTGCTTGAGGTAATTTTGGAAAACCCTCCAGACATTATTATGTTGGATAACTTTTCGAAGAGTGAGCTTCCGGCAGCCATTACTAAAATACGACAACACCCCAAGGGGAAATTCTGCCGAATTGAAGTTTCTGGAGGAATGACATTAGAACGAGTTTCGCACATCGCTGCTTTAGGAGTGGATTTTATTAGCGTGGGTCAGCTCACTCACTCCAGCCCCTCGTTGAATATGTCGATGGATCTTGAAAGGTTATGACGGCAAAAATAACAACCCAATGCTTAATCATTGGGGGAGGAATTGCAGGAATATCGGCGGCAATTTCAGCGGCAGAGAAGGGGCTTGAAGTTATTGTCCTGACTGCGGCTAATGAAATTAAAGAAAGTAACACTTTATACGCTCAGGGCGGAATTATCTACCGAGCCCTAAAAGAAACACCCGAGAGATTAGAGAACGATATTTTAGAGGCGGGTTGTGGGATCAATTATTTACCCGCAGTGAAACAGCTGTGTCGATTGGGACCTGCGTTGGTGAAAGATATTCTAATCGAAAAAGCCCAAGTGCCTTTTGATATGGAAGGCGGACAGCTCAGTTTAACTCGAGAGGGTGGACACAGTGAGAGCCGGATTCTTCATAAGGGCGACCAAAGTGGTTTAGCGATTGAAACTGCGCTTCTCCATTATTGCGAACAATTTACAAATATTAAATTTTTGACCTCTCACACCGCAGTCAATTTACTCATGACGTCGTTTCACTCTAGAGATCGATCCCTTCGTCATGAAGAGGCTCGTTGTTTTGGAGCTTTCGTATTTAACCCATTGACTGAAGAGGTTTATCCCATTTACGCGGACCATACTGTGCTTGCAACGGGTGGAATTGGACAGTTGTTTTTGCATAATACCAACAGTCAATTTGCTCGGGGCGATGGCATTGCACTAGCCTATCGTGCTGGTTGCCGAATGGAGGACTTAGAGTACATTCAGTTTCATCCGACTACATTTTATGAGCCCGCTAGCCATCGGTTTCTAATTTCTGAAGCGTTACGCGGCGAAGGGGCGATTTTACTAAACGCCCAAGGAGAGAGATTTTTACCCAAATATCTTCCTCAGTATTCTATCCCAGAGCTAGCGCCGAGAGACCGAGTCGCCAAAGCCATTCATCAAGAGTTACTTTCTTCAGGGCAACCTTGTGTTTACTTAGATATCAGTTTCAAGGAGTCTAATTGGATCAAAGAGAGATTCCCCTTTGTTTATAAAGCATGCCTGAACCATGGGGTTGATATCACACAGAAACCGATCCCAGTAGTTCCTGGAGCTCATTATCATTGTGGTGGAGTTTGGGTTGACCTCCAAGGAAAAACCTCGGTAGCTCATCTCTGGGCTGTGGGGGAAGTAGCTTGTACTGGACTTCACGGGGCCAATCGATTGGCCAGTACTTCACTTCTTGAGGGATTGGTTTGGGGTTCAGAAGCAGGAAAGACGATTGCTTCTGAATTGGAACGTCAGAAAAGTTTTGAATTTCCAGAGATTGAAGAATGGAAGAGCGAAACAGCTAAAGTAGACAGCTCATTTTTAGTTCAAGACTGGCTGACTTTAAAAAATACGATGTGGAATTATGTAGGATTGATTAAGACGGAAACCCGACTGAAACGGGCTCAAGGTATTCTTACTGAGTTATCTAGAGGAATTGATGTCTTTTACAGAAAGGCACAGTTAAGCGATGAATTGATCGGGCTACGACAAGCTGTCTTAGTAGCGAACCTAGTTGTGGAGGCTTGTCTTAGAAACAACAAAAGTTTGGGCTGCTACCAGAGAGAGGACCTTGTCATATGAGTTTCGATTTGGAACGAATACGCAAGTTAGAAGCTCAGGATGATAATATTTTGTTCGATCGAATTCAAAAGATCCGAAAGGATTATGGAAAAGATTTGTGTGTGTTGGCTCACTTGTATCAGCGAAAAAAGATTACCGAACTTGCAGACTTTGTAGGGGATTCGTTTGGTCTTTCTCAATCTGCAGCTCATTTTTCGGGTGGCAAATACATTGTGTTTGCTGGAGTTAGATTTATGGCTGAAAGTGCTGCGATTTTATGTCGTCCTGATCAAGAAGTGTTACATCCTGATCCCGAAGCGGGATGTCCTATGGCTGATATGGCTTCAATTGAAGAAGTCCACAGAGCTTGGAATTTTTTGAAAGGGTTAGAGGATCAGGCACCTATTCCTGTGACTTACATGAATAGTACCGCTGACATAAAGGCTTTTTGTGGTGAACACGGGGGAACGATTTGTACTTCGAGTAATGCGACTAAGACTTTTGAATGGGCATTTCAAAAGTCGAAGAGAATTTTCTTTTTACCCGATGAGCATTTAGGCAGAAATACCGCTTTGAAATTTGGAATAGACCCCAATGATATTGCCGTTTGGGATCCTGAGAAGCTCGACGGAGGAGAACCTGAAAATTATCAGGAGGCTCGCGTCATTTTATGGCGAGGCTATTGTCCGGTACATCAAAAATTTACCGTGAGAGATATCCAGCATGTCAGGAAGTTTTATCCCAACGCCAAAGTAATAGTGCATCCTGAGTGCCCTACCGATGTCGTTAAAGCTGCGGATTTTGTAGGTAGCACCGATTTTATTCGAAAGTATGTAGCCCAAGAGACTAAGGCTCGGGATCAAGTTTTTATTGGTACTGAAATTAATTTGGTTCAGAATCTTGCAGCCCAATATCCGGATAGAATGATTCAGAAATTACATCGTTCTTTATGTTTAACCATGTATCAAATCACTTTGGGGAGATTGCTTTACACTTTGGAGAACATTGAAACTTTTGACAGGGTTCAAGTTTTGCCTAGCGTGAAGCGTTATGCCAAAGTGGCTTTAGACCGAATGTTGAGCCTTCCTAGCTGACGCGTTAGAGTCCACCACTGAGTTTTGAGATACTCTCTCATCTAAGCCGGGGTATAATAAAATTCTCCGCATGATTGAAACTCAGTCGAAAAATGGTTCCTATATTTTTTTCCTCACTCTCCTGTTTACTCTTTTCACCGTTCTTTTAGTGGGGTCTTTCGATTCCAGATTAGCTAACAGCAACGGGGATGACCACCCTATGGTTTGGGCGAGGTTTGTAAAAAATTCTGAATTTTGGAAAGGGGATGGAAACTTTACCACAGCAAAATCATTTGCTAGAGCTTCGTTACCAAACTTGTTGGCGACTCTCTCTATCCAGTGGGATCAAAGGCTCCCCAAATTGTTGAGTTGGTTCTACATTCTATTTCAAAATGTGGGCTTAGCAGTGGCCCTATTTGCTTTTGTTCGGTGTTTCCTCCAAGATGCAGTCTGGGCAGCTATCGTGGTTGTTTTAACGATGTTGATGGAGCCCTGGGGATTGAATTTAGCTTACTACCCAAGCATGATGCATTCCCCTTATCCCGGGCATCTCGTCATGCCTTTATTAGTCTTTGCCTCCGTAGCGCTAATCAAACAGAGTCAACTATGGATGATGGCCCTATTGGTTTTAGCAAGTCTCATTCATCCAAGTCAGACTTTACATTTCATAGCCTTGGCAATGTGCTATCAATTCTTTCGAGAAAGAAAAATTCAATATAAAAAATATGTTCCCTTCATTTTACCCGCGCTGTGTACTCTGGTTATTCCCTTTTTACTGATTCCAAAACCTACAAATCCTCTGACGGATCTTGAGTTACTTCCCTCTGCCCTAAACAATTCGCATTTAGTTCCATGGTCGACCAACATCTTTTGGCCTTGGGGAGTGCCCACAATGGTGATGATTTTTGGGCTCTCCTGGTGGGCCTCGCGGTCGGAGTGGGGACGGGCCTCGAGGCTGTATCCATTTTGGCAAGCGCACTTTTTGAGTTTTGTGTTATTAGCGAGTCTTCATCTGGTGGGAGTGAAATTAAAGATACTACCGTTGATTCTTCTCTGCCCCTTAAGAATAACCGTCATCAATTCGGTTTTGCTTGTTCCCATTATCTTTTCATTCTTAATCAAAATGATTTTGGAATCAGAAAAAGGAAAAGCTTTTACGGCAGCTACCTTGCTCACTTTGATGGTGTTTTCAAAGCGGGGTTTGTTTTGGGGGCCTCTGTGCATTTTAATTTTTGCTAACTCCAAGAAAGAAAATCGGAAAAGTTTTATCAAAGCTGGAGTTTTAACTGGAATCTGGTGGGCTGCGTTTTTGTTGTTAGGGCGACCGTTACGGGGAATCCTCGGTGAGAATTTAAGCGGAACGATGAGAAATGTCATGGCGCCCGGATTTTCTCTCGTCTCTTGGCAAATATATCTTTCAATCGCGATCGGTGTAGTAGCGAGTTTCTATCGAGAAATTGGTCAAAGGGGATTTCGATTTCTAAAGGAGATGATTTTAATCTCAATGATTGTTGGGGCGGCGGGACAGTATTATTGGAAGGGTCGAAAAACTTTAGAAGGGGAGTTGGGAGCAATGCTTGAACTTCAGAGGTGGGCTAGCCAGTCTACCCCTAAAGAAAGCATATTTTTAATCGAAGGCAGTTCGTGGAGGGGAATCTCAGAGCGACGAGTTCAGGTCGTTGGGCTTAGAAGAAATAGACTGCTTCCTTACATGAGAGATAGGGAGCCCTTAATGGTTGAAACTAGACTACAGGATTTGTATTCGAAATTCGGTGTCGAACACTACTCCCAACTAACAAATCAAAATATCAGGGAGTTGGCTTATGAATTTGAAGCAAACTACGTTTTAGAATCGGTGGTAGTCCCCTTGAAGAATTTTCCGGTAATGTTTGAGAACAAAATTTGGAGAGTTTATCAAGTCAGGAACTAGAAATTCTGAATCACTAAATTCTGAGGAGTTTCAATCAAATGAAGATAAGACACAAAATAGGAAAAGTAATAAAGAGCTCAACAATTAAAAGATTATTAAACTACGAGTCCGGTGTCTATCGAAAAGCGAGCGGTACGTTTGCTCATCGCAGGAAAATGGCTGGAGTAACCTTTGAGACATCACTGCCAAAACAGATTGAAAAAACACTATTAGAGGAAAGCAATAAAAATATGCTTGCCTTAATAGATGAAAACTCCCCCTATTTTAGCAAAAAACAACTCTTAAAAACGAATCTGAACTTCATTGAAGTAGAGGTTTTTTCTTATTGCAATAGAAATTGCTGGTTTTGTCCGAATTCAATGATTGATCGGAGATCAGAAAACATTTACATGTCAGAGGAATTATATTTATCTATTTTGAAACAACTACAGGAAATTAGTTTTCGAGGAACTATCGCGTTTAGTAGATATAATGAACCCCTCGCAGACCGAATTATTCTAAAAAGAATTGAACAGGCCAGACAAGCTCTTCCACAAGTCGTTCTACATACTAACACTAATGGAGATTATCTGAACGATCGAGAATATCTTGATGAGTTAGCCAGGGCTGGGCTTAATAAATTATATATGCAGTGCTACTTAAAGAACGGAGAAAAATTTGAAAAGGACAACATCATTTCAATCATGAAGAAAAAGATGGCTAAGATAGGTCTGGAATTCGAAATTGCCATCCAAGAGGAATCTCACATCTTGATTAAGCCAAAATACTCTGCGCTTCAAGAGTTTGTCTATCAGGCTATCGATTTTAATAGTCACGGGGTTGACCGAGGAGGGACCATTTCATCTCTAATAAATTACGAACGTTCGGCTCCCTGTTTTATACCCTTCAGTCGGATGTATATTGATTTTAATGGGGCCGTGATGCCCTGTTGTAATTTTAGATCGGATGTTTCAGAGCATCAAAAATTTATTCTTGGTGATTTGAATGAATCATCTATGGCTGAAATTTTTTCTAGCAGTAGGGCTTGTAAGCTGAGAAAACAATTGTGTGGTTTCGGTAAAAAGCTCACTCCTTGCGGAACTTGTAAATTTGGAGTTAATTCGGAAGTCGAGAAAACAATTCCGGAGCTTCCAGATTTTAGACCCTAGGTAATCGAAAAATGAAAAAAAGCGAAAATCCAAAAATATCAGTGGTCATTCCATGTTTTAATGCCTATCCCTATTTGATAGAAAGTCTAGATTCCGTTTTGGATCAAACATTAAAGCCTTTTGAGGTTATTGTTGTGAACGACGGTTCGACGGATAGCAGCCTTGAGATTTTAAATTCATATTTACCAAAAATAAAAATAATTAATCAAAATAATCGTGGCGTCTCGGTCGCTCGCAACGTAGGAATTCGGCATTGTAAAGGTGAATGGATCGCTATCCAGGATGCGGATGATATCTGGGACAAGGAAAAACTAGAAAAGCAATGGGTCGCAATTCGATCCTCCGAAGAAGAGGTTGTGTGTTGTTACACAGAAGTTTTTATGTTTGGTCCGAAAATAGAAAGGACTGTCTGTAATCGACCGGAGTATCATAAAATGAAGGACTCACTGGCTGAGATGCTAGCTAATTGGTGTGTTACCTCTAATTCTGCTCTTTTTCGATCGGATAAATGCCAAGAAATCGAATTTCCTGAGGACGTCAAGGACGGAGAAGATGACATATTTTTTGCTCTGTTGAGAATGAAAGGGTCTTTTGTTAAGGTTAACGAGCCTCTTGCTGGTTATCGAATTCATTTGGGACAGCGTACATCGAATCACTCCCATGAATTTCAAAAGTTAAAATCCAAACTGAATTGGTATTCCCAAAACCGAATTCTTAATTCTCAAGAGGAGAAACTATTCTTCAAGAGACTGTTCGAAAACTTGAATGATATGTATGAGCGAGCTTATTGGAGGCGAGACTGGAACACTCTAAAAGCGTGTAGGAGGTTGTATCAAGAGAATTTCAAACATTTGGGATATCGAAACACAAATCTTAATAAGATGTTGCCACCCAAATTAGCAATTCAGTTTAAGGATTTGATCTATAATAGGTTTTTGTCAAAGTCGAAGGAAGGTTGACTAGGTTCTTTATAAGTTTCTTAAATGTCGGAAAATCTGATGGGTTCCAAAAAAAGGCTTTCACTAGGCTTAACAACGAATGTGAAGGTTTAATCGGGTACAGATTATTTGAGAGATTAATATAGTTTAGAGCAATGCTTCGCCTAACTTTTTTTCGGTCAAAATAGAGTGAGTTTAGATATCTTTTTTGGACTTTGATATCTGTGGTAAACATCAGTTCAGTTTTGGAAGTTAATGAATTGGTGTTTCCTATTCTATATTTAACAGTTGGGGTATCTGTTTGACAGAAACGAGCTTTGTGAGTGATTGCCCTGAGCCAGTAATCATGGTCTTCGCAACATCTTAACGATTCGTCCATCGGTCCGATTCGCTTTATCAGGTCTTTAGAGATAATAGCGCCCGAAGGAGCAATGAAATTTCTTCCCAAGAGTGCATCTGAGAATTGTTTTAAGTCCTCTGCAGTGGGGCCCCAAACATAGGCAGTTGATTCAATGCTAAGAGTGCAAAACAAAGCGGGTGTAAAAAAGAACTCAGCTTGATTTTGGTTGAGAAGCCTCAATCCTGTTTCGAGATGGTGGTTTTCCCAAACATCGTCATGGTCAAGAAAAGCAATGTACTGTCCTCGACAGAGATTTATTCCAACATTTCGAGTTCCGGCGAGTCCTAGGTTTTTGGTGTTTTTGGTATATAAAACATTATTATTGGGGTGAAGAGACCGAAAATTGTGGATGATCTTTTCGCTATCGTCATCCCAACAATCGTTTACTGCGATAATTTCCCAATGAGAGTAGGTTTGCTGCGAAACTGATCTGAGAGCATCAGGAAGTTCTCTTTCGGCTTTGTAACATGGGATAATAATGGAAACTAAAGGAGAGTGATTTTGAGACATGTTTTTATTATAGCAATAAAGCTGAATGTCCGTTTGCGTTACTCAAGTTCCCCAAAGCAGTAAGGTAGAGCTTCATAGGACTGGGCTTTGATCTGGCAAACTCGGAACTGTTTACCTGCTTCTAAAGAGCCAATTTGGTTTTCAAGTCCTAAGGCTGCTGCAGCATTATAGGTGACTCCAGCGATAGCCTCAGCGACAGTCATTTTCATTTGAGTGCAAGCTAGAGTTGTCATGAGGGGTAAATTTCGGCTTGGACACGTTCCCGGATTAAAATCGGTGGTGAGCGCTACTCGAGCTCCCGAGTCTATTAAATCTCGAGCAGGAGCATAAGGAGTTCCCGTAAAAAGCGAGGCTCCTGGGCAAAGAACTGCTACGGTATGGGATCCACTCAAAACTTTAATGTCCTCTTTTGAAATGTGATCTAAATGGTCGACACTTTGAGCATTAAGTCGAACTGCAAGTGAAGTCCCACCCAAACTTTTGAATTGATCTGCATGAATTTTGAGCTGTAGTCCGTGATCTTGGGCAGCAAGACAAAGTTTCTCTGCTTGATTAACGGAAAAATAACCCTCTTCAATAAAAACATCAAAGTAGTTGGCAAGACCTGAATTTGCAACTTCGGGTATCCATTCCTCACAGACAACTTTCACATAATCTTCAGATCTTCCTTTATATTCCGGCGGAATAGCATGAGCGGGCATGAAGGTTGGAACCAATTGAACTGGAACTCTTTGTTGAAGGATCTGAATGCATTTTAGAATTCTAAGTTCAGATTCTAAAGACAGTCCATAACCCGATTTAATCTCGATGGTTCCGACTCCTAATTTTTGAAATCGATTGATTTCAATTTCGGCACTTTCCATCAATTCTTCAAAACTTGCTTTTCGGGTGTGAGATAAAGTTGTAAGGATACCACCACCTTCAGCAGCAATCTCAGAGTATGTTTTTCCTTTTGATCGCAGAGCAAAGTCATGGCTTCTATCACCCGCAAAAATCAAATGAGTATGGCATTCCACTAACTCTGGTAACCAAACTTCCCCGTCGCAGCTAAAACGATTTACGATCGATTGATACTGTGTAGGAAGATCGTTCGATTTTCCCACCCAAACAATCTGTGAGGTTTCAGAGTTAGCTACAACCGCAGCCTGAGAAATAACTCCTAAGTCAGCTTCGGTGACGTGTCGCCCCTTTTTGGCAGCTACGCCTGATAGAGTTACGCACTGGTGGATATTTTCATAAACCACTAAAGCGTCTAGGTTCACTTTGACCTCATAGGAATATTTAAATGAGTCTTACTAGCTACTTTTTCTGCTATTTCATATCCTGCATCAGCATGTCTAAATACTCCCATGGCAGGATCAGAATTTAATACTCGTGACAATCGTTGGTCTGCCTGAGGAGTTCCATCGGCAACAATAACCATCCCAGAATGAATGGAGTAGCCGATTCCCACTCCTCCTCCATGATGGAGAGAGATCCAGCTAGCACCATTGGTGGCATTAATCAAAGCGTTAAGGACTGGCCAGTCAGCAATAGCATCACTGCCATCTTTCATAGCTTCAGTTTCACGGTTTGGACTTGCTACACTTCCACAATCCAAATGATCACGCCCAATCACAATAGGGGCTTTTACCTTACCCTCTCTGACTAATCGATTGAACATGAGTCCAGCTTTCTCCCGCTCTCCGTAACCTAACCAGCAAATACGGGCCGGAAGTCCTTGAAAGTGGATTCTTTCCTTTGCAAGCTTTAACCAACGAGCCAACGATTTGTTTTCAGGAAAAAGTTCTAAAATGGCCTTGTCGGTGGTGTAAATATCTTCGGGATCCCCGCTAAGAGCGACCCATCGAAACGGTCCTTTTCCTTCACAGAATAAGGGTCGAATATACTCGGGAACAAAACCGGGGATTTTAAAAGCATCTTCAATCCCCTCAGATTTCGCCACAGCTCGAATGTTATTTCCATAGTCAAAAGTTGGAATTCCTTTTTTCAAAAAAGAAAGTAAACCGTTCACATGTAGACAGATCGATTGCCGAGAACGTTTTAAATACTCATCGGGATTTTTTTGTCGAAGTAGATTTGCCTCCTCGAGGGTTAAACCTACGGGAATATAACCTAGAAGAGGGTCATGAGCCGATGTTTGGTCGGTCACTAAATGAGGAAGAAAATTTTGTTCTGCAATTTTAGGAATCAGTTCAGCTGCATTACCAACGAGCCCTATCGAAATAGCTTTTTTTTCAGAGGTGTATTTTTTGATTTTTTCTAGAGCCCTATTCAAATCGGTTTCTATTTCATCGAGATAGCCAGTTTCCATTCTTCGCTTAATTCTTGAAGCATCAATTTCAATTCCAAGAAAACAGGCCCCATTCATCGTAGCGGCAAGAGGCTGAGCTCCACCCATTCCACCTAACCCTGCGGTGAGAACCCATTTTCCGGAAAGATCCCCGTTGTAGTGGCGACGTCCCGCCTCAGCAAAAGTTTCAAATGTTCCTTGAACTATCCCCTGAGTCCCAATGTAGATCCAAGAGCCGGCGGTCATTTGACCAAACATGATGAGCCCTTTTTTTTCTAAGTCCCTAAAATAATCCCAATGGGCCCATTGGGGAACGAGAAGAGAATTGGCTAATAATACTCGAGGTGCATTTTCGTGGGAACGAATCACTCCGATAGGCTTTCCCGACTGTATTAAAAGAGTTTCATCATTATTCAGTTCAGTGAGTGCCTTGACTATCGCATCGAAAGCAGGCCAATTTCTAGCAGCCCGTCCTGACCCGCCGTAAACGACTAGATCCTCGGGTCGTTCTGCAACGTCCGGATCTAAATTGTTCATGAGCATTCTCAGGGCGGCCTCTTGAACCCATCCTTTGCAGTGAAGTTCACTCCCTCGAAATGCTCTGATATTGTCATGAGGTATTTTCATAAACCTAATTCCTTTTTCATCGCTTGAAACATTTCGCCCGTTCGAAAAGTATTTAAAATAGTTTCTATGTCTCCATGTAGATTTCGATCGGTTTCAAGAGCTGGAACTTTTTCTCTAACAAATTGATAGAGAAACTGAGGTCCCTTTCCAGGTTTTAGAGGCTTTCGAAATTCAAGAGCCTGACTTGCCGCTAGAGCTTCAATGGAAAGACAGGTTTGGGTATTTTCCAAAATAGTTTTTGCTTTCCTAGCACAAAGAGGTCCCATACTGACATGATCCTCTTTTTCATTATTGGTAGGTATGGAGTCGGTAGATCCTGGATGGCTAAGCAGCTTGTTTTCTGAAACCAGCGCAGCTGAGGTGACTTGAGCCATCATAAATCCGGAGTTAAGTCCTTCCTGTTTTACTAAGAAAGTGGGAAGTCCACTGAATGACGGGTCAATCAGTTTAGCCATTCTTCGTTCTGATAAACTGGCTAACTCCGAAATGGCCATGCCTAGAATATCCAGCGCAAACGCAACGGGTTGCCCGTGAAAATTACCATTTGAAATCAGTTCACCCGTATCTCCATTGACCAAGGGGTTATCGGTCGCTGCGTTTAGCTCGATGGATAACATGTGGCGCACAAAGCTTAAAAGCTCTCGAACCCCTCCGTGAACTTGTGGAGCACATCGGAAGGAGTAAGGGTCTTGAACTCGATCACAATTCTCATGGCTTTTGTAAATTTCACTGCCTTCCATGAAACCTCTTAATAATTTGGCTGTCTGTATTTGACCTGGAAAAGGGCGAGTTTGCTGAACCCAATCGGTATAAGCTTTGGGTGTTCCTAAAACTCCTTCTAAGCTAGTGGCGCAGATCAAATCGGCCAAATCCATGGTTTCTTCCGCTCTTAGCAAAGTAAGAGCTCCCATAGCGGTCATCTGCTGAGTTCCATTGATGAGGGAAAGACCTTCTTTAGCTCCTAGCCTAATGGATTTAAGCCCCGCTAATTGTAAAGCTTCGTGCCCTTTCATCCGTTTGCCTTGGTAAAAAGCCTCTCCTTCTCCAATGAGCACAGAAGCCAGATGAGCCAGTGGCGCCAGATCACCGCTAGCCCCTACAGAACCTTTGGAAGGAATGACAGGGTGAATTTTGCGATTGAGCATTTCAATGAGAAGTTCCGCAAGTTCTGGTCGTGCCCCACTATAGCCTTTTACTATCACATTGGTTCTTAGCAAAAGAATGGCTCGCGATTCGGTCTCGCTATGAATTTCTCCTACTCCTGCACAATGACTTCGAATTAAATTAACTTGAAGTTGTTCTAACTGGTCCTTATCGATTTTAACTTTACTTAATACGCCAAAACCTGTGTTGATGCTGTAGACTTTTTCATCTTGTTGAGCCGCTTTTTCTACCACAGCTCTTGATTTTGCGAGTCTCTCTTTGGCTTTGGGACACAGGGAAACTTTTTCATGCCCCTGAACGATTGATTTGAATGATTCCAAAGTAAGCGAATGACCATCCAGCAACATAACTACCTCTTAACTAACGAGTAACCTGTTTTGTAAGTTCAGCAACTGCAGTTTTATAATCCTTAAAACTAAAAAAACCAGTTCCCATAACAAGAATATCGCAGCCACTGACAACAGCTTCTCGGATATTTTCTTTTTTAATGCCGCCATCGATTTGAATTTTGACCTTCCTATTTCCAATTCGATTCTTAAGCTCCTTCACTCTTTCGAAAGAATTTTCAATGAAAGACTGTCCCCCAAAACCAGGATTGACACTCATGATAAGAATAAAGTCGGCAAAATCTAAAACTCCATTTAATTGCTCTAGAGAAGTGCCTGGATTAATGGCTACCCCAGCTTTCATTCCGAGCTTTTTGATTTGTTGGAGGGTTCGATGGATGTGCGGACAAGCCTCAATATGGACCGACAACCAATCACATCCGGCTTTTTTAAAATCTTCTAGGTATCGGTCGGCGTCCGCAATCATTAAATGAGCATCAAAAATGAGTTTCGTTTTTTTTCTCAGCGATTCTAGAACCGGAAATCCAAAAGTAATATTGGGGACAAACTGCCCATCCATAATATCGAAGTGAAGTACTTCAATACCCGCCTTTTCCAGTTGTTTGATCTCCTCTCCCAAAGAAGACAAGTCAGAAGCAAGCATAGAAGGAGCGATTTGAAAGCTTTTTGATTTTGAAGCCATGACAGTTATTAACTTCCTATCTTGTTAAAAGGAAAATTTCCCCGAAAGGCTTGAAGAAATTCTTGAATTTTAAGTCTTTTTCTATTCTCGGGCTGGATCTCTGTCAAGGCAAGGGCAGTCTGTTGCCCACATTGGATGGTTAAATGGCTTTTATGATCCGTAAAAATGTCGCCGGGTTTACCTGCGTCTTTTAAAGGAGAAACTCTAGCTCCAAAGATTTTAACTCTTGTGTTTCCCAGTTTAGTTTCGGCTACTGGCCAGGGCTGAAGAGCCCGAATCTGGTTGTAAACCTGATGAGCGGGAAGCTCAAAATTGATTCTAGCATCCTCTTTTTCAATTTTTTTTGCATAAGTGACTTGAGATTCATCTTGTGGAGTCAGATGTGCCTTACCTGCTTCGATAAGCCGAACCGATTCGACCAGAGCCTCGCCGCCTAGATGAGCCAATCGATCCATCAATTGACCAGCAGTTTCCTCAGGTTCGATGGCTATTTCCTTCTTGAGGACAATATCGCCGGCATCAAGTTTTCTTACGACCTTCTGAATGGTAATTCCAGTGAAGGTTTCTCCGTCCCAAATAGCCCTTTGGACAGGGGCTGCCCCACGATATTTCGGGAGTAGGGATCCATGCACATTGAAACACCCTAATTTGGGCAAAGAGAGAATCTCTTCTTTTAAAATTTGGCCGAAAGCGGCTACTAAAATAATATCTGGCTCGAACGTTCTTAAAACATCAAGGGTAGGTGAGGCATTCACATTGAGCGAAGTTATCACATTGAGTCCCAATCTACGTCCCAAATCCTCAACCGCAGAGGGAATAACTTTATGACCTCGGCCAGTCGCCTTGGCCACTTGGGAAACTACTGCCACTGGGGGATAAAGTTCGTCGCATAGCTTTTCTAGAATCGTCGCTGCAAAAGGGGGAGTTCCCATGTAAATGATTTTTAGCATTTTACAGAGTCACCGTCTTAGCCAGTTTTTTCTTAGCCATTCTTCGACGAATGGGAGTTAATCTGTCCACAAATAAAATTCCATCTAAATGGTCGTTTTCATGTTGAATCGCAACAGCGATAAGCCCTTCGGCCATTAGTGTTTGGGGTTTACCGAAACGATCTTGGAAATCGATCTGGATTTTCTCTTTCCTTTTTACTTCTTCAGAAAATCCAGGAACACTCAAACAACCCTCTTCAAAAGTAATGCTTCCGGAACCACAAGAGATAGTAGGGTTAATAAATTCGTAAAGCTGCTTTTCAGCTCCCTCTTCGATAGCGATGTCGATCACAAAAACTCTCAATTTGTGGCCCACCTGAGGGGCTGCAAGACCAATCCCGTTTGCGTGGTACATGGTTTCAGCCATATTGTCTAAAAGAGTGTGCAAAGTCTTATCAAATTTCTCCACTGACTTAGACAATTTGAGTAGTTCTGGATTTGGGTACGTTAAGATATCTAAAAGCATAATTCTATTTCCTCCTCCAAATCATGGCTGAGGCAATTAACAAAAAAACCAAATTCGGCGTCCATCCAGCTAAAAAAGGCGGGATGTGGCCTTCTTTACCCACACTAACGGTCAATCTAAACAGGATCAAATAGATAAACACTATCACAAAACAAAAACCCACGCCTTTAGCTACCGATTGAGTCTTTAAGGGTTTAAGCGCAAAACCGATTCCGAGCAGAACAAAAATGATTGGGGTAAATACCATAGAGATTCGCTCATGATAACTGACCTGCTGTCTTGTGGTATCAAGACCATAGTTTCGATTCCTAGAAATGAACTTTCTTAGTTCCTTCAGCCTCATCGTTTCTGGTTGAACTTCTAGGGTTTTGTAATCAGAAGGCTTTTCAGGAATTAATCCCTTCTTTTCCTCAAAAGATTCTACGACCGGAAATGGGCTGTTGCTATAAGAAGTCGTAAAGCCGTGTTCGATCACCCAGTCCGAATTTAAGTAGGTAGCCTTTTCGGCCCGAATTCGTTGTGAAATTTCTCCAGAGCTTCCCAGGACAAAGAGGTTAATGTCTTCTAGATTATTATTTTTAGGATCAAAGTGGCCGACGTTGTAAATGACTTTTCCACTGCGGTACCAGAATCGATCTCGATTAAATTCCAAGTAAGCGTTTCCTTGAGTTTCGATACCCTTTTCTAAAAGCTGACGCTTCTTTTCAAGAAGAGGGACTAAGGGATCAAACACCACAAATGTAATAGCACTTAAAGCGGCCACAGCGGCCACAAACGTACAGGCCATTCGAAATGTGCTAATTCCGCTGGCATAAAGCGCAATGACTTCATTTTGCTTCGATAAACTTGAAACGACTAGCAAAGTCGCCATTAGACAGGCTACAGGCACAAATTGTCTTAAAGCTTCGGGAATTTTGTAGAAGTAGAGAGTGAGAACCTTCTCAATAGGAAGTCCCAATGACCAAAATTTAGTGAGGAAATCAACAGCCAGAAAAAGCACAGAAAGCCCTAGCAGAATGAGAACAAAATAAACTAAGAGCTCTTTAACTAGATATTTATCTAGTGTATCCATGTTTTTAACCTTTATGGGTTAGCTTCTAACCAACTTCTAAATTTGCTAAAAGCTGCAGGGATTCCCGCGGGATTGGTTCCTCCCGCTTGCGCAAAATCGGCTCTTCCGCCGCCGGATCCCCCAACTTCAGGGGCCAATTCTTTTACAATTTTCCCGGCATCATAGCGGTCGACAAGATCTTTAGTTAAACCGACACACAACGAAACCTTTCCATCTGCTTGAGAGGCTAGCACCACAATGGTTTTTTCTTTGAGTTTGTCTCTAAATTGATCAACCAGAGCTCTAAGAATTTTGGCATCACCCGAAGGAATTTGCTCCAGCACAAATTGAATGTCGCGTATTTTTTCAGTTTTAGTTTCAGTTTTTGAACCTTTGAGATCCGCCTGAGCGACTTTAATTTTTAAGTGCTCATTTTCTTTTTGAAGGTGTTTTAACTGAGAAACTAAGCCCTCAATTTTTTCAAGAGTTTGGTCCTTAGATCCAAGGAAATGTTCTATTTTAGAAAGCGAGTGACTGCGATCCGATAAAAAATGAAGAGCTTTATTTGAGGTAATGGCTTCAATCCTTCTGACTCCGCTCGCTACGGAAGACTCAGAAAGAATTTTTAAAACACCAATGTCTGAAATGTTCTGAAGATGGGTTCCTCCACAAAGCTCAACGCTGAAGTCCCCTTGGCTATCTCCTACTCGAACCACTCGAACTCTTTCTCCATATTTCTCGTCAAAAAAAGCGAGAGCCCCTTTTTTAATGGCTTCATCGTAGTTCATTTCTTTCACTGTCACAGGAAATTGTTTCTCAATTTGAACATTAACTAAAGTTTCTACGGTGGTGAGTTCTTCCGGAGTGAGTGCCCTAGGGTACGTGAAATCAAAGCGCAAGCGATTAGAATCTACAAGAGATCCTGCTTGTTTGATCCGTTCTCCCAAAGTTTTTCTTAGAGCAGCATGAAGCATATGGGTTGCAGTGTGATTGACGGCAGTTTGTCGGCGAGAGATAGGATCCACATCGAGAGTGTAAGGTTTTTGGTTTTCTAAAAGACCTTTTTCAACATGGATTTTATGAACAATTTGTTTCGCAACTTTAAAAGTAGCTATTACCTTAGCGTGTACTGTCGGATTATGGATAGTTCCTTGATCTCCTACTTGTCCCCCACTTTCTGCATAGAATGGGGTGACATCAAATAAAGCGTATCCTTCTTGATGAGTCTCTAAAGTGTGCACTCCTTTACCATGACTGTCGAAGAGCTCGATCAATTTCCCCCCTAAGTGAAGATGATCGTAGCCAGCAAATTGGGTGGTGAAATGATGTTTCTCAATAGCTGAAGCTATGGCTTCTAAAGCCCTATTGTGTTCTCCATGTTGAACCGAGCTTTGGTGTCTTTGTTTTTCCATAAGAGAATCAAAAGACTGTAGATCGACAGATAATCCATGTTCTTTGGCAATCACTTCAACCAAGTCAATGGGGAAACCGAAGGTGTCATAAAGTTTAAATGCGACTTCACCAGGAAGTATTGAATGATTATTTTTTGTGACTTTACCGATAGCATCTTCAATCACCCCCATTCCACGGTGAATTGTTTCATGAAATTTAGCTTCTTCTTCTTCTAACAAGGTCTCTATCAGTTTTTGGTTTTTTGCCAGTTCCGGATAGACTTTTCCTAGAATAGCCACAACACTTCCGACTAATTCAAAAATAAAAGGTTGTTCCATTCCCAGTTTTTTTCCGTGACGAATGGCGCGTCTTAAGATCCGACGTAAAACATATCCTCTTCCTTCATTGCTCGGGGTAACTCCGTCAGCTAAAAGAAAGGTGCTGGATCGTAAATGATCTGCAACAACGCGCATAGAAACGTCTAAAGCTTTATCTTTCCCAACTGGGATGTTCACTCGCTTAGAAATGGCATGAATGATCGGAGTAAAAAGATCGGTTTCGTAGTTGCTGTAAACTCCTTGAAGAACACAACTTAAGCGTTCCAGTCCGGCACCGGTATCTACACTGGGTTTAGGGAGTGCCGTTAGTTTACCTGAGGCATCCCGGTTGTATTGCATGAAAACTAAATTCCAAATTTCTAAGAATCTCGTATCACAGGGGCATCCAGGCTGGCAGGTAGGTTTTCCACAGCCATATTTTTCACCCCAATCATAGTGAATCTCAGTGCAAGGACCGCAAGGACCTGTATCCCCCATGGCCCAGAAATTGTCTTTTTCGCCCAGGCGTACAATCCAGTCGGGACGAACTCCTTGTTCTTTCCAAATTTCAAAGGCTTCATCATCAGTTTCAAATACGGTGACTCTCAACTTTTCTTTGGGAATTTTGAAATGTTGAGTTAGGAGATCCCAAGCAAAATGGATGGCCTCCTTTTTAAAATAGTCTCCGAAAGAAAAGTTACCCAGCATTTCAAAAAAAGTATGATGGCGGGGAGTGAAGCCCACATTTTCTAAGTCATTGTGTTTTCCTCCGGCTCGAACACATTTTTGAGCGGTAGTGGCTCGGCGGTAACCCAAATCATTATGGCCTAGGAAACAATCTTTAAATTGAACCATTCCTGCATTAGTGAAAAGAAGAGTGGGGTCGGCTGCGGGAATTAGGCTAGAGCTTTTAACTTTATGGTGCCCTTGTGCTTCAAAGTACTTTAAAAAGTGGTCGCGAATTTCTTGTGATTTCATGAGGGCAGTTTACCTTTAACCCTCCGCATAACGCAAACGACTAGTTGAGCAAAAAAGGGTGAATTTTAAGCTATTTTCTGGGCCAAACGTCTTTTTGGCGAAGTTCTTCCATGAGTAAATCGACCGGGGAAGTTGGAGAGGCTGGTTTGTTCTCGGGTTTGAACTCTTTATTGTTAACATCCCAGATTTCTATAAAGGCTTCAGCTTTGTTTTGTCCATTGATTCGAATCCATTGTCCATCGCCTCTTTGAAATACGAGTGTTCCCGGGTCTACTGGAATATTCTCTAGTTTGGCTGTTACGTTCATGTTTTTGAGAGTGGTTCCCAGAGCGATCATATCTGAGTTAAGTTTTTGCCCTGCTGCAGTCACTGCTTCTGCGGCTTGTTTCTGGCCCATCTTTTTGAGTTTAGAGCCTTGGGCTTCAATGAGAGCGATGTTCCCTTTCGCAGCGGTTGTTGTTGAATCTTCAACTAGCTCCAGTCCCCAACTCATGGTGCCCAACCTCTGGGCCATTAGTTTAGCCGGAGCGCTGGGCGAGGCTAGAGTGGCTCTGTCGATGAAATTAAGTGCATCTCCGATAGGATTCGTTTCTCCCCCATATTCCTCTTTTTTCAATCCTAGGTCCCGCGCAAACTTTTTATAATTTTCTGGCCACCAAGCTTTTTGAACTTGCTCGACCTCTTCGGGGGTTAGGGTTGGATATTTAGCTTTTAGATCTCCGGTAACATCCACTCCATTGTGAAGTCGTATCGCTTCCATGATCTGTTCAGAATATTTCTGGATCTGTGCTTTCCCATCTGGAGAATCCACATTTATACCTTGGCTTTTTAAATGTTCTTTAACGACTCGGGGAATTCCCGCTATGCTGTGAAGTTCATGAGACAGAATAAAGTCTCTTAAAAACGGAGCCAGTTCTTGTTTAGAACCCTTAGCTTTTTCGGTAATGTATTTAGCGATTCCTTCGTCTAGGCGCCCTTTTCCAATATCATGCGCAGCCATGGCGAGTTTTAGAGAGGGAATATCAATTCCCAATTTTATAAATTCAGCTTTATGCGCATCGATAAAATCAAAATGATCTTTCATGTGGCCCACATTGCCTTTAGCGGCAGGGCTATTTCCGGGTGTTTCGGCGGCAGTTTCATAATCTTTGATGAATGCCTGAGTCAGACCCTCGATAACATCTTTAGGAATGTCGAGCTTTCGACCTTGATCCAAAAGTTGAGCGCCCGTTCCCTTATCGATAATCCGTTGGGCAGCTTTGAAACGAAGGGCACAAGCTTTTGCAGATCCGCCCGTGCACTCCATCAAGATTTTACAGTCGTTAATAGCGACTGAAACAGAGGAAATGGAAGCTGCAATCAGAAACAAACTTAAAACAAAAAAACGGTCGGACTGGACTACCCTAACCATAACCCCCCCTTTTTTTCTAACCCAATACTCGATAATAGATGCAATGAGCTTACCAAATCCACAAAAATAGAAATCACTCATATTTTCAGTTGTTTAGAAATTATGTGGGGCACGATTAGGGTGGGGCTGTTGTCGAAGGATTGGTCAGCTAGTTAGGTGTCAGTCTCCCAGTAAGCTTACTGGGAGACTGACACGCCAAAAATTTCAGCGGGGCTTTGAAAAGTTGCGAGCACTAAAGGCGATCCCTTGAGCGTTTAATTGGAGATCAAGTTCGAGATCCTTCTCATAAGGGTGGTAGATCGTTTTTAGTTGGTTCTCGATTTGGGGAGCCAAATCATCTCCAAGGTCAAGATGGGCTTTGGCCCATTCGTAAAGTTTTTCGTGGATGTCTAAATTTTCTATCAATGCTAAATAAGCTTTTGAAATATCGGAGACTTCTCCAAAATGGGTCAGAAATAGACGTTTGGGATGGAAGCTTAGAATTCGGTCAGCACTTTTTTTGGCTTCAAGTGGGTTGTAATCGATGGGACTTGTTGAAGGCAAAATGAAAACTTTCGACTTTTGAATGTCTGGATACCGAAGTCCAAAAGTATCTCCTGTGAAAACACTTTCGGTTTTGGAGTCGTAAATACACATGTGGTGGGTGGCGTGTCCAAGCGTGTGGAAGAAGGTAAAAATTCTTTCACCCCAATTTAATTGTTCCCCGTCTAAAACGGAACGTATCTTTTCTTGCGGGATGGGTTGGATAGTTCCATAGAGTCGGTGAAACTCGCTCTCACCATAAACTTTTTTAGCGCTTTCAATTAGCCTTTCAGGGTTGATTAAAGTCTTTGCTGCCTTCGGGTGGGCGAGGACTTTGGCATTTTTACAATGATTCAAAAGTTCTGAAGTTCCCCCGGCATGATCCAAGTGAGCGTGTGTGACTATAATGTAATCCACCGATTCTGGGGTGAGAGACTGGCTTTTAAGAGCGTCGAGCAAATAAGGAAGTGCTAGCGAAGTATTATTTTCGACAAAAGTCGCTTTTCCTTGTTCGACGATTAAGTAAGCCGCGGCAAATCGGGGCTTAAGATAGTGGCAATCGATGGTAAAAACCGAGGATTGGGACTGCGTCATGGATTACACTTTGGAAGAGGTTTCCATATTTTGGGCAACCATTTCCATGATGTCCATGACCTGAACTTTTTCTCCCATACCTTTTTCGTTCACACCGCTGCTCATCATTACTCGACAAAACGGACAGGAAACCCCAATGACATCCGGTTTTTGCTCTAAGGCCTGGTCGGTTCTCACCATGTTCACTCGTTGTTCTTTCTTTTCCTCCATCCACATCATTCCGCCGCCAGCTCCACAACACATGGCTTCTTTCTTATTTAAAGGCATCTCAACTGCCGTTTGGCCAGTTACTTTCTGTATCAGATTCCTGGGTTGCTCGATAACATCGTTGTACCGAGCGTTGTAACAGGAGTCGTGGTAGACCACTTTTTTATTGAGGTCGCTTTTTACTTTAAGTTTTCCGTCGGTCACCAGATTATTCACAAAATCGGAAGCGTTGTGAACTTCCCAATTTCCGCCCATCTCGGGGTAGTCGTTTTTCAAGGTGTTAAAGCAATGAGGGCAGTTGGTGATTATTTTTTTAGCTCCGTAACTATTAATTTTTTGAGTTAAAGTTTCTGCCATCGACTGGAAAAGGTATTCATTTCCAAGGCGTCGTGCAGTCTCTCCATTGCAGGTCTCTTCACTTCCCAAAACGGCATAGTTTACTTTAGACTCATTTAAAATTTGGGTCAGAGCCTGAGCTGATTTTTTATGATTGCTATCAAAACAGCCGCCACATCCGACATAGTACAAATATTCTGCTTTGGAGTTGTCTGCGATGGTAGGCACGTTGAGTCCGTCGGCCCAAGCGAACCTTTCAGCAGAGCTAATTCCCCAAGGATTTGAATTTCTTTCAAGCCCCTGAAAAGTTCGATTCAATTCTGCGGGGAAGCGGGAAGCTTCTTGGGTCAGGTGTTGGCGAATATCAACTATTTTATCAACATATTCGATATTGACCGGGCAGGCTTCTTCGCAAGCCCGACAAGTCACACACGACCAAACCACATCATCAATGACAGCTTTTCCCTCTCCTACAACCACATCGAATTCTGTTTTGCCTTGAATAATATTGTTTTGGTTCTCATATAAAGAATCTCGTAAATTGAGAAGAAACTGTCTAGGGGCTAAAGGTTTTCCAGTCGCCGCAGCAGGGCAAACTGAGGAACATCTTCCGCACTCGGTGCAACTGTACATGTCGAGAACTTGTTTCCACGTGAACTGATTGACTTGCGAACGACCAAAAATGGCGCCGTCGACGGTATAGTCTTTTTTAGCAAGTCTTCCTTTGGGTTCTACTCGGCCCAAGAACACATTAGCCATCGCGGTGATGATGTGGAAGTGCTTCGAGCGAGGGAGTAAGTTTAAGAACACTAAAATCACTAAATTATGAACCCACCAAGCTAGTTGTGAAATGCAATCGGCAGATTCCATGCTTTGGGGGAGCCTTCCTGCGATAAATGAGGTGATAGGTTGCCACTTTGCTTCTGCGATTGAGTCAATATCGGTTTGATGGATGATCAGCCTAGCCGCATCGTAGAAAAAACCCGAGAGCATGATGGTAAAAATGAAAACTAAAATCACCTTAGCTTCCAGGTGGCTTTGCCCATGTAATTTTTCCTCAGCTGGGAGAATGCCAAAAAGGCGTCTGGGTTTGGAAATGGTCCAACGATAAAGAGCTAAAAGAACTCCAGCCATCACAGAAATTTGAAAGATGTCTTTAAGTAACCCGTAAGGGCCCCCTAAAAAGTGAACGCTTAGCCCAGGAACCACAAACTCAGGAAACCACCCTCGAGTGAACATGGTAATGACCTGTAAAGACAAAACGGTAAATCCCCAGAACACGATGACATGCATCAGGCCTGCAGGTTGTTCCCCCTTAAAAAATTTCTTTTGAAACACGCCGTAAATAATCATGTTTTTTAAGCGTAATCCCCAAGTAGCCTTCGAGTAATCTCGACCATCGTCTCGACGAGCCTTTAAAAGAACCTGAATTCGTCCTTTCATTTGGTAGGAAAAAAATCCGATAGCTCCCAGAAATACTAAGGTCCAAATGATGATAGTCATGATATCAGCTCCTCAACTAGATATTTGGTTAAGTTAACAGGAGTTCTCGGTCTCGAAAAGGCCTTAAACGTCAAAAGATTTAGGGAATAGGAAGGATCTCTTCCCGACGACAACTCCAAGCTGGTACTTTGCTTTCCGCTTCGATGATTTTAGAGGTTTCAATCTCAATGACCTCTATTCCCTCACCAAGTTGGAGGTTAGTCAAAATTTCGCCCCAGGGGTTGACCACCATAGAATGGCCATATTTAGTCGTTCCGTCACCCGAGGTTCCTGTGAGTCCCGGTGCCACCATGAAAAATTGATTCTCGATAGCTCGAGCTCGAATTAAAATTTCCCAGTGCGCTTGTCCCGTTGGAACGGTAAAAGCTGAAGGAAGAAAAACAACTTGAGCTCCCCGTTTTTTTAAAGCTCGAAAGAGTTCCGGAAATCGTAAGTCAAAACAGATTGCAAAACCCAACTTGATCCCTTGCCATTCCACCGTCACCATTTGGTTCCCTGCTTCTGAGTACTCGGTTTCATCGTAGGTTTTTTCAGGTAGAACTGCTTGGTATAGAAAAATTTTTCGGTATTGCGAGATAACTTTTCCAGAAGAATCAATCAGACATAAAGTGTTATAAAATTTTTCTGGATTTTTCGTGGGTTCTCGTAGGGTCCCTGGGAGGATAGCCAAGCCAACTGATTTAGCAAGCCCTTGAAACTGTTCGATCAGTTTTGGATATTGAGGGGCCAAAGCCATCCAATCTTTTTTCTTTGCAGAGAAATAGGCCATTTCCGGAAAAACGATGAGCTCTGCCCCGAGCGCTTTGGCTTTTTGAGTAAAAGCCTGAAAAGTTTCAAAGTTTTTTTCAAAATCTGAATGGGCGATAGTTTGGGCGATTGCGATCTTCATCAGTTGCCACCTTTTTGAGATAGAAGTAATTTAATACCATGAAAATCTCAATTTTTCTTCTTTGTGTGCTTTCTCTTTTAAGCTGTCAGTCTTTGACTCCCACTGCTCCTCGTCCTGAAAAGGCTGAGTACTCGGAGGATCACATTCCCCTGGAGAAATGGGGACGTTCGCCTAATTGTTGTACGGCTCAAGGGGGAAAAGCTGCTGTGGCTTCAGGGGGAACTTACGCCTCTCAAGCAGGAATTGAGATGTTAAAATCCGGAGGCAATGTCGTAGATGCGGCAGTGGCGACAGCCTTTGTTCTAGCGGTAGAGCGGCCTCATTCGGCAGGTTTGGGAGGAGGGGGCTTTATGACTCTCTACCTCAAAGGTAAAAAACCTCAATCCCAATTCATCGATTTTAGAGAGACCGCCCCGGAGAAAGCCCACCGAGATATGTATCTGGATAAGCAGGGGGAAGTGATTCCAGATCTCAGTGTGATCGGCCCTTTAAGTGTTGCCACTCCTGGATTTGTTCCCGGTCTTTATGAAATTCACAAAAAATTTGGAAAACTTCCTTGGAGAAAACTTTTAACTCCAGCTGTGGAGCTTGCTTTTCGTGGATTTAAAATTTATCCCTCTTTAGCCGCCCACATCGAAGAGAAAAAAGAGTGTCTGTTAAAAGATCCTCAAGCAACAAAAATATTATTTCGTGACAAAAGTCCGCTAAAAGAAGGGGACACGCTGGTTCAGTTAGATTTGGCTAATACTTTACGTAGAATCGCTCAAAATGGCTCCAAAGAATTCAAGACTGGAAAAACGGCTCAGGAGATTGTTCGATACATGCAGCAAAATCAGGGGATTTTGTCGCTGAACGATCTTAAAAATTACCGCGTAAAATATCGGGCGCCTATTTCAGGGCAGTTCAAAGGCTGGGAAATGATCAGCGCCCCACCTCCTAGTGCGGGAGGTGTTTTGATTTTGCAAATGTTAAAAGTTTTGGAAGGGTTCCCTTTAGAAGAGATCAGTCAGAACACCCCTCAGTACACTCACCTTTTGTCGGAAGTTTTAAAGCGAGCTTATGCCGATCGCAGTCATTTTGTAGGGGATCCTGAATTTGTGCAGGTCGATTTTTCTAAGCTAACTTCAGATAAATATATTGAGGCTATAAGAAAAAATATCTCTCTCACCAAAGCGACTCCATCGTCTGAAATTAAGGGAGGACAGTTGATGGAAGATAAAACTCATACGACTCATCTCAGTGTGATTGATACGGAGGGAAATGCAGTAGCGAGTACTTTGACTATCAACGATATTTTTGGATCTTGTGTGGTAGCCCCAGGTACTGGAATTTTCTTGAATGATGAAATGGACGATTTTAGCGCCAAACCCGGGGCTTCCAATATTTATGGTCTGACGGGTGATAAAGCGAATGAGATTCAGCCTCTAAAAAGACCTGCCTCTAGTATGTCTCCTACTATTTTAATCAAGGCGGGTGTTCCTGTGCTTTCGGTGGGAGCGGCTGGTGGTTCTAGAATTACAACGAGTGTTTTTCAAGTCATCTTAAATGATCTTTTCGTTTTTCCCGGAGATCTCAAAAAAGCTGTTTTTGCTCCAAGGCTTCACCAACAATGGATGCCCGAATTTTTGGATTTAGAGAAGAGCTATACGGAATCTACCAAGACTTATCTGGAGTCTATTGGGGAAAAAACGAGACTTGCGCCCTGGAGTGCTATCACTCAAGCTGTGCATTTAGAATCTGACGGAAAAGTGAGAGCGGTATTTGATCCTCGAGACGAAGGCGGCGCCTCCGCCTATTAGTGGTCTTGAAAGGGGTCAGTGGTCTTGAAAGGGGTCAATCGACTTTCAATATCAATTGAAAGGGGTCTAAATTGAAAGGGGTCAATCGACTTTCAATATTGAAAAGTCGCGGAGTAACAATAGCATGCTACCCTAGCAAGCTTTCCATGACTTAATAAGTAGAACTATATAGTTTCTATGCCGAGAGCCAAACTATTTAGAACCTCATCTTTTTGTTACCATGTCACTACCCGATCGAATAATCGTGAGTGGTTTTATCTTCCGATGGAAATTTCTTGGAAAATATTTTGTTATTCAGCGAATGAAGCCGCAGAACGATATGGGGTAAATCTTCATAGTTTCCTTCTGATGTCGAATCATTTCCATCTATTATGTGGGACCCCAAGAGAAAACTTAGACGAATTCATGAGATATTTTCTTTCTAACGCGACCAAAAGAATGCAAAGACAAGCTAATCGAATAAATCATATTTTGGGAGCCCGTTATCGTGGAACGGTAATTGAATCAGCCTGGGCATTGGCCTATGTCTTTAAATATATTTATCGAAACCCAATTAGAGCCGGAATAAGTGATAAGGTTGAAGATTACCCATGGAGCTCGTTTCAAAAACAAAATGATTTGGTATTAAGTGAAGGCATAGATTCGTATTGGGGGAGCATCCCGAAGGATCCCTCTGATAGATTATTATGGTTAAATAAAGCTACTTCGAAAGATAATGAATTGTTGATCGGACGTGCATTAAGGCGATCAAAATTCAAATTTACAACAGATAGTAATTTTCAAGCCAGATTAAGAGAGCTTGAAAAAAGTTATGGAATCAGTAGATACCTCTAGGAAACTTATCCCAAAGTCGACTTGCAACCTTTCAATATTGAAAATCGATTGTTCGTTTTAACAGATACTCACGGGAATTATGAGGTATCGGAGCGCTCTTATCAGCGCCCCGGTACCTTTCAATATTTAAAGTCGATTGACCCCTTTAAATTAATTGTACCTTTCAATATTTAAAGTCGATTGACCCCTTTATAAGAGGATGCTGAGGTTTACCGTCGGCATGACGATTAAGGCCCCACCGAGGCTTCCAAACTTGGCTTCACCGTTAAGGCCAACTTACTTACCAATATTCCAGTAAACGCCGGGTCGGAAAACCATGAGGAAGTCGACACCGGTGCTGGTGGTTATTTCACCAGCTTTAATCACATTTAGGTACAGGTAAGGTCCGGCAGAGAGCCCCAAATAGGGAATCCACGTGGAGTTGGATTCTAAAGTATAAATGGCTGTCGGAAGAAGTTGTATTGCAGTGACGCTGTTATCCCCGTTGGACAAATCTTTGAATTTTCCCCAGAAGTGGATTCCAAAATCTCCTCCCACATAGAGTCTTTTTGAGGCTTCTGTTTGAGTTAAAACGCCGAAGGCCAAGCCCAATCCTGTTTCTCCCGAATCGGGCAGAATAGGCATTGCAAATCCAGTCGTGAGATGGGTTGTGCTGGTTGAGGTTGAGACTGTTTCAGTTGTGGTGGAAGCACCACTTCGCCCGGTATGTTTGCCTGCAGCGAAACTTAAATTGGCAACGACCATAAGAGCAGTTACCGTTACGAATAATTTACGCATAATTGACTCCAGTTCAAAGGTTTCATTTACAAACGGTCCCTAAGATAGCTTTGCTAGGCCCCTGGGTCAAGAAACGGTCAATAAGAATGAACCAAAAACTTATTGTGACAGATTACGATGGAACCCTAGCTTCTAATCATGGAGCGGTTTCCTCACAAAACAGAGCTTTGTTAGACCAGCTGGGTCAAGAAAAGCATATTCGTGTGATTGCGACTGGGCGAAATCTTTACTCTGTGAAAAAAGTTATCGATCGAAACTTCCCGATAGACTATGTGATTTTTACTACGGGTGCTGGAATCATTCATTGGCCTTCACAAAAGATTTTGGTCAGCCACCACCTTGATGAAAAATCGATCCAAACCACTTTTGACTGTTTCAAGAGGAATCAGATGGATTTTATGATCCACCAACCCATTCCAGATAATCATTATTTTCAGTTCTTCTCGACAGGATTTCATAATGAAGATTTTGTTTTTCGAAAAAGACATTATGGCTTGTACTGTCGCGAGGGAAACTTAAATTCACTTCCCTCTTTGGCGACTCAGTTTGTGGGAGTTCTTCGCCCGGAACAGTCGGAAAGGGTTTTTAATCAAATCAAAACTGACCTTCATACGCTAAATACAGTCAGAGCCACTTCCCCGTTTGATCACAAGTCGATTTGGGTTGAGGTGTTTTCCCACTTGGCTGGAAAACATCGAGCAGCCGACTTTCTTTTGAGAGAGTTGAATTTGTCTCACACTGATACTGTTGCGATAGGAAATGATTACAACGATATTGATCTTCTGAGCTGGGCTGAAAAAGCCTATGTGGTTCAGAATGGGATTGAGGAGTTAAAAGATCAGCATGAAGTGGTCAGTTCAGCAGAGGAACACGGGTTTTCGGAAGCCATCAAGCGGTTTTTTAAAAAGGCTTAACTCGCTTTTTTGACAGCTTCTCTTTTCTTTCCTAACACTCGGGTTCCCAAAATAAGATAATCCAAGTCGCTATTTAAAAAACATCGAATCGCATCATCAGAAGAGCAAACGATAGGCTCACAATCATTGAATGAAGTGTTGATGATCATGGGAATTCCGGTTTTTTTTCTAAAGGCCTCGATGAGCTTCCAATAAAAAGGCTGAGTTTCTTTACTCACCGATTGGATACGACAAGAGTTATCAGCATGGACAACTGAGGGAATATCCCCTCGTTTGTTTGGCTTAACTTGAAACACCGCTTCCATGGTTGGACTAAAGAACACATCTTCAAACCAATCCTGTTGATATTCTTCTAAAACAGAAGCGGCGAAAGGCCTAAAACTTTCCCGGTGCTTAACTCTAGCGTTGAGTTTGTCTTTCATTTCTGGGTTTCTAGGGTCTGCCAAAATACTTCGATTTCCAAGCGCTCTGGGACCAAATTCCATTCGACCTTGAAAAAGCCCCAGAATTTTTCCATTCTGTAATTCCTCGGCTGCCCAAGAGATGAGTTTTTCCTCGTTTTTAAATTCGAGCTTCTCAAAGTGCTCTCGGTTTTCAACTAATAGAGGGGAGGAATCGGTTTTTTCTTCTAAAGGCTCAGGACCTAAAAGACCCCAGTGCCCTCCTTCGGGTGAAATTTCTCTTCGAGCTATAGCTATGGCAGCTCCCACCGCGATACCCGCATCATGAGAGGCCGGAGCTACGAGAACTTTCTTAAAGGGAGTGTTTTTTGCAATTTGTCCTACCCAAACACTATTGTGAGCACAACCTCCGGAGAGAGCCACAGTGGTTAAAGGGACTTTATTGTAAAGCTGAAAGAGAAGGTGGTTACCTATTTCCTCGAAACAAACCTGCGCCGATTTCGCGAGGTCCTTGTGGCGTTGAAGAATAGGTTCGTTGGGTTTTCTCGGGGCAAAACCCAAAAGTTGTACCATGTAGTTCAAATTGAAAAAGGGCAAAATTTTAGGTTGCGAATTTTCAACGAAATATTGAAGCGGTTTTTTCAAGATGGGAAAAGCTTCAAGATTAAGCTCGCAACCAAAAAGTTCTTTCTTGCGAATTAAGTTGCGCATTTCTGACAGATAGGTGGGCTTTCCGAAGCTGGAAAGGCCCATCACTTTAAATTCATCGCCGTAGTGGGGGAAGCCTAAATATTGGGTGATAGCGGTATAGAAAAAACCGACTGAGTGCGGAAAAATCATTCGATCTAGAATTTGAATTTCATGTTTCTTTGTTTTTCCGATGGTTGCAGAGACAAAGTCTCCTAGTCCGTCAAAAGAAAGATAAGCAGCTTCTGTAGCAGGAAGTAAGTAGCGACAACTGTAGAGGTGAGCTAAGTGATGTTCCACTCTGCGAATTTTGGAATTTTTTAAGCCTAATTTTTTCAATTCTGAGTGAATCGATATTTTTTTGTCTCTGGAACCCAATTTGGGTTTTCTGATTAAACCTGGATGACGAAGAATCAGGGAAAGTTTTTTGTGAAATAAATTCCAGGGTTTTTTTGCAATCGCAACTACTTCGACTTGTTCAGGAGAAATTTTGGCATGTTCCAAACAGTACCGAATAGATTTTTCAGGAAATCCGGCGAAGTGTTTAATTCTGTTAAAACGTTCTTCCTCTACGGCCGCAACGAGCTGTTGATTGACAATAAGCGCAGCGGAAGAGTCGCCGTGACCAAAGCTAATACCAAGAATAATTTGAGGTTCTTTTGCCATTTATTTAAGGAGGTTTTATTAAGTTTACCTGTTTTAGTGCTCCGTTTCAGTATTTCTTGCAGATAGAAGCAGTGAGTCCAAACAAAAAAGCAAAACCTACCGATTTCTACTGAGGCCGAAATAAAAAAACAGTACACTATTAAGATACACGAACAATAAGAAGTATAAGCCGTATTCCTTTTGAAAGGGAATACGCAATCCGTCTTCAACTTACAACTCAATGCATATTCCTTTACAAGAAATGTTGGAATTCTTGTTGCTGATGGCTGGAGCTGCCATCATCGCCTATCCGTTGCTTCTTCTCAACGTTAGCTTAGCTCCCAGGTTAGGTTTAATCGACTGGCCTAAGGCACGAGGATTAACCGAACATCAAATCCCCATCATCGGCCACAGCCTAGTATTAGTCTCAATTCTTTATTTCAGTGTGGCCAAGGTCTTTTTTCCTATCAGTGGTTGGTTTCTTAGCACTGCGGTGGTGATTGGAATGATGGGAATGTTGGATGACCGTCAACCTCTGCCTGCTATAGATAAAATGTTTGTACAAACGGTGTTTGTAGTTTGTTTGGTGTTGTTTGATCCTAATTTGAGAAACGGAATTAGCGAGCAATTTGGTCCGAATGGAACTTTTCTTTCTATATTCTTTATTTTGGGATTGATGAATGCTGTCAATTTTATCGATGGGATCGATGGTTTAGCAGGACTGGTTCTTCTTCTGGGGGGTGTGGGTTTTTTCTTGGTGTCACGGAACCATTCCGATCTAGGCGTGTTTGTTTCCTATGCTCCAGTGCTTATAGGTTCTCTTATACCCTTTTTGTATCTTAACGTAGCCAAGCGAAAAGGGTTTTTAGGCAATGTGGGAAGTTATTTTTTTAGTTTTGTATTGGCGTACATGCATTTGAGTGTGCCTATCGAGGCTCACGATGCTTTTTCACGGTAATCCATTTCTGGATTATTCTTTTTAGTACCGATTTCCGATGCGGCAATGGTGCTATTGAGTCGATTGGTGACTCGTCGTTCCCCATTTCAAGCTGATAAAGGACATTTGCACCATCGTCTTATTCAAACCTCCCTTCCTCTGAGATACATCTTAATTACTTTTGCTATTATCGATTTGACCGGTCTAGTCACTGGCTTTGCCCTCATTCATAGTGGGGCCATGAGAAAATCGATTTTTCCTGTAGTCACTCTTCTTTCCCATGTGTGTGTTGTGGGTTACATGATAGTTTTCGTTGAAAAAGCCACCAAACGAAGAGTTCAATCTTTTTTTGAGCACTTAGATTTGGGCCATTCGCTTTATTTTTTGAAATATCGAATTAGTAAAGAAAATGGGGACAAGGTTCCTTCTTATATGCTCAACCGAATTGCATCCAGAATTAACTCTGAAATCCGAGTCACCGATGTTTGTTATCTGGAAGACCCCGATGTGCTTTTTGTAGGTCTCAAACTTCACAATGAAACTTTGAGAAGTATTGCAGTGAGATTAGAAGCTGTCTTTAATTCTGAGAAACTTAAAGTTCATTTAGAAGTTGAGAAAGGGGAGTTTGTGAAAATGAAAAACCCTGCTTTGAGTTCTCAGCTCAAAAGAGTTAAATAGGTAGAGTTTCAGAAAGCAAAGACTGTGACGATTGTCCCCAAGAGGTCCCAGTTTGTCGTTCATAAAACTGTCGATAAATTCCATTAGCTTTTAACAACTGGTCGTGCGTTCCCGATTCTACAATTTTTCCATTTTCCACCACATAAATTCGATTGGCTTTTCTAACTGTGGACAATCGATGAGCGACCATAAAGGTAGTTTTTCCCTCGATCAATTCCTCCATAGCCGTTTGAACGATTGCTTCACTCTGGCTATCTAAACTCGATGTGGCTTCATCCAGGACTAAAATAGGAGCATTTCGTAAAATAGCTCGTGCAATTGCAACTCTCTGTCTCTCCCCGCCACTTAAGCAAATACCACGGTCACCAATTTTAGTGTTGAATCCCTCTTTGAGTTTAAAAATAAAGTCAGAACAATGGGCCTTTTCAGCCGCTAATTCCACTTCTTTAATAGTGGCTTTTGGATTTCCATAGCGAATATTTTCCAACAAGGAATCATTGAATAAAAACGTGTCTTGAGTCACAAACGAAAAAAGATTTCTCAAATCATGGATTTGGAATTGGGAGATTGGGGTTCCATCGAACAAAATTTGCCCCTGAGAAATTTCGTAAAGCCGTGGGAGTAAATTCACAATACTGGATTTCCCGCTTCCACTATGGCCCACGAAAGCGACACATTCTCCTCGTTGGACTTTAAAAGAGAGGTCCGTTAGAGCGGGTTTGTCGTCATATTTAAGTCCCACACGATCGAAAACAATTTCTCTTTCTAAAAGTAGTATCCGTTGCGAACCTAAAGTTTGTTGTTGCGAGGGGAACGTATCTAAAACCTGGTAAATTCTTTCAGCTGCGGCCTCTGCTGTTTTCAGTTTGAGATAGGCGTTGTTTAATTGTTTTAAAGGCATTTGAGCTAAACCCAATGCAATGATGAACCCTACTAATTGTCCTGCTGAGAGCTGTCCTAAAGAGGCTCGGTATCCCCCATAGATAATAACACCAGCGATCAAAAGGGATCCAATGAACTCAACTAAGGGAGTAGCTAGCTCCTCAACCTTGATCGCTTTCATGAGAATATGAAAATAGCTTTCTTGGATGTTTTTAAACTTTTCGAACAAAGGTTTCTCAAGTTGAAAAACCTTAACCACTCTAGCGCCTGAAATACTTTCTTGGCTAATCGACATGAGGTCGGAAAAAGTTTCTAAGTTTTTAAGAGAATATCTTTTTACAGCACTTCCCGACTTCGAAAACAAAAGAGCGACAATGGGAGCCACGATTAATGTACTTAAGGCTAAACGCCAATCGCAGTAAAAGGCTGCACCCAAAAGCCCCAAAAAGGTAAACGGTTCCTTGAGGACTAAGATAAGAGTATCTATGCCTGTGGATATTTTCCCTAAGTCATTTTGGATACTTGATAGAAAATCACCCGACCTAGTTTTATCCAGAATCGATAAGGGGAAAGTGAGATATTTTTCAAAAATAAGAGTTCGATATCTGATAATGACTTTTTCTGAGACATAACGACGAAGAGTGTTGTGAAAATATTTCGCAAGTCCACTGATAAAAAATACAATGATCAAAAGGCCAGGAACCTGTTTGAAGAAGGCTCCCTTAATGAAACTTCCATTTTGCAGTTCATCAATAATTCTTTGAGATAATTTAACGCTGATGGGCTGAATCGCAGAAATAACCAGACCAAGAACCAGAACAATCGCAATTTGAAAGCGATAAGGACGAAACTCTCCTAGAACCCTTTTTAGAGCAAAAAAAGTACTTTGGGGACGATGGTTTTTAGCAACAAGATCCATTGGATTAGAGGACAATATACGAATTTGGCTCAGAGGCGAGAAGAAATTGATAGGGAGGGAAAAAGCAACTACTCAGGTTCGATTTCTGAAGGGGATTCCGGTGGAGTGAACTCGTAAGTAGAGAGCTCTAGGTTCCTTTTGACTTTAATGACTTTTCCATAGGTTTGACTTTTTTGAGGAGTTCCACAGCCATACATGGATTTGACTAATAATTCATGGGTTTCTGCTTCTAAATCTTGAACCACGACTGCTTTAACATGGTGGGGAATGTGGGCTGAGGTTGATTCTAGATACACCAAATATTCTGATACCACCTCGCGACTAAAGGCTGCAGAGTCTTCGTAGGATTTTTTTAGCATGTGGTGCTGAAACAATTGAAAGAGAGGATCTAAATTCTTCATTTTTTTGCCACGCATCGGTTTTTTCCTATTCAGTGCTTTGTTTGTCCGATTTCCGTGGACGTTTGAAAGATGAGGTTTCCAACCTACACACCACTCAACGGAAAGGATCGAAGAATGCTTTAGAAACTCTTCGTGGAAAGTGTTTCACAATTGCGCACTGTAACATCTTAGATTTATTGACACTTTTTGTCTTGAGTTGAGCCACTGATAGTCAAAGTGACAGTTAACCCTCAAAGCTCAAGAAAAGACGCATTGAAAAAACAAACAAATACAAGGCCTTAGGTTTGCGCACTTGGCTCGTGCTTTGCTTTTATTTAAAAGTAATCGTGAAAACGAGCTTAGTTAAACAACTTAGGTGTAGACAACATGAACACTTCAAATCGATTTTTAAACTTTAGGTTCAGCCCAGCGATTCTATTGGGATTAGCTTTAATCTCTCAGTTGATGGGTTGTCTTAAGATGTGTCCAACTTCTAAAGAGCGGCAAACAAGCGTAGCGGCCACACCTTGGCGTTTAGTGGAAACCACAGACCCTGAATTACAAGAGGACTTAAACAACTTCTCCTTTCTTGTTTTTACATTTAATCAGAACTTTTCCGGGGATATTAAGGCTGTGGTTAATAATACTCAGTACGACAATCCTATTCGAACTTTTAAGTACAATATTGACCCAAGAGGCAATTTGATGAGAATTCAATTTGCCTTTGCGCCTGGTGAAGACGGTGGGGGTGCCCAATCCGATTCCGGAGCTGCCTCAGGGGGTGATCAGGTGGTTGAGTACTCTTATAAGTTGGGGAGGAGTTTAGAGTTGTGGCGTCAAGATGGAGTTTACTACCGGTTGGTTCCGTTTACCGGAATTCTTAGTCCAGATGAAACTTGCACCTTCTAAGGGCTGTTTTAACCCAATCCTCACCTGAAATTCATTTGCGGCCGCATGCGTTTGCTGCTAGAACCAGCTCAGAATGACCAAAGACACGGTGCGTTTAATCGCGCTAAAAGGAGGATTCTTATGTCGATTCGTCCCAACCTTAAAGTTGATTTTAGCAAATGGGCTAAGCACCCCGCCATCAACCAGTTGACACAACAAGTAACCACTTATGAGAAACGGGTTGCTGGTCTGGTCAAAGATTTTGATCTGAAAAGTCGCGAAGCCAGAGAAAGAAGCCGAAAGCAACTGGACAAAGTTTTAGTGCAGTTAAAACAAACTCGCGCGAAGGTAGAAAAGCGAGTTACGCAGCTTGTTCAATTGGAGAGCAAAAAGTTGAATAAACGAGTGAACGAGTTGGTGGCGTATGTCTCTAAGATTTCTCGTCAAGAAGTTAAAGTAAGAGCTGCTGCTGCGGGAAGAGCCAAAAAAACTACGACATCTAGAAAAACTACTACGACCCGCTCTCGCAAAACTCGTTCGGGTAAGTAAAATTTTCCAATGCAAGTTATTCACGGGCTTTCAGGGATTCCTGAAGGCCTTTCTCATTCTGCAGTAGCTATTGGTAACTTTGATGGCATTCATTTAGGCCATCGAGTGCTGCTCAATCTAATGCTCGAAGGAGCTTCTCGGGAGGGGGTTACCCCTTCAGTTCTTACCTTTTATCCTCATCCGGTTGAAGTCTTAAACCCACAAAAAAAACTCGAACAGTTAACGACCACATCAGAAAAATTGGAGCTCATGAAATCGATGGGGGTTAAATTTGTTTGCGTTGCTCAATTTGACAAAGCTCTTTCCGAGCTTTCACCGGAGGAGTTTTTTGAAACCCATCTCGTGAAGGGGTTAAAAGCCAAGTTGGTTTATGTGGGCTATAATTTTCGCTTCGGCAAAAATAGAATGGGAGATACCCATTTATTGAAAAAGCTCTGCGACAAGCACCAAATCAGCCTAACCGTAGTTGAGCCGGTTTCGTTAGGTGAAAAAGTCAGCAGTTCATTGATTCGTGAAAAGATCATTCAAGGAAAAGTGGGGGAGGCGAATCAATTATTGGGGCGTCCGTATAGCCTTACCGGGATTGTGAAATCTGGCGATGGTCGAGGAAAAACTCTGGGATTTCCTACTGCCAATCTTTATTGTGCCCCTGAGAAGGTGTTACCTAAAAATGGGGTTTATGTCACTCGAGTCAGATGGCAGTTACAAACTTTCAAATCTATCACTAATGTGGGAGTTCGACCCACTTTCCATACTCATGCCAGCCAGAAGTTGGTAGAGGTTCATATTTTAGATTTAGACGCCAAACTCTACGATGAATCTCTTGAGCTAGAGTTTTTAGGATTTGTTCGAGATGAGATGAAGTTTAATTCCATGGAACAGCTCAAAGAACAAATTGAAAAAGATATTCTTAAGGCCCGGTCTTTTTCTTAATTCGACACTCGAAAAAAACTTGATTATAGTTTGAAACATCATGAGTTTAACACCGCACATTTTAATTTTAGCAGCGGGTAAGGGTAAAAGGATGAAATCTGACCTTCCCAAAGTGCTGCATGAAGTTCTTTTTCAACCTATGATTCATCATGTTCTGGATCTTGCTTCGGCGCTTCCACACTCTTCAGTTTCGGTGGTCGTTGGGCATGGGGGTGAAGAGGTTAAGGGTGCTTGTGGGGGATATCCTTTAGTTCAGTTTGTGGACCAAAAAGAACAAAGGGGAACTGCGGACGCAGTCAAAAGTGCAGAAACTTTTTTGAGTAAGCAATCAGGTTCGGTTCTGGTTTTAAGCGGGGATGTTCCTCTTTTAAGAAAGGAATCGATTCAGAAACTCCTAGATAGTCACGAAAAACAAAATGCAGTTTGCAGTTTAGTGTCGACCCGATTGCAGAATCCGAAGGGTTATGGAAGGATTTTGAGAGACTCTTCAGAGGCCGTTTATGGAATTCGAGAAGAAGCAGATGCCTCAGAATCAGAGAAAAAGATCCCCGAAGTAAACGCAGGTATTTACTGCTTTGAAATCAAAGAGCTGTTTAATGCGCTTTCTAAGGTTTCAAATCAAAATCGACAAGGCGAGTTTTATCTAACGGATGCCATAGAGATTTTGGTGAGAGAAAAAAAGAAAGTGATCGGGGTTTTGTTTGAGGACAGTGAAGAAACCCTAGGGATTAATGATCGAATCGCTTTAGCTCAAGCGGAAAAAGTTTTACAAAAAAGGGTCAATCAATTTCATATGGAAAATGGCGTCACTCTTCAAGGGAGCGATGATATTTGGATCGACACCCACAGTGAAATAGCTTCGGATGTTGTGATAGAAAGTGGATGTCGAATTTTTAAATCGAAAATTGGAGGGGCCTCTCGAATTGAAGCGCAATCTCGGGTTCAGGAGTCTGTTTTGGGCTCAAGAGTGAAAATTAAACAGGGAAGTGTCATTGAGGAAAGTAAAATAGGTCACGAGACGACAGTCGGACCCTATGCGCACCTAAGACCTGGTTCAATTTTGGGTAGCCAAGTGAAGATTGGAAACTTTGTTGAGGTAAAAAAGAGTAGTTTTAAAGATGGGGCTAAGGCCTCTCACTTAAGTTACATTGGGGACGCTGAAATTGGAAAAGATGTGAATTTGGGTTGTGGCTTTATTACCTGCAATTACGACGGAGTCAAAAAACATAAAACGGTAATTGAGGATGGGGTTTTTGTGGGAAGCGATTCGCAAATGATAGCCCCGGTAACATTGGGCGCTGGAAGTTATGTAGCTTCGGGAACCACAGTGACTCGGGATGTTCCTCCAGAGAGTTTGGTGATTAGTCGAGGAAAGCAAGTGACCAAACTTGGCTATGCAAAAAAGTTTCTAAAAAAGAAGTAAAAACTTTTGACACTCAACGTCTTATAAATTGTGAAGAGTTTTTCACAATCGGCTTTTTTTACGCACGAGATAATTTTTTTAAAAAACGCGTTATAAAAAACTTAACCTTTCCTCCATGGTTTCCGTTATACTTTTAATTAGAATTTAGCAGCACGTATTCGGCTTGGTCAGTCCACACTAAACTCATCACACTAAACACATTTTATCGGTTTAAGTTTTAAATAACGGAGATAAGGAGACACGTATGTTGAAAGGTTATAAAAAAACTCTAGCTAGTTCCAAGGGTTTCACTCTAGTGGAATTGCTGATTGTGGTTGCCATTATTGGTGTGCTGGCCTCTCAAGGGGTTCCGGCTTACCGAAGAATGATTCAGAAGTCCAGAAAAGGAGAGGCTCAAGTGATGCTGGGCAACATTGGAACCGCGGAAAGTGGATTTTTCAGTGAGTATGGGGTCTATACAAATAACATCGCCAGAGCAGGAGCTCAGATGGAAGG
>OMIX01000057.1 GCA_900299195.1 Deltaproteobacteria bacterium
CTCTGAAAATAATCTTTAGACTTCACTGGATCTGGTTTCATGGTTTTTTTACCAGGTTCCCAGTTAGCCGGACAAACCTCGCCGGTTTTTGCTACTTCTTGAAGAGCTTTTAAGACGCGAAGCACTTCTTCAGTATTTCTTCCAATGCCTAAATCATGAACCAATTGGTATTGAACTACGCCTTGAGGGTTGATAAGAAATAAACCTCTCAAAGTGATACCCGCATCTAAAAGAACTCCATATTTTCTGCCGATGTCTTTATTTAAGTCTTCGAGCAGAGGGAATTGAAGTTTTCCAATTCCACCTTCTTTTCGTGGGGTTCTGGCCCAGGCCAAGTGACTGAATCGACTGTCGACTGAACAGCCCAAGATTTCGCAATTAGCTTCTTTGAAAGACTTAAAAGCGTTATCAAAAGCGGTGATTTCAGTGGGACAAACAAAGGTAAAGTCTAGAGGATAAAAGAACAAACAAACCCATTTACCTTTGTAATCCGATAAAGAGATCTGTTTGAAGTCTTCTCCTACCAACGCATTAGTTTTAAATTCTGGCGCTGGCTTTTGTACTAAAGTATCCATGACTGCCTCGCTTTCTAAAGTTAAAAAAACAAGAGAGCAGAGGATAGCCTTGGTTTTTAGAACGGTCAAGGAACGGTGGCCAAGTCTGCGGAAATCCAAATAAAAGACGTAATTTGACCTTTTCGAGAGAAATCAGATGTTTAAAAGGTAGACACTTAAGCTCTTTTAAATTCAATAAGTTACTGGGGAGCTGGGAGAGAAGCTGAAACAGTGTCATTCCTCAAGACAGTTTTTAAGAGGCTAGTAGGCGTTAGATTCGATGGTACAGCCATTGCAAAACTAGCTGTCGATGTGATTGGGTGAGCAACCAATCTCGTCTTTTACTGAAATAGGAGTTGGCTCATGAAGAAGCTTTTAGTTGTGATTAGTTTTGTTTTGTTAAGTCAGGTGTCTTTGGCTGAAAATCCATCTGCCAATAACCACACGAATTCAACCAATACCCCGGCGACATCGAGTTCAGCACCCTCGGTCCCCCAAAATCCAGTGGTGGTCGATCGTTCTGCCAAAATATTCGAGTATATTAGCGCCTGCTTGGCTGGACGTCCTGTGACCTCAATTCCAAGTTCTAGTTCAGCAGCCAAGTAATTACAGTAGTTTATCTCTTTCTTAAACCACCGAAACCGTTGGACGATCGGTGGTTTTTTCTTTTTTTTGAGCTTTTAAATAAATCACCTCAATGGGGTTGACTCTCGTCGTTCTGAACCTACTATATCTTCGCATATGTTAGATGATAAAAAGACCAAAGAGGTTGAGGACAAAGCAGGGGATCAAGGGGATTTGGCTGCAGCTAAGTCTTCCATTTCGCCCTTAGTCTCGGTAGATGAGATTTTGCCACCTCATCTTTTTTTACTGCCTGTGGCTCATACCACGCTTTTTCCGGGGATGATGGTTCCTCTGATATTACCTGAAGGTAAACTTACAAAGACATTAGAGAAGGTCATGGAGCAGGGAGGGGTTCTCGGTGTGATCATGAACCGAGATCCTGAAGCGGTTAATGTTGCCTCCGGTCCGTCGACCTCGATCAGTGGTTTACCAGTAGAAGGTGTAGTTTCGACTCATTCAGTTTCAGACAAGAAAAAGACAGTTAAAGAAACTCCGTTTCATCGTTATGGAGTTGCCGCAAGAATTTTAAAGAAAATTAATCTTCCCGATAATCAAGTGAGTGTTCTGCTCTCGGGATTGCAGCGTTTTGAAATTAAAGAAATGCTCAGTACCGAACCTTTTTATGTCGCTTCAGTGAAGTATTTATACGAAGAGGTTGAAAAGGGAACTGAACTTGAAGCTTTAATCCGTAGTTGTCTTTCAAGATTCAAACAAATCTCCAAAGACAATCCGTTGATTTCTGAAGAAGTCAAAGTGGCGTTGGTGAATATCGATGGCCCGGGTAAATTGGCAGACTTCATGGCTTCGGTGCTCATTCGGGATGTTAAAGATTATCAAGATTTTCTCGCGCAAGCCGAAGTCAAAGAACGGCTTCACTCGTTGCTCTTGTTGTTAAAAAAAGAGGAAGATGTTCAATCGGTACAACGAAGAATTTCTGACGAGATCAATCAAAAAGTTTCTGCGGCCCAAAGAGAGTTTTATTTGAATGAACAATTGAAACTCATTCAAAAAGAACTCGGAAGAAATGGTGGAGATAGAAATAAAATCATTGAAAAGTTTAGGGAGCGATTAACTCAAAAAGTTTTGCCTGATGAGGCTAAGAACAAAATTGAAGAAGAAATCGAAAAAATTTCAACTTTAGCGGAGCAATCCTCGGAATATTCTGTCTCGATCAACTATTTAGATTGGGTGACTTCATTGCCGTGGGGAGTGCGGTCAAAAGAGTCCTACGATTTAAAGAAAGCAAGAGAAGTATTAGAAAAAGATCATTACGGGCTTAAAGACGTTAAGGAAAGAATCCTAGAGTCTTTAGCTGTGAGAAAACTTAAGCAAACTTCTGAAGGAACAATCCTCTGTTTTGTGGGGCCTCCTGGAACCGGCAAGACAAGCTTAGGCAAGTCTATTGCTAAAGCGCTAAACCGAAAGTTCATTCGATTTTCTGTGGGGGGGATGAGAGATGAGGCCGAAATTAAAGGTCATCGGAGAACTTATGTGGGGGCTATGCCCGGAAAACTTATCCAGGGTTTGAAGCGGGTTGGAACTCAGAATCCGGTATTTTTGATTGATGAAATTGATAAGATCGGCACTTCCTATACTGGAGGAGATCCGGCATCTGCGTTGCTAGAGCTTTTAGACCCGGAGCAAAATACTGACTTTTTGGATCATTATCTTGATTTGCCGTTTGATTGCTCGGAAATTTTCTTTATTACCACGGCCAATTCACTTGATACCATTCCAGCTCCTTTATTAGATCGAATGGAAGTGATCACGTTGTCGGGTTATACCGACGGGGAAAAACTCAATATTGCTAGAAAGTATTTAATTCCTAAACAGCTCAAGAAAAATGCGGTGAAGGCCCAACAGGTGAAGTTTCAAGAAAAGGGGCTCAAGCTATTGGTTCAACAATATGCTCGAGAATCTGGGGTTCGCGTTTTAGAAAGACAAATTTCAAGAGTGTGTCGTAAAGCGGCTTATCGAATCGCCAGTGGAAAGACCGATGGTGTCGTAGTGAGTGATGCGAGATCGTTAGAAAAGCTGTTGGGCTTACCTCCCTTTCCTCCTGAAGATATTTACCAAAACAAACACATTGGAACAGCCGTCGGATTGGCTTGGACTCAGTATGGCTCTGATGTTCTCTCAGTTGAAAGTGCTCAAGTAGAAGGCAGAGGCGGCTTAGTTCTAACGGGGAGTTTAGGGGAAGTGATGCAGGAGTCGGCCAATATTGCCTATACCTATGTTCGAGGACAATCGACTCAACTGGAATTACCCAAAAAATACTTTGATCGATTTTCCCTTCATTTACATGTTCCCGCAGGGGCAACGCCTAAAGATGGTCCTTCAGCGGGGATCACGATGGCAACCAGTTTGTACTCCCTCGTGACTCAGAAACCTGTGAAGTCGGGCATTGCGATGACAGGTGAGTTGACGCTCTCGGGTAAAGTTCTGCCCGTGGGAGGAATTAAAGAAAAGCTTCTAGCGGCTAAACGAGCCAACATGAAAACGGTTTTGTTGCCGAAACAGAACGCTAGGGACCTTAAAGAAGTTGAGCCTGAAGTAAAAAAGGGACTCAACATCATTTTAGTTTCCAAGATGGATGAGTGCATTAAACACCTTTTTTAGTCTCCTGTTTGAGTCTTGTGGGAGTTGGATTATAATTGGGACATGTCCAATTCATTTCAAAATTCTGTTGAATTAATCAAAGTCACCCCTCAAGAATCTGAGCTTCTCAAAGACTACATTGAGGCCTTATACCGGTTTGAAGGAGATTTTGAGGCCATTGTAAATATTGAAGAGGGGCTAAAAAGTTTGTTTCGAAACGAAGCCTTGGCTACTCCTTATTTTATCAAACAGGGCCCCGAAAAAATCGGTTATGTGATTCTGACTCGATATCACAGTGTCGAAAAGGGTGGGCTGACTATCTATATCGACGAACTTTATGTAGAGGAGCGGTTTAGAAGACGTGGAGTGGGGAAACACATTTTAGACCAAGTGGTCAAGATTGCTCAACGTGAAAAAGCCAAAGCTCTCTGGGCAAATACTGAACATAATAATGAAGGTTCACAGCGGTTTTTTAAAAATTCTGGATTTCGTCAAAATCGCTATCTTAATTTCGAACGCGCATTATAAAAATCATGAAGCGAACACATTTTGTTCTCATCACCGATAGGGGTGGACATTTGCATAATGCTTTAATGCTCATGGAGCAATTAAAGCAATCGCCCCAAGCCATTATTACAACGCTGGGACCTGACATCGATTCTTTGGAAGCTGAGGGGTTATCTGTTTACCGGCTTCCTCATCTTTTTAAATGGTTTGGAAAACTGAGAGTTCTTAATCCCTTTTCGATGGCTTTTCATCTGATGAAAGCTTTCAGTCTGGCTTTGAAGCTTAGGCCAGCTAAAGTGGTTTCTCTGGGGGCGAGTAATGTAGTGCCTTTTTGTTTTTGGGCGAAATTATTGGGAGCCCAGATTTATCATATTGAGTGTATGAATCAGGTGAAAAATCCGAGCATTACGGCCAAACTTTTATACCCCATCTGCCAAGACATTTATGTTCAATGGGATGAACTTCTGACTCAATTTGGCTCGAAAGCTAAGTATGCTGGGTGGGTTCTATGATCTTTGTCACCGTTTCTACGGGGCACTTTGATCCTCTGATTGAAGAGTGTGATGGTCTTTTTTGTTCTGATTCTGCCAAGTACCCTTTCTTTGGCCAAATAGGTTCTGGTTTTTACATTCCCCAATTTCCTCATGTAAAAATGATGTCCCCCCAAGAACTGGATCAAAAAATGGCTGACGCTGAGTTGGTGGTTTCCCATGGCGGGACTGGAATGTTATCCCGTTTGTATCGACTCAAGAAAAAAACGATCGTGATTCCAAAACAGATGAGATACGGCGAGGCCAATGATGGTCAAGTTGAGCTTGCTGTAAAATGGGGTGAGCTTGGAATGGCTACCTTATGCATGGATGTTAAAGACCTTGCCCAAAAAATTGAGGAATGCCGAAACACCTCAATTGAATTTCCTATCTTTCCCCCATTGGGAACGACCCTTGAAAAGTCTTTGAAGTAGGGCTCTAGCGTATTATCTCTGGTTAGAAATCTTGTAAAATTTTTCCAAGAACAAACGTTCGTTTTCTGCTAGTTGAGTGATGCTTTGAGAAGTTTGTTGATACATCTCAATCGCCCCAATGGCTTCCACTAGTTTTTTTTCATCTCGTTCAGCTATCGGTTTCTGGGATTCTGTTTCGATAAAAGCTTTATTTTCAGTGATTAAAGTTTTAATTGCAGACATCATGTCCTCTAAAACATTGAGGTTGTCTCTTATCAAATGCCCTGCAGCTGATTCTAAACCTAACTCGGGCAAAGCCACTGGAGCTACGAAGTAGATTCCGCCTTCCAGAAAAGCTGGAGTGGCAGCGATAGTTGATGCTTTATTTCGTTCAATTTGATTGAGCTCAAGTTGGGCAGTCAGTTGGGTACGTTCATCCTCCGAAAGTCCCGGTTTGAAAAAAGCTTGGTAGAGTTTTCTAGCTTTTTCTCTAAAGGTTTGTTCACTCAAGAGGAGGGATGAGTTTTTATCCAATGCAATTTGGCTTACTTGTAGTAGCTTTCTTGCAGATACATCAGTTCCCGAAACCGACAGTTCACTCGAGATGATTTCTAAAGCTATTTCTTTCAAATTGGCATCGGAAGGCGAAATTTGAAAAACTGTAGAATCGGAAGCGTTGGTTTCTGAGATTGCCGTATCTGAAAGTAACGTGACCAGAAATTTTTTGAATTCGCCTCCTTCTGAGGAAGAAAAAAGCGATATAGATGAGTTAGACTCAACGGGGTCAGGAGTTTGAAAACCGGCTAATTGCAGAGCCACCATTTTGTCTAAAATAACTCCGCGAATTTCTAAATCCTGCGTTATCCCATTAGCTAAATTGTAATCGGGTCGATTGGTATTTAAAATCACGGTCATTAGAGCTTGATAAGCTAAAGTTTTTGCTTGTTGGGCCTCTTTAACCAGAGCTGCAATCTTCGAAGTATCGATGTTAACTTCAAGAAATTCCTGAGATAGCGAAATTCCGCCTGAAGCTTCTTTAAGTTTAACGCCTTTAGAAATCTTAATGACTTCAATATTTTTAGGATCTGAATTCTTATCAGCTTCGATTCGCTGCTGTAAAAGTCTCCATAAATTTTCTAAAGACTTATCTTGATTTGCTCGTAAGATGGCATCTGCGTTGTCGTAAATCAGCCTAAAAGGAATCAAGTACATTTGAATCCTGTTAACGTACTGGTTTATAGAACCCGGCATGTTGAAATAGACTCGATCATTTCGAAGGTTGTTGAAGGCCCATGAAGCCATATAACGATTAAATTGAGATTGGATAATTTCGGTCAGTGTGCTGCCGGAATCAAATTGATGGCACAGTCCATGGGCCGAACTCATCACACTTTCATCAGTACAATAATAGAAATTCTCTTGAAAGAGTTGTTCTACTTTGGCTTCACTCTTTCCATAAGCGACTTCAATTGCTGCAGCGTCGTAGAGACCGGGAGCAGAAGGCTCTTCAGAAGTTAGGAATCCGTAATCCATTACCGATGAGCTTTTAGAATTTTTGCTGAAATGAGCTCTGTCGGCTGATCCCATAAAGTTGTGTCGGAGTCCTAGGTTGTGTCCCAACTCGTGCGTTAGAAGAGGAGTGAAAATAGCTATTTCAAGCTCTTCATCTGATAATTTGGATGTCGAAATTCCGTTGTGTATTTGAGTTAAGACATCTTCTGTTAATCGGGTCATGCTGTTGCGATGTTCATTTAATAGCCTTTGCTTAAGAACAGCTAGATTTTTTAATGGGCTTAGTGGTTTGGAAAGAAGCGCAACATATTCAGTATTAACCGATTGAAGACGAGTTTTTAACACCTGCGGATTACCGACAAACTTCACGGGTGAGAGGGGTTCAACCGGTGCCCGTTGGGGTGAAATAGTCGAGGGCGCAGTGACTCTTGAAGTAGAGTCTGAGGACAAAATGCTAGACCAAGTTCTTTCTCGCGCAATCGAGGATTTTAAAACGCCACCGTATAAGATTACATCAGCTTTTACGATTTCTCCGGTTCGTGGGTGGGTGTAGCTGGGCCCATAACCTAGAATTCCATGAGAGGCATCCACTGTGGGATCGTAGTGGATCATGCTGTATCGAAGATCACCCAATTCCTGTCCCGTGTTTTCTCTAAGCTCCAAGGGCTTTTTCCCAATGGCCGATTGAAAAACTTGGTTCCATTGTTCAAACACTTGGAAAGCGGCAGATTTCAAATGGTCGGGAAAATCTTTCGACAAATAGTAAACAATGGTTTTTTCAGTGTTCCAACGGTTCATCACCGTGTTTTTTTTGGCCTGACTTTCCAGGATTCGGCCATATTGATCGAACTGTAAAGTGGTGGTGTGAAAAAAACCAAACCTTAGCGCGAGCTTGTCGGGATAGTGCTTAGGAATGTAAGTGGTGGAGGCGGAATACGGTAGAAAACTGTATCGTAATGAGATTTGAGTTTCATCTTGAAGCTGATAGGTGACATCCATGTTAATGGCACCTGAGTTGGGGTCGAGATCAATATGATCTGGAGTGTTGGCGTACCGACTCTGAGAAGAAAAAGAGTCTTGAGAATCTTTGGTAGGATCAATCACCATCAGAGCTCTCTCTCTCCAGGGGCGTCTCGTTTCTGTCTCTTCCTCTTCGTGAGTGTCCTGTCCTTCAGAATTTTGCTTTCTTAAAATGTCTACATGTTTAACCCCGAAACTTGCGAGAAGTGAGCTTTTTAATGCAGCTCTTTCTTCTTTAAACAACGGATCAATGGCTACGATATCTAATGTGTTCTCTTTGATTTCAAACTGGATTAATTTGTTAGAATTTTCGTAACTTCCCGTGGGGATTTCTTGGGTCGATTTCCCAGCGTATTTTATATTGGTGATTGTCTTTTGGAACAGAAACGTCCCTTGGAAAGAGGTTTTAGGTAATCGGCGACCATTGTTCAATACGTATTTGATTGGCCGCTCTTTTGCGCAGCCTCCCAAGACGAAGGCCAAAATGATAAGTCTAATCATTGTTTTAGTTCCCGATTGGATCATGAGCCCCCCTTAAATTACAGCGCGACATCCAAGAACATGGAAATTCTTGATTGACGGCTGTCAAAAACTTGAACCCGTCGGTAAAAGCCCGTCGTGTCATCGACGACACTTGAGAGTAAAGAATGAGAAACTCCTAGACTGAAAGTGTCGGAAAAAAGGTAGGCTAGGGATTCGGTAGAGCTATAATTATTTCTCCAAAATGTGGTGTAAGCTTGGTCTAAAGCAACTTCAACTTCAGCTCTAAACGATGCTACAGTGAGATTGGCAGAAATAAGTTCGTTGATGCCGTATTTGGGTTTGGGTTCCCCATTTGTAAATTGAGCATATTGAGAAAGAATTAAGTAAGGTCCCAGTCTTCCCGAAAGAGTTAAAAAAGAGAAAAGAGAAAGAGAAGCTCCCATAGCGGGCCGAGTTCTGAGCGAGAGTCCCTCGGAACCTAGTTTGTCTAGAGAAAGGGCGGAGAAAGAAAGAGACACTTGGGGGTTTAACGCCCCTGAAGGATCTAATTCTCGAACTCCACTCAAAGAGACCACAGGGATTTGAAATTGGCTATAGGGGTTGGTGGGACGGTCGATGATCGTTGCAAAGTGAATCAGACTTTTGGGCTGAGTTCTGTAGGTCAGTTCTGGAGTTAGGGTAATTGAGGTTTGACGGTCCTCTCGGTTTAAAGTGGTTCCAAAAGCTGTGTTGATGTTAGCTGTGATCGATTTAGGAGAAGGAGTTGATCCCCAAGTGACTTGAGAAAGTCCAAGGAAGATACTAAGAGAAAGACCCCATCTTTGATATCCCGAAAAACCTGCCATGGGAGAGGTTTTACCAAAATTTGAGAGTAATGTCTCGAAGGTTTTATGCGAAGCATTATATTAGAGTGAGGGATCCAAAATACAGCGTAAATACCAAGGGTTGAGGGCATTTCTGAAAGTGACATTTTTGGTCTCTTTTTCAAACGGTTTCACCATGGATTTGATTGACAGTGGAGCTTGCAATTGCCATGCTTCCACTCAGATCGGGACAACCACATGACTCAACCTCTCATTCTTGATGGCAAAGCAGTAGCAGAATCGGTTTACAAGAAACTCCTATTGGACGTTTCTTTGCTCTCTTTTGTTCCCCGAATTGTTTTTATCAGAGTAGGCGAGGATCCTGCATCCCAATCCTACGTTCGAAGCAAAGAGAAACGCTGTTTAGAATTGGGGCTTCGTGGAGAGACGCTCGTTTTTCCAGAGACCCTGGGCGAAGATGAGTTGATGGGTAAAATTCTTAATTTGAATCGTGACAAAGATGTGATTGGAATTTTAGTCCAATTGCCTTTGCCCAAGCACATGGATAAAGCCAAAGTGCTATGTAGTATTGATCCTCGAAAAGATGTCGATGGGTTACATCCTGAAAATGCGGGATTGTTGCTGCAGGGAAAACCTCGGTTTGTTCCTTGCACGCCGGCTGGGATTTTAGAGATGCTTAATTTTTATCAAATTCCTGTCGAAGGGAAACGGGCGGTAGTGATAGGTAGAAGTGAAATTGTCGGTCGACCGATGGCCCAATTACTTTTGAATGTCAATGCCACGGTGACTGTGTGTCACTCAAAAACGGTCGATTTACCTGAGGAATTGAAACGGGCTGAAATTATTATTGCGGCTTTGGGGAAACCCGGGTTTGTCAAAGAGGAAATGGTATCGCCGGGTGCAACGGTTGTGGATGTTGGCATTAATCGAGTCGACGGAAAAATAGTGGGCGATGTTGATTTTGAGAAGGTCAAACTTAAAGCGCATGCGATTTCTCCTGTACCAGGCGGGGTTGGCCCTATGACGATCGCAATGCTGATGAAAAATTTAGTGATGGCTGCTACGGCGCAATCTCAAAAATCTTAAAGAATATTTTTTTGTTTCCAGTTTGCAATCAGGCTCAATACGGATTTTTTCAAATCCTCGGGCGTTCCTTCGTTGATTAAAAGATCTGTGGCTGATTTTTTTCGGGCCTCATCATCCACTTGAGTCTGTAAAATCTGGTCAATGAGAGAAAAATCCATTTGATCACGTTGATGGACACGGCGTTTTCGAATGTCTGTGCTAGCCAAAACAACAATTAAGCGTGGGAATAACTGACTGTGGGCATGCTCGATCAGCAAAGCGGCCTCACACAAAATAAGTTTCACCCCTTGGTTAGCCTCTCGAAGGGTCTCAGATTCAAATTTCTTCCAAATACGGGGGTGAAGAATCTGCTCCAGTTTTTTTCGGTGAGAAGGAGAATTGAAAACGAGCTCTCTGATCGCTTTTCTATCGAGGACGCCATTTTTTACTATGTGACTGCCGAAAAGATTTTTAAGCTCCTGAGCGACATCGGGATCGTTATCTAGGATCTCTTTGCCCAAGAGATCTAAGTTAATCACAGAAACTCCGGCCTCTTTAAAAAAACGGGCTGCTAAAGATTTTCCAGAGCCAATCCCTCCGGTCAGCCCCCAGATTTTAGTGTGTTTAGGAGGAGTAAAATGCATGGCACTATATTACCTTAAAAATGAGGAATAAACATAATCGAGCCAATAAAAAACTTTGTCTAAGCCGAGGGGAAACGGTATCTTCTCGAACATGGCTCGTAAAATACTAAGACTTGTTTGTTCCTTGATTCTCGTGGGGTGTGCTTCATCGGGTCGACTATTTGTGAATTACGACAAAAACCCAATGGGTTTGGCTCCGGTGGCGATGGTGAGCGATTTTGGAACGTTGGATGATGGGATTGGAATTTGCAAAGGGGTCATGTTAAAAGTTCAACCCAATCTTACGTTTGTGGATATCACCCATCAACTTCCCGCGTTTTCAGTTCGTGATGCTGCGAGATTTTTGTCTAATAGCACCCCCTACTTTCCGGTGGGCAGTGTGTTTGTGATTTTAGTGGAAAGGCACACTGAGAAAACAACACGACCGATCGTTGCCAAAACTAAACGGGGTCAATACTTTGTGGGTTCAGACAATGGCTCATTATCTCTTATTGCTGAAAGAGATGGGATTGAGAAAGTCCGGGAGATAAAAAATGTCGATTGGATTGAAAGTAAAAGTCTAGTTTCCACTTTCATGGGGCGAGACGTTTATTGTCCCGTAGCAGCTAAGTTAGCTCGAGGGGAAGATTGGACGTCCATTGGCCCTGAAATAGATAAGATCGTTAGGCTCGATAAGAAAATTCTGAAAGTGAGTGAAACTGAAGTTGTGGGTGAGGTGGTGGCTTTGGATGGCCCCTTTGGCAATTTGATTACCGATGTGACTGCATCGGCATTTTTAAATGCCAAGTATCAGCTAGGAGAAAAAGTTTCAGTGACCATTGGAAAAAAATCTTATTCACTTCCGTTTGTAAAAACATTTGACGACGTCCCGGTGAATGAGAATCTCATTTATATTGATTCCACGGAACATGTGGCCGTTGCGACGAATCAGGGAAATTTTGCAAAGAGGTATCAAGTTAATATCCCCTCAAAATTTCTGATAAGTATCAAGAAGGAATAACGGATGATTAAATTCGATAAAAAGCTTTTGTGGAACCTTCTTTCGCAACCTACGGCTCCTTTCCGTGAAGGGCATGTGGCTCGATTTGTGACCGAATTTGGTGACAGGGAAAAAATAGAATATTTCAAAGATCCGCATGGAAATCTGGTCTTGGGAGCTGATTCCAAGGAAAGTTATTTCAATAAATTAAAAAAGGCGACCCATGAGCCTGTGAGGTTTTTTATCGCTCACATGGATCATCCGGGATTTCATGGGGTGAAATGGGTGACTCCCACAACGCTACAGGTGAAGTGGTTGGGGGGAACTCCTAGGAAATTTTTGAATGGGGCTAGAGTTTGGCTATCGACTGCTGAAGGAGTGTTTGCGGAAGGAACTCTCAGTAAATCCAAGTTAAATAAATCGGATACTGCACTGGAGAGTTCGCTGGTCGTTATGAAAAATGAGAGAGCCAAGGCTTTAAAGGTTCCAGCTCAAGACATTTTTGGAGCTTTTGCATTCAGTGCTCCGGTTTGGGAAAAACAAAAAGTGGTTTACACAAAAGCTGCCGATGATCTTGTGGGTGTTTTTGCCATATTAAGTTTAGCCAAACACTTTAAAGGCAGTGATATCCCTTTTTTGGGCCTCATTTCTAGAGCCGAGGAAGTGGGATTTATCGGAACCATAGGCCATTTCGAATTAGAGTGGCTTACTTCCCATAAAGAATCGGTGGCTGTGATCAGTTTGGAAACTTCAAGAACCTTGCCTGGAGCTTTGATAGGCAAAGGTCCTGTGGTTCGCCTGGGGGATAGGGCGACACCGTTTGATCCCGGATTGGTTCAGGTTTTAACCCAAGTGGCTGAAAAGAGTTTGCGAGGGAAATTTCAGAGACGAATGATGGATGGGGGGACCTGTGAAGCTACCGCAGCTCTGGCCTTTGGTCTACGGGCGATGGGTATTTCGATCCCTCTTGGCAATTATCATAATCAATCCTTTGAAGGGGGACCTGAGTCGGCAGGAGAATGGGGACCTGCTCCTGAGTTTGTTCATTTAGAGGATATCAAGAGAATGCTCATTTTATGTGAGGCCCTGATGGCTCCGGGGCTATCTTGGAGAGATCCCTGGAGTTCTCGAAGAGAAAGCTTTATTTCATCAAGAAAAAAATCTGAAGAAATTCTAAAAACGATGTGAAGAGCGTCGTACGCCTGATTTTTTTCGTTTAGCAACAGCTAAATGAGATTTAATTTTCTTTCGAGCCACTTGACTGGTCTGAGATGGAACCCATTGATAATTCACAATTTTGAATTTAACGAGGTTCGGGTTAAAGTTTGGGCGGTGCATTTTAGCTAGCGTTTGACACTGTTTTTGAGATTTTAGTTTGGAAGAGAACTGAAGAGTAATTTTTTCACCGCTGTTCTTTTCGTTGAGAATCTTGATAAAGCATTGTCCTCCAAAAACAGGAATTGAAACCAAGATCCACAAGATCACAAAAATGTATTCCGATTGTCTACTTTTCACAGTACGTCCGCTCCAACTTTTTGAGCCTAGTTAGGCCCGAGATTCCTCTTTCTTTATTCAAGTTGGAGGCCACTAGACTTAGGCTTGCATGGGTGAGGAAGCGACGAATATTGGCTCTGGAGATGTCAATGAAGTGATGTCTTTTTACCTGGAAGCCTAACAGTGAAGCTCAGTCGATGCGTTGAGTCTTGGTTTGAGATAGAAAAGTTAAAGAGCCTGACACCTATGGGACCGTTTGATATACTTGTGTCACGCTTATGAAACAAATGACTCTTCGATGGGTGCTTGTAGGTGTCTTAATCCTAATGGCGATTTCCATATCTCGATGTGGAGATATTCCGACGGATACCAACATCACGATTCGAATGGGGTCACAATAGATCAACCTATGAAGTTCCTGATTCTAATTTGGATGGGAGTTTTGTCTTTCCCCGTTTTTGCTGTCCTCGATCCTGCCAGTTTAAATTCCAAAGTTTTCGCCATGTATGTTTCTACGAGCCCTTACTGCACTAGTCCTAAACTTATTTTCAGTAAAGATATTGCGATTTTTTATGATGTTTTTGGGTTCCCAACTTTGGGTGTGACTGACAATAAAGACCGGAGTTATGATGGAACTTATTCTTGTTTGATTTTTAAAATGAGCGAGAGATTTACCTTTCGGCCTAATGTGACTGGCGGAGATTCGTGTTTATTTACTAGTGTCTATACGGAAGACTTCTGCCCTCAGGGAACTCAGACGGTGGGAGTGGATGGAACTTCGATATCTTGCACTAATGTGGGAGATGAAACTGTCTTTCTTTATCTTAGCACCGCCTCTCAAACGAATGATCCAGATTTGGTATCTGAACCTTTCTCGCCTCCTTCTCAAGGTAACACGAGCAAAGGGATCAAATTGAATAGTCCTGTGACAATCTCTGGAGTTTTTTCAGGACGTCTGGTTTCGGATGGCACCGGTAGAATATCTGCTTCGGGAGGAAGTTGCACCATGGCTCTTCCCAAGTTTTCTTTTGTGAAAGAGTGAGAAACCATGAAAACGGTCCTTTTGCTTATTCTATCGAATATTTTTATGACTTTTGCTTGGTATGGGCATTTGAAATATAAACACAGTCCACTATGGATTGTGATTCTAGCCAGCTGGGGGATAGCCTTTTTTGAATATTGTCTTCAGGTTCCTGCCAATCGGATGGGCCACTCTCATTTTACCGGTGTTCAGTTAAAGTTAATTCAAGAGGTGATTACTCTTATTGTGTTTAGTATTTTTTCAGTGGTTTATTTGAAAGAACCCTTTCGCTGGAACACTCTTTTAGGGTTTGCGATGATGGTGGGTGCGGTTTTCTTTATTTTCCGTAAGTGAAACCTAAGTTAGAGTTTCAGCTCCTGCTTGATAGACGAGAATCTTTCTTGATTTGCCCACAAGTTTTTGGTTTTATAGAGACCATGAGTTTAGGTGATGCACTTAAAAAAGCCGGGCTAAAAAGCAGTGAGATGAAACGCAAAGAGGCTCACGGGACAAAAGATAAAGCCAAAGATGGGAGTAAGATCCACGACCATCACCATCGAACCGAGTGTGAAGCCTGTCACAAAACAGCACCCGATGTAGAACGCTATGAACACCGTAACCGACTTCTTGATGTGCAGTGGTTATGTCTTGTGTGCGCAGATCAGTACAAAATTAGTGACGACTTCAGACGGACTGCGCAAAGTTCATTTTCTAAGCGTAAAATCTTCATTCGAACCTACGGCCACACTCGTAAGTTGTAACTCTGAGTGTGAGTTTATTTCTAGTAAGCTAAACATTACTTAGATTTTCGATGCTTGTTTGATTTTCTTGAGAGTGTCTTTTCTCGAGCGTAAGAACGCAAAATATTAGAAGAAGCCAGAGTCCTAGTAGATAGAGCATTCGCTTTTGCGAAATTATCCTGAGCCAAAAGGCGATTTCCCAATCCTAGATAGCTTAGCCCCAAGCCCTGATAGCTTGAGGAGGAAAGAGGGTTGAGTAAGAGCGCCTGTTCAAAATGGTATTTGGCCTGGTCAAATTGTTTTAAAACTAAATAAATTTCCCCTAAGCGATGAAAATTGGCTATTTGAGGGTCCAAGGCACCGGCGGCTTGATAGTGAGAAATCGCTTTGTCATAACTTTCCTCCCGCTCGTAGTAATACCCCAAAGAGTAATGGGCTATGGAACTTTCAGAGTTTATTTCAAGAGCGTGCGTCAGCAGTCGCATTGAGTTTTTCCAATAGCCCGTTTGAAAATAAGAGCGTGTGCCTAACGCCACCAAGAATAACGTTAGGCCGAGGGTAACCCAGGTTTTTTGGGAAAAATATTTGATTAAAAAGGCTACCGCTAAGCTGGCACCTAAAAGAGCTAAGTAGAGATCTCGATCAGCGACGCTAGATGAAGCTTGAAAAACTTTTCGGTTTAAAACAAAAACGGGTAGAAGAGCGCAAATGAATAGGGATCCTGAAGCTAACGCCCATTGGATTTTGTACCACCGTAAAAACAGGGTGAGCGCTAGCAAAAAAACAAAAAAAAGAGCCGCTGTCGTGTGGATAGAAGTGTCATTGAGCACCCACTCCGGGGTTCTCCCATAATCAACGCCCAAATGAATCGGGAGCACTATTTTGCTAAAGTAGAAACTCAAAGAATCTAAAGCCAGAAGTACTTTCTCTTTGAGAATTAAATGAGGTGGGGTCGAGTGAGACCATGGTAAGGATTGATTCGAAATTATGAAAAAGGGTAGGGCGATTAAAATCCAAACTACCAGCCCTTTAGCCCCGTGAATGAAGCGTTCCTTTTTATAAAGAAAAAACAAAATAGCTAAAAGAATGAGAGGAAAGGCTATGGAAGAGGGATTAGACAACAAGCTTAAGAGAAAGACTCCGGTCGAAAGTGTAAAAAGAAATTTGAAAGTTTTAGATCTGGGGGGTGTTTCCTCTCCGATGAGAAATAACATTGAGGCAAGTACACCTAAAAAGCCCCCAAGAGGTTCTTTCAAACTACTGACCCAAGCTACAGATTCCACTTGTACAGGATGTATGGCAAAAAGAAGGGCTCCAAAAAAACTTCCCAAGGGGTGAGAGGTTAAAAAACAGAACAACCAGAAAACTAAAAAAACAGTTCCTAAA